>NZ_JOMG01000002.1:2412500-2744396 GCF_000711225.1 Pelobacter seleniigenes DSM 18267
ACAGGGGGATGAGTGCGTGGGGTACGCTTAAGTCCCTGGAAAACAGGCAAATATCACTCGCTTGTCGGAGCTGGCACAGGGGTTGCTCTTAAGGTGGGTCCAGCAACCCAACCAGTCCCTGACGTGGAGGATAAAAGAGATGTTGAACAGCACCGAACTGGCAGAAGTCAAACATGCGCCGAGCGAACGGAGCAAAGCCCTGCTCCAGGAAAAATCAACCTATGTGGCTGCCGGCATCACCCATGCCGCGCCAATTTTTATCAAGGAAGCCAAAGGGGCGGTGATCGAGGATATCGACGGCAACCGCTACCTGGACTTTTATACCGGCATCGGCGTCACCACGGCCGGGCATTGCCCGGCACCGGTGGTCGCGGCGATCAAGGAGCAGGCCGACCGGCTGTTGCACTCCTGTTTCATGGTGAGCATGTACGAACCCTACGTCCAACTGGCCAAAAAGCTCACCGAAATCACCCCGGGCAGCCATCAGAAAAAAGCCATGTTCGTCAACAGCGGGGCCGAGGCGGTGGAGAACGCCATCAAGATCGCCCGGGCCTATACCGGCCGTCAGGGCGTGATCTGCTTCGAGTCCGGTTTTCACGGCCGCACTCTGCTGACCATGTCCCTGACCAGCAAAGTCAAGCCTTACAAACACGGCTTCGGCCCCTATGCCCCGGAAATCTACAAGGTGCCGTTCCCCAACCTGTATCGCAGCCAGCTGCACACCACGCAGGAAGAAAGCTGCCAGGCTTATCTCGATTACTTCGAGCGCTTTTTCATCGCCGAGGTCGATCCGTCTCATATCGCCGCCATCATCCTCGAACCGGTCCAGGGGGAAGGCGGGTTCAACATCCCGCCGCAGGGTTACTGGCAGGGGTTGCGGAAGATCTGTGACAAACACGGCATCGTGCTGATCGCCGACGAAGTCCAGACCGGTTTCACCCGGACTGGCAAGATGTTCGCGGTGGAGCACTTTGACGTGGTGCCGGACCTGATGACAGTCGCCAAGTCGATTGCTTCCGGCATGCCCCTGTCCGCAGTGGTCGGCCGCAGCGAGATCATGGACGCCCCCGGCGCCGGGCAGATCGGCGGCACCTATGGCGGTAACCCGGTGGCTTGCGCCGCCGCCCTGGCCACCATCGAGCTGCTGGAACGCGACAACCTGGCTGACAAGGCCATGGCACTGGGGGAGACCGTGGTCACCCGGTTGCGGCAATTGCAGAAAAAATACCCCCGTATCGGGGATGTCAGAAATCTCGGGGCAATGATCGCCCTTGAGTTCGTCACCGACCCGCAGAGCCGGGAACCGGATAAAGCCACCGCCAGCGCCGTGATTGCCGAATGCGTCAAGCATGGCCTGCTGGTGATCGGTGCCGGTATCTACGGCAACGTACTCCGGTTGCTGCCGCCCCTGGTGGTGAGTGACGAACAGCTAGCGCAGGCGCTGCAGATTATTGAGGACGCCGTCGACGTCGTTCTGGGTTAGGTATCCGGAGGCGAGTCAGGATCGCTTCAGGACAGGCGTAGAGAGATCGGGAGCGTTTATCAGCGCCCTGATCAAACCACCAATCAATTCGCATGGAAAAAGGAGACCCTATGAAGATCGACAGAAAAATCATGCCCCTGCTGCTGACGGTGTTGCTGGTTGCGTTTCTGGGCACCGCCACGGCGGCCGAAACCATCCGTATCGGCAATATCATCCCCCTCTCCGGGCCCTCGGCCTCGGTCGGTATTCAGGGGAAAAAGGCCCGTGAGATGGCGGTGGCCGAAATCAATGAAGCGGGCGGCATCAAAGCCCTGGGCGGCGCCAAGCTGGAACTCGACTTTGCCGATAGCAAAAGCGACCCGACCACCGGCGTGACCGAGGCCGAGCGGCTGATCAACAACGACAAGGTGGATCTGCTGACCGGTTGCTGGAACTCGGCGGTAACCTATCCGACCACCCAGGTCGCCGAGCGCTACGGCATCCCCTTTATCGTCCCGGTTTCGGTGCGTGACACCATCACCGAGCGCGGCTTCAAGAACGTCTTTCGGATTGCGGCTAAGGATTCCTGGTGGGCGCGGGATCAGTTCAGTTTCCTGGCTGATATGGAAAAGGAATTCGGCACCTCGGTCAAGAAGGTCGCTTTTGTCTACGAGAACGGCGACTGGGGGACCGGTTTTGCCGAGCAGTGGCGGACCCTGGCGGAAAAAGCCGGTTACCAGGTGGTGCTGGACGAAGCCTATCCGAGCACCGCTTCGGATCTGACCCCGGTGGTCATCAAGCTTAAACGCGCCAAGCCGGATGTGGTGTTCATGACCTCCAACGCGGCTGACGCCATCCTGCTGACCAACACCATGGCGGAAATGAAGGTTAACGTGAAAGCCATCATTACCAGCGGTGGCGGCCATGCCGATCCGTCCTTTCTGGAAGCGGCCGGTCAGAATGCCGATTACATTTTCGATATCGTCGAATGGGAAGCCGACCTCAACCGGATCGGTCTGAAAGAGACCAATGCCAAGTTCAAATCCCTCTATGGTCACAATCTGACCGGTGAGGCGGTTGACGCCTATGCCGCCATGTATGTCATCAAGGACGCCCTGGAAAAAGCCGGCTCCACCGACCCGGCCGCCCTGCGCAAAGCGTTGAGCGAAAACAAATTCTGTGACGGCAACCTGCAGATGTTGGCCTATGACTGCGTCGATTTCGACAGCACCGGCCAGAATAAAAACGCCAATCTGGTCATTGTGCAGATCCGCAAAACCGATCACGGCATGGACCGCATCACCGTCTGGCCAAAATCGGTGCGCCGGGCCGGCTACACCCCGGTTTTCCCGCAGCCGGCCAAGTAATTGTTGAACCGCAACGCAGCTGCAGAAGGGACCGCGCTTTCTGCAGCTGCGCAAGATCAGGAGAAAACCAATGATCGGCTATGTCGAATCCCTGCTTAACGGAATCCTGATGGGTTCAATTTACGGCCTGACCGCCGTCGGCCTGACACTGATTTTCGGGGTCATGAAGGTGGTCAACTTTGCCCATGGCTCCATCCTGATGGTGGGGATGTTTGCCGCGTATTTCTTTGTCACTTTGACCGGCGTCAACCCGTACCTGGCGTTGCCCGTGGTGGTGCCGCTGCTGTTTGTGTTCGGTTTCGCCATGCAGAAATTCATCATCAAGCCGATTTTCGAGGCGGAAAAGGATGTTCGTGAGCCGATCACGGTCATTATCGTCACCACCGGGATCTGGTATGTCCTCGATAACCTCGCCCTGCTCCTGTTCGGTGCCCAGTTCCGCGTTGCCAAGACCTCGGTGACCGGGAAAATGCTGGAGATTTTCGACATGTATTTTCTCTGGCCCAAGATCATCGGCGCCGGCATTACTCTGCTGCTCGGTCTTTACCTGTACTGGTTCCTCAAATATTCGCGGATGGGCAAGGCCGTTCGTGCCACCTCTCTGGATCGCGAGGCCGCGACCCTGATGGGGATCAAGCAGAATCGTATTTACAATATTGTCTTCGGCCTCGGTTGCGCCTGTTGCGGCGTTGCCGCCTGCGTGCTGGTGCCCTTTTACTATGTCTATCCGACGGTCGGGGTGCCCTTCGACATCAAGGCCTTCATCATTGTTGTGCTCGGCGGGCTTGGCAGTATTCCCGGTGCCATCCTCGGCGGGATCATTCTCGGAGTCATCGAGACCCTGGGCGCCCAGTTCATGGCGGCCACCTGGACCGAAATGCTCATCTATGTCTTTTTCCTTCTGGTTCTGTTTGTCAAGCCGTCAGGACTGTTTGGATTGAAACAGGACTATTAAGGGGACGTACCAATGAAACTGCTTACAGACCAGTCACCATTCCATAAAATAGCGACCCTGCTGATTATCGCCGGCCTGCTGGCCCTGCCGCTGGTGGTCAGTAATCCGTCGGTGATGCAGATCTTTATCCTGATCATCTTTTACGCCTACCTGACCTCATGCTGGAACTTTGTCGGCGGGTTTGCCGGGGTGCTGCCGTTGGGGCACTCGGCCTTTGTCGGGATCGGCGCCTACACTTCGACCACCCTCTACCTGACCTATGGGGTCAGCCCCTGGTTCGGTATGCTGGTCGGCGGGGTGCTGGCGGCGATCATGGGGATTCTCATCGGTCTGCCGACTCTCAAGTTGCGCGGCGCCTACTTTGCCCTGGCGACCATCGCCTTTGGTGAAGCGACTCGGGTGCTGGTGGAAAACGTCGAGAAGATCGGGCCTTTCGAAATCCGCGGGCCGAAAGGGTTGCTCATCAACCTGGCCGGCAATTCCCTGGCGGATTTTCAGTTTTCGAGCAAAGCACCCTATTACTACATTATTCTGTTCATGCTGCTGCTGGTGCTGTTACTGACCTTCGTCATGATGAATTCCAAGGTCGGCTACTACCTGGCCGCCGGTGGCGAAGAGCCGGAAGCGGCCGAGGCCTTGGGGATCAAGGTGTCCAAATACAAACTGATCGCCATGGCGATCAGCTGCTTCCTGACCGCCCTGGGCGGAACCTTTTACGCCCAACTGGTGCTGTACTTTTATCCCAAATCGATCCTCGGTCTCGATCTGTCCTATGAAATTGCCTTCATCGCTCTGATCGGCGGGCGTGGCACCATTCTTGGGCCGATCCTCGGCGCGTTGCTGCTGCGCCCGGTCGGGGAACTGACCCGGATCTATCTGTCCGATTCCCTGCCCGGGCTGCATCTGATTATCTTCGGACTGGTGCTGATCATTGTCATGCGCTATCAGCCCAAAGGCCTGGTGGAGCCGGTGTCACGTTGGTTCAACCGGCTGGCGAGGCGGGTTGACCAGGGGGACAACAATCGCAAGCAAGAGGAGGACTGTCATGGCGTTGCTGACAGTTGAAAAAGTGGTCAAACAGTTCGGCGGGCTGACCGCGGTCAATGCCGTCGACATGTGCGTGGAAAAAAATCAAATCGTCGGGGTGATCGGACCCAACGGGGCCGGCAAAACCACCCTGTTCAACTGCATCGCCGGGGCTTTTCCGCTGACCAGCGGCAGCATCCTTTTTGAAGGGCAGGAGATGGCCGGCAAGAAACCCTATGAGATCTGTCAGCTGGGTATTACCCGGACCTTTCAGGTGGTGAAACCCTTTGCCTCGAAAACAGTACTCTATAACACCATGGTCGGTGCCTTCGCCAATACCAATGTTCTGGGCGAAGCCCGCTCCAAAGCGTTGGAGGTGCTGAAAATTCTTGATCTGTATGAAAAAAAGGATGTGGTTTCCAAAAACCTGACCCTTCCCGAACGGAAACGCCTGGAACTGGCCCGGGCTCTGGCCACCGAGCCGAAATTGCTGCTCCTTGATGAAGTCATGGCCGGGCTGCGGCCGTCGGAAGTGACCGAAATGCTGCCGGTGATCCGGCGCATCAACCAGGTCGGGGTCAGCATCATCATTGTCGAGCACATCATGCAGGCGATCATGAATCTGTCCGAGCGGGTCTATGTCATCAACTTCGGCAAGAAGATCGCCGAAGGCACCCCCCATGAGGTCCTCGCCGATGCGGAGGTTGTCAAAGCATACCTTGGAGAGCAATATGTCGTTGATCAACATTAACAATATCAGTGTCGGCTATGGCGAAATCCAGGTGCTGTTCGATGTTTCGCTGGAGGTGCGGGAAGGGGAGATCCTGAGTATTGTCGGTGCCAACGGCGCCGGTAAGTCGACCCTGCTCAAAACCATCTCCGGGCTGCTGACTCCAAGCCAAGGGGAAATTGTTTTTGCCGGGGAGACGATTTCGCGCCAACCCGCTGACGAGATCGTTGGAAAAGGGCTGATTCATGTCCCGGAAGGACGGCGCCTGTTTTCGCTGATGACCGTGCTGGAGAATCTGGAACTCGGTGCCTTCAGCCCCAACGCCCGCCACCGCTTTGAGCAGAACCTGACAGAGGTCTATGCCCTGTTTCCCCGCCTGGCCGAACGGAAAACCCAGTTGGCCGGGACCCTGTCCGGGGGGGAACAGCAGATGGTCGCCATCGGCCGGGGGATCATGGCCCAACCGAAGGTGATGATGCTCGACGAACCTTCCCTGGGCTTGGCACCGGTGTTGAAAAAAGATATTTTCGCGGCCATCAGGAAGATCGCCAGGGAATACGGGGTCACCATAATCCTGGTGGAGCAGGATCTGATCAACTCCATGGCGATCAGCGATCGGGCTTACGTGATGGAGCAGGGGCAAATTGTCCTTGAAGGGAGCAGCGGTGATCTGCTCAATGATCCCCATGTCAAGGCGGCCTATCTGGGCGTCTGAATCTTTTTGCCGTTGCCGTGGGAAAGTCAGCAACAATCGGCTTTTCTACGGTAACGGGCAGCGAACAACCCCGCTGTTCAGCCTCTTCTTCCGTCCGCCACGCTCCGTTCTGCCTGACCACCACTCCTTTTTAAACTCCGGATCTGGGTGTTCTGGCAGCCCCTTATGAACAGTTGGAACACTACGGTTCCGGGCTGTTTGATGTTTCCTTTGTCTCTTTCCCCCCTTTTGTGAGACAATTCCACAAATTTTTAACATCTTTTTATCAGTACCCCTGCCTGTGAGGTGATCTCATGAAAGCAGCCGCGTTTCTGACTTTGATCGTAGGGGCGGTGAGCCTGTTTCTGCTGCCTTCATGTGAGCGGAAGGAGCCGATCAAGATCGGTTTTATCGGGGGGCTTTCCGGCCGGGTTGCCGATTTGGGTGTCGGTGGCCGCAACGGCGTTCAACTGGCGGTGGAGAAGGTCAATGCGGGAGGAGGTATTGGCGGCAGATTGATTGAGCTGGTGGTGAAAGATGATCAGCAGAATCCAGCGACGGCGAGGCAGGCTGTCACCGATTTGCTCGACCAAAAGGTCGAACTGATCATCGGCCCGATGACCAGCGCCATGGCCATGGCGGTCTTGCCGCAGATAAACAAGGCCCGGACAGTCCTGCTCAGCCCCACGGTGACCACGACGGAGCTGTTCGGGATCGATGATTTTTTTGTGCGGGTGACCGCCACCACCCGGGAGTATGCCGCGAAAAGTGCCCGCTACCAGTTTCAGCAGCGAGGGGCCAAGACGGTCGCGGCCATTTATGACCGCAGCAATCTTGCTTACACGGCAAGCTGGCTGGACGATTTTCGGACGACGTTTGAAGGCCTGGGCGGCAAGCTGGTCGATATCCGGCCCTTTGACTCGGGGCAGGACACGGTTTTTTTACCGTTGGCGAAGGATCTGGTGACTGCTAACGCCGATCTGGTGCTGATTATCGCCAATGCCATGGATGCCGCGCTGATCTGCCAGCAGGTGAATAAGCTCGCTCCTGGCCAGAAAATCGCCATGTCCGAGTGGGCTTCGACGGAACGTTTTATCGAACTGGCGGGCAAAGCTTCCGAAGACGTTGTGGTTTCCCAATTCATGGATACCACGGATCGTTCCCAGGCCTTTATTGATTTTCAGGCCGCCTATCTTGAGCGTTTCCACCACCCGATCGGTTTTGCCGCCCTTGCCGGGTATGATGCTGCCCAGGTGGCCCTTGCCGCCATCAAAGCGCGTGCTGACGGGGAATCTTTAAAAGATACCATCTTGAGAAAAAGACGGTTTCAAGGGGTTCAGCAAGAGTTTGAAATTGATCGTTTCGGAGATTCAGAACGGAAAGTCATTATTTCCGTGATCCGTAATTATCACTTTGCCAAGCTGGAGTAGCCGATGGCCAGCCATTCCTTGCGCAGGATCCTGGCCGGCTATCTGCTGGTCGCCATCTTCCTGCCTTCCGTCGTTCTGGTGGTTTTTGGAGGCATCTGGATTCCTCCCCAGGTTCGTGCCGATATTGAACAGCGCCAGGCCGAATTGGCCCGGGCGGTGAGCAAGCAGGTGGACAGTTATCTGCAGGAAGGCACCTCCATGGTTCAGCTGGCCGCAGCCATGCATCGGGATTTTGACGCGGGCTCCGGGCACTGGCGGCAGTTGGACTATCTGCTTGATACGACGAAGAGCATCAACAGCATTTATCTGATTGATGCGGACGGAACGGTCATTGACGTGGCTCTGAAAGGGGAAGGAAAAAAACACCGCCAGGACCTGGCTGCCCTCGATCTTTCGGCCAATCCACTGTTCCGTGAATTGGCGCAGGACGGTCACCCGCATTGGTCGAAAACCTTTCTTTCCGTTATCCACGGTGGACTGGTTTCCGCTTATGGCCTGCGCAGGGACGGGGTGACCTTTATCGGCGAAGTCGATTTGGATTTTCTCACCCGATTCCTGCGCCAAATCAGTCAGAGTGACGATAGTCTGATTTTTCTGGTCGATCATTACGGTCAGATCGTCGCGGATAATAACGGGATCTATACCGCGCAGCAGCACAACGTTGCCAATCTGCAGCTGGTGAAATCCAGCATCGCTACTGAAGGCCAGGTGACCGGACTGTTCAGGTTTGCTGGCAGAGACATGATCGGCACCGTGCTCCCGATTCCCGGAGTCGATTGGCATATTCTGGTCGCCAGGCCGACGGCGGTCGCTTATCGCACCATCTGGAACCTCGCCAAAATAGTGTTCAGCGGGGTGGTTGCCGCTTTTGTGGCCGGGTTGCTGGCGTCGTTTCTGCTCTCTCGCAAACTGGCCCTGCGCTTCGCGGCATTGACCGATCATGCCCGGAAAGTGGCAAAAGGGGATCAAGGCGGAGAGTGGCCTGGTTCTTCCATCGATGAGATCAACCGCCTGTCGGAAAACCTGCAAGAAATGGCCCGCCGCATCCAGGACTCGGAGCTGCTCTACCGGTCTCTGTTCGAGCAGTTGCCCGATGGGGTGGTCCTGTTTGAGCAGGACAGCCTCAAACCGTTTCAGTTTAATGCCGCCGCTTGCAGCCAGTTAGGGTACAGCCGTGAGGAATTCGCCAAATTGTCGGTGCCGGACTTTTTTGTGGCTGGTGCTGCGACCGATGCTGAGCGCTATCGGGCCATTCTGCGCAAAGAGGGCAGGGTGCGTTTTGAAGCGGTGCATCGGAGCAAGACCGGGGAACGACGGCATATCTTTGTGTCTCTGCAGCGGATCGAACTGCAGGCCCAGCAACCGTTGATCCTGGCCATTCATCATGATGTCACCGATTTGAAAATGGCGGAAACCGAGCGGAAAAACACCCATCTTCTCCTCGATACATTCATGAAATATTCCCCTGTCTACACCTTTATCAAGGAAGTGACTCAGACCGAAAGTCGGGTTTTGCGCGCCAGCGATAACTGCAAAGAAGTGTTTGGGTTGAGCAGCGCCGAGGTGGTCGGGAAAACCATGCCCGAACTGCTGCCGGCGGAGGTGGCGGCCAAGGTGACCGCGGACGATTGGCTGGTTGTTTCTGAAAACAGGGTCCTTGAGCTTGAAGAAGAATATCAGGGGCGGACCTACACCTCCATCAAATTTCCTATTCCCCAGGAATCGGGTAACCTGCTGGCGGGATATAATATCGATATTACTGATCGGATCGAGGCGGAAAAAAACCGCCTGCAGCTGGAAAAACAGCTACTGCATGCGCAGAAACTGGAAAGCCTCGGGGTGCTGGCCGGAGGGATTGCCCATGATTTCAACAATATCCTGATGGCAATCACCGGTAACACCGAGATGGCGTTGCGGCGGATTCAGAAAAATGCTTCACCGGTTGACCATTTAGAGCGCATCAAGCAGGCTGCCGACCGAGCCGCCGCGTTGATTCGGCAGCTGCTGGATTATACCGGGAAGGGGCAATTCCGGGCGGAAACTCTGGACCTGAATCATCTGCTGGAAGACAGTTTGAACATCCTTGAGGTTTCCATCGGCAAAAAAGCCGAGTTGCGGGTCGATCTGCAACGACCGTTGCCACTGATTTCCGCGGATGCCGCCCAAATCAGGCAAATCATCATGAACCTGGTGATTAATGCTGCGGAGGCGATCGGTGATGCCGGGGGGGTGATCAGTATGACAACCGCCAGTCTTTACTGTGACAAAGCCGAGCTGGCCAGCGATTTAATCGATGCTGAGCCCCAGGCCGGTGATTATGTCAGCCTGGAGGTGGCTGATTCCGGCTGCGGAATGGACGCGCTGACCATGTCCAAACTGTTCGACCCCTTCTTCAGTACCAAATTTACCGGGCGTGGCCTGGGCCTGGCGGCCGTACTGGGGATTATCCGCAGTCACCGCGGAGTGATCAACGTGACCAGTGCTCCGGGGGAGGGGACGCTGTTCAGGGTCCTCTTGCCCGTCGCGGAAAAGCTGCCGCTGCTCCGATCCGGACCAGTACGACAGGCCGACTGGCAGGGGCGGGGCAAGGTCCTGCTGGTTGATGATGAAGAGGCTATTCGCAATATCGGCGCGGAGATGCTCAGGGAACTTGGGTTCTCCGTTCTGACCTGCAACGACGGCAAAGAGGCCCTGCAGACCTACCGCAGGGAAGAGGATATCGATTTTGTTATCCTTGATCTGACCATGCCGAAGATGGGCGGCGAACAATGCCTGCAGGAGCTGAAAAAAATCAACGAAAATGTCAAAGTGATTATTTCCAGCGGCTACAATGAGCTGGCCATTGCCAGGAAATTGGCGGATCATCGCGCCGGCGCTTTCCTGCAGAAACCCTACTTGCTGGAGTCGCTGAGCGAGTCCATCCGCAATCTGCTGGGCTGACTCTATTCCGGGATGAACAGGATGTTGTCCAGATCGATCAGTTTGTCCTGAATGAAGGTCTGGGCATCAGCAATCGCTTGGTTGTAGATTTGCGGGCCAAGCTGTTCCACGAAAAAATCGATCAGCAGCTCCGCCTTCAATTCGCCAATCGGGTCGTCGAATTCAGTACGGAAATAGGCCTGGATCTTGTCTGTCAAAAGCTTCCGGCGTTGTTCATGCAGTTCGATTTTCATGGATATTCTCTGTTCTCTCGGTTGAAAAGTTCAAGCCAGGGCCGTTCCGGAGTCAGGGGATATGGACGACCGCATATCCCTGCATCTGATAGCCGATGATGGAGACGAAACCGTTGTCGACCTGGTTGATCTCCGGCATAAGCTTAGCCTTGTCCAGGCCCGCAAGTTTGACAGCATACAAGCAAACCTCCAGGGTCACGCCTGCCTTTTTCATCTGTCGGAGCGTTGCCTGGAATTTATCCACGGCTTCCTGCTGGTCGGGGTCAACGGTATTACGCTCGGTGGAGAGCAGTTTTGCGGCCGGCCCGCGGAAGACGACGGCAACCTGTGGCGGTGTTGCCAATTTATTGACTGACGCATTCTCATAGGAATTCCTGACCGCCCAAAAAACCGCTTCGGCAGCACGCGGATTCCCTTGGCTGACATCATACACGGCCGTGAAGCTGTTGACACCGTGCAGGGAGTTTTCATAACCCTGCGCTCCGGCATGTGTCGGCATGATCCCGGAAAAAATCGTGATAGCTATGAACATGACCAGGGCGTGGCGCAGCTGTTGACGGGTGATCATAAGGCTCTCCTTTCCGCAGGGATGGAATTTTTCAGTTAATCGGTCCAAAAAATGAGTTGCTGCTGTTTTCCGCGGACAATTTCGAACAGCTCGGCAGCTTAGAGAAAGGCCAGGGGGAGAGCTGTTATAGTCTTCCCGCTATTCCGCTATTATAGCGCAATAACGGGAAGTGTTCGAAGTGAGAGGGAGTGCTCATCTTGCTGACTGTGCTTGCCCGTTTCCGCCCGGGGGGGGGCCGGAGCTGCGTCGGCGGGTCTTCGCTGGCAAAATGACTGCCCGCTTAAGACTGGGGCCTTGGGACCAAAGTACAAATGCATTTTGACGTGCTCGGCAAAAAAGGGGGTGTAAAAAAGTTGAGTTTTCGATAAATATAATATAATTTTTAAAATCTAAGCTTAGATTTGCTTTATTTTTCTTGAGGTCAGTCATGGCGGTTCCCCAAAGCAAACTGAAGGTGCGTGTCGACATGGCACGAAACCGGTTATACTGCATCATCGGCGGCGACATCACCAAGGCTGATCTGGAGGGTTTTTTTACCGATGTGCGCTTCGGGGTCGCGGATCTCAAGCCAGGCTTCGGGGTTATCACGGATCTTACCAACTGTCATCTTAGCCATCTGGCGGCTATTCCCACTTTCCGCAGGGTGATGCATTACCTTGCCGGCAGCAATGTCGGAAAAGTCATCCGGGTCGTTAATACCAAGAACCTGATTTATCAGCAGGCCATCAATCTTGCCTCCCGCCTGCCCGGGTACAGCAGTGTTTATGTCAAGACGATGGCGGAGGCCGAAGAGTTTCTGGATGGGGCCTGTCAACGGGATGGTCTCCGTTATATATTGCTGGACAAATCGATCGAGCTGCGTACGGAGAGTGGCTCTTTGAGCGGGACAATCATCAATATTTCCGTGAGCGGCTGTGCGATAAAATGGTTGGAAACGCCTCCCGTTGTCGGGCAGGCGGGGACGGTGGCGTTCACCTTGGCCGATAAAAAATCGGCGCAGAGGGATTTTGAAATCGAGGCGCGGGTTGTTCGCTTGTTTGAGGACGGCTTCGCTGTCGCCTATCAGAATATCACCGATGCTGATAAAAGTGATTTGCAGAAGTGTCTGGTGCAGGAATCAAAACTTGACGTCTCGTCCGATCGCCTCATGGAAAAGATTTTTTCTCCGCCGGCAGCTTAACGCCATCCCCCTTGGCGCAGGAATAGATTCCTTCCTGCAGTCATCCTACTCATTTTTTTCGCCAGTTGGCCCTGCAGTATTAGATTCTCCAGGTATTCCGAAAGGTTATACATTGCCCAGTAGATGGGAAATTTTTTCGGCTGTGTGCAGGAGCTTGGTCAGGATATTCTTTTGATAGTCTAAGGTGAAACGATAGGCCGGGCCAGCGACAGCCAGAGCCGCAGACAGCTTATTCTCGTAATCGAAGATCGGTGCCGCAATAGCGGCTATGCCATCCTCCAACTCCTGATCATCAATACCGTAACCTTGTTTCCTGATCTGCTGGAGATCCTTTTTGATATCTTCAATCTTGGTTTTGGTCCGCGACGTAAAGGGCGTTTTCGGAGCCGTGGCCAGAATCCGGTCAACGATGGCAGAATCGGAAAATGCCAATAGAACTCGGCCGGCGGCGGTTGGGGTGGGTTCTGAATAATCTCCTTCGTTGATGGAAAAGATCAGGCGGGAGGCTCCCATTTCACGGGCAAGGCACATGCACTTGTAATTATCCAGCAGATAGAGGACCGTTGATTCACCCGTTTCTTCGGACAGCTGTTTCATATGGAAAGACGCAACCGAGCGCAGGGAATTGGTCTTTTCGTAGGTTTTACCCAAGGCCAGGACCTTGGGCCCCAGGCAATAGTTGGTGCGTGACGACCTGACCAGATAGCCTGCTTTGAGCAGGGTCGCACAGAGCCGGTGGACCCGACTTTTATAGAGGCCGGTTTGAAGACACAATTCTTTCAGCGGCAGCTCGGCGGTTCTACTGGTAAAACAATCTAGGATTTGCAGCGCTTTGCTGACGGAATCGACCTGGGGCACGGATATTGATGGCTGTTTCGGCATGATTTGTCCGTTCTATTTGTATTCGCACAGGGATGCTGGCGGGTTACGTAGGGTCAGACGGTGCTGCTGCTTATCCTGACCAGGGTTTTCATTCGGTACGGATCGCTGAAGTTTTCAAGCGTTGTCTGTAACTGCTCCAGGGAGATCAGCCCGGACGGCAATGGTTCGGTTTGCAGAACAGATGTTGCGCAGGCCCTGTTGATAGAGAGCACATTCGCCACAGGAGTAGTTGGGATGAATGGTCACCCTTTGCCCAAACTCGAATCTGTTTGCGACGGATCCGGTTGCAAGCACTCTGTCGACGGCTTCATGGCCTGGAATAATGGGGCAGGGCTTGTCATATTTGCCGTGGAAGATAGACCCGTCCGAGCCGCATATGCCGGCTAATTCGGCCGCGACGAGGACTTCACCTGCCTTGATCTGGGGCCGTTGGACTTCTTTGATTTGAATGGCCGGCTGAGTGGTTAAGACCGCTGCCTTCATTTCTGCTCCGTCATTCTGGTTATGCTTGAAGCTTGATGCGGCCCGGGGTGAGGCCGATTACTGCTACCCAAAGCCGACGCAGCGCCTTTTAAGCGCGTCCGATGAGCGGGCACTTCGGGAGTGGAGTTGAGCTAACTGTGTCCTTTTAGCAGATATGCAATATCTTCTGGTAGGATTTTTTCGCTATGTTAAACTTTGCCTTGCGAAAAGACAAGGAGGAAAATAAAAATGCCGAACCAGGTCTGCGTGCCTTGCCACCAAGAGTGTGCTCTCCACATTTTACCCATGAGAACTTGAGTTGTGAGTAGATGAGAGCCTGCCCGGCGGACTGGATTTGACCGCGACTTCTGGACTTGATCGATCCAAGTCGTTATCTTCTTGACATTTTTACTCCAAACAAATATCCTTTCTGTAAGTTTGTATGTCCTACTAAGGAGGATTTTAAATCTGCGAGAAAGGTTCAATCGGTATTCATCGAGAAGATTTATAAAGATATGCAATCAGCGACAACCTGTTGTCGTCACAGCCTTATCTGGAACATAATACACACGCCCCCCCGTGCGGATAAGGCGGCTACGTTTAATGTTGAATTTTACTGCTGAAGTCTGCTACGCCAGCCTCTGGCAGTCAAATGAAGGTCAAAACGTTCACGATAGTTGAGAGCTGAGAAAAATTTCTATCAGGAGTCTTTGACTGGTTTTTGTCGAATAGGTATTGTCTCTATTCCGGCTTGGCTGCTTAGGATGATTTTGGGGATTTTTTCTCGCCTCTCCTGCATTTTGTAAAGGATGAAACATGACCGAACATGGACAAGACGGCTCGATAATCTCTGATCACGAACGCCCCAAAGGCGAGTATAAAATGATGCTGGTGCTGTTTATTATCAGCGCGGCATTGTTCGGTGATTCGTTATACAGCGAAGGATTTTTCCAGGGGGTGAGTGCAGGGCCGGGCAGTATCCCTCAGCTTGCCGGAGCGATGACTTTGCTGATGATTGCCGGGCTGGCCATCCAATTTTTCCGCAAAGGCTACAAGGAGGGGACTTTTGCTGATCTGATGCATCACCTGTTTGATCGCGAAGTCGTTATCCTGCTGGTAACCCTCACCATTTACGGCTTCATTGTCGAGACTATTCATTTTGTCCCCGCAACATTTTTATTCCTCGTCGTCACCATGTATCTGCTTGAACCGAAGAAACTGCTGCTGAAAATCGTGGTTTCGGCCGGGGTTCTTGCTGTTCTGTATCTGATATTTTCAACTTTGTTCCAGGTCGTTCTGCCGTAAGCGTTACAGGAGGAACTGTATTATGTACACAGGGTTGGAAGGCCTTCTGCAGCCTTTCATGAGTTTGAGCCTGGTTGGCTGGATTGCTGGGGGGACATTGGTCGGCCTCTATGTCGGGGCAATCCCCGGCTTGTCTGTCACCATGGCGGTGTCGATCCTGATTTCTTTTACTTTTTCATGGGATGTTTTGCCTGCTCTTGCCGTGATGGTTGGGATCTATACCGGTGGGGTTTATGGTGGAGCACGGGCTGGGATCCTGCTCAATATTCCCGGAGCTCCAGCCGCTGTCGCCTCAACCTTTGACGGTTATCCTCTGGCGAAGATGGGGATGGCAGGTCAGGCTATGGGGCTCTCTACAACTCAGGCGGTTATCGGTAATTTTCTCGGGATTTTGATCCTGGCCCTGTGTGCACCACTGATTTCGAATCTGGCCCTGGTTTTTCAGGCCCGGGATTACTTCCTGCTGGCGTTCATGGCGCTATTTCTGGTCGGTAATCTGTCTGAAGGCAGCATGGTCAAGGCCCTGATAGCAGCGTTTATAGGGATTGTGGTCGGTTTGATCGGGATGGATCCGGAAACCGGACAGGGGCGGATGACTTTCGGAACCCTGAATCTGCTGGGTGGTATTCATTTCGTCATTGTTATGATCGGCACTTTCGGGATTTCCGAAGCGCTGATGCAATTGCAGACCAAAGCCGTTGCGGTTAAACAGAGTATCTCACGAATTACCCCGGAATGGACGGCGGTCTGGGATAACATGTTTCTGACGTTGCGTGCCTCAGCCATTGGTGTCATTGTCGGTGCCCTGCCGGGAACCGGTGGCGATATCGCCGCGCTGATGGCTTATGATCATGCTAAACGGACAGTCAAGAACCCTTATCCCAAGCCATTCGGCCAGGGTGCCTATCAGGGCTTGATCGCCCCGGAAGCGGCTGCCAATGCGGCCATTGGCGGTGCTTTCGTGCCGATGATGACGTTGGGCATTCCGGGCGATTCAGTGACGGCGGTGTTGATCGGGGCGCTGATTATCCATGGCCTGAGGCCTGGCCCGATGTTGATGCGTGAGCAACCCCAGTTTTTCTGGTTTGTTGTCGGTTCGCTGCTTATTGCCAATGTTTTTCTCTATGTCTGGGGCATGACCGGTATTCGCGCCTTCAGCAAAATCGTCGAAATTCCAAAACCCTATATCATCCCCATTATCGTGGTGCTGACCTTTGTCGGCGGCTATTCCATCCAGAACAACATCACTGATATCTATTGGATGATCGCTTTTGGTATCCTCGGCTACTTTATGAAGCGCTATGACTACCCGGTGGCACCATTGGTGCTGGGGGTCATTTTAACGCCAATCATCGATGAAAACTTTCGTCGGGGTATCCAACTGGCCCACGGCAGTGCCCCCCAGTTTTTCCTCGGCATGGTGAGTAACGTTGTTCCTCTGGTCATTCTTGCGATCATGATATTGACGGTCATTGTTTCGAGCCCGAAGCTTATGGTCCGGATCAAGAGCCTTTGGGGAAAAACAGACGCCTGACCTTATTTCAGGAGAACATGTGAACCTGCATATTTCTTGGTTTTTAGGCTTCGGCTGGAGCTCGGTTCTGATCCTTGTTGGCTGTGCTGTCGGTATCAACCTGTTGAGTGGCCCGGTGGTGTGGCTGCTCTATATACCGTTTTTGGTTATCTCTATTTACATGACGGTCCGCTTTCGTCTTTACACCATGCATCCCTGGCGACGCGTGCACAGCAAAGCCATGATCTCTTTCGCCCGGTTTGCTGCAACGGAGTATGACGAGGCGAAAAAAGCCGGCCGGGAATACGATGTCACCGTGCCTTGTCAGGAACTGGCCCGGGTGATGTTCAGTGCTGACAATGGCAATGCCAGTCACTTACTGACGGATGCGGGACGCAAAGACTACTACCGGGAATTGGTTAAGGAGTTCCCGCAGGTTTTTCTTAAGGGGCTTGCAGCAGAGCAACAGGAGATCGTGTTTGAAAAAATTCGACGGGATATTGACGCCAGCAAGCTTGGCCCCGATATCCTTATTGCCAGGGATATCGAATTGAGGTATTCGCGCAAGGAAGCCGCTGTCTACCTTCAATCGCTGATGCTTGGTGCGGTTCGCTAGCCGTACCAATTAATGGACTAACTTGGTTGTTGCGTGTTTCATCGGGTGTTTTTTCATCAAAGGAGATCGAACATGAAGAGTTTGAAATGGTTAGCACTGGTTCTGGTTGCGGGACTTTTGTGGACTGGCACGGTCAGCGCGGCAGACTATCCTTCTCACCCTATCAACGGGTACATTGCCTGGGGCGCCGGCGGTGGTACTGACACGGTTTCACGGCTGGTCACGCCGCTGGCCGAGAAAGCCTTAGGCCAATCAATCGTTTTGGCAAATAGAACCGGAGCGACCGGCGCCATTGCCACTCAGGCTGCTTATGCCGCTAAAGCCGACGGTTATACGCTGCTGTTTCACGCCGAAAACCCGCAGCTGTATCAAGTCCTTGGTCTGTCGACCTTGAGCTATGACGAATTTTATCCAATCATGCTTTTCGTGCAGGGTTCAACGGTCATTGTTGTGCCGAAGGACTCTCCGATCAAAACTTATGCTGACCTGATTGCCGCTGCTAAAGCAAAACCCAGCCAGCTGTCAATCGGCATCAGTGGTGTCGGTGGGCAACCTTGGGTGACCTCAAAACTGATCAAAAAAGTTGAAGGTGTTGATTTCAACCCTGTTGCTTTTAACGGTGACGGCCCCCTGATCACGGCCTTACTTGGAAAGCAGCTTGATGTGAGTGGTCTGGCTGTCGGGGCTGCGGTTCAATATGTCAAAAATGGCGATTTGCGGGCACTGGCAATCATGAAAAACTCGCCCAATGATACGCTGAAAGAGGTTCCCTATATCACCGAACTGAATCCGGCTTTTAATGACATCATGAAAGCGTCCGGATTTTTCTATGGCGTGTTCGTGAAAAAAGGAACGCCACAACCGATTATCGATACCCTGACCAAGGCTTACCAGCAGGCCATAACCGATCAAAAGTTCATTGACTATGCCAACCTTAACGGCCTTTCAATTCTCGGCCTGACGGGAGCAAAAGCCCAAGAGTTTATGAACAACTGGCGTTCACAAATGTCATGGCTGATCTGGGATTCAGGTGCCGGTAAAAACAATCCTGCAGATTTTGGCATTCCGAAGCCCTAAGGCTTAGTTAAGGTTTTTAGTTTCAGATTAAGACACAAAAGCGAGCGGTTGAAACCGCTCGCTTTTGTATTATTGACAGTCCTTCCGGCGCTGAGACCGGCTCGTTCGGGTTTCTCGTCCTGGCCATTATTGACCTGCGGGGCGCACTTCTGGATGAATCGTAGCGGCAAAAGTTTTTTACGCCTTGGCGAGCCAAGGCGTTCGTCATTTCAGGCTGATTCCCCGTAACTGCTCAGCTTGCGGTAGAGGGTGGTGATGCCGATGCCGAGGACTTCCGCCGCCTTGGTCTTGTTCCCACCGGCACACTTCAGGGTTGCAAGGATATGCTGCTTTTCGACCTCTTCCAGGGAGTATCTGTGGTTCCCGGCTAAGGCTTCTTGGCATTTTTTGTCGCAGAGGTCTTCCGGCAGATCCTCGATATCGATCCGTTCCCCCGGGCTCAGCGCTACGGCGAATTCAATGACATTCTGCAGCTCACGAACATTGCCCGGCCAGGTATGACAGAGCAGGTGATCGGCGGCTTTGGTGGTGAAGCCGGTGATCCGTCGGTTACTGCGGGCCGCGGTTTCATCGAGGAACTTTCTGGCCAGGGGGAGAATGTCCTCCCGCCGCTCCCGTAACGGTGGCATTTTCAGCTCGATAACCCGCAGGCGGTAATACAGATCCTGGCGAAAGTTGCCCTGGGCGACTTCTTCGGCCAGATTGCGGTTGGTTGCGGCAAGCAGCCGAAAATCGACCGGTCGCGAGTTGCTGTCGCCAACCCGCCTGATTTCCCTTTCCTGCAGAACCCGCAGGATTTTGACCTGCATCCCCTGGGAAATCTCGCCGATTTCATCAAGGAACAGGGTCCCGCCGTTAACCGCCTCGAAAAAGCCGGCGGTATTTTTATAGGCCCCGGTAAACGCACCTTTGACATAGCCGAACAGTTCGCTTTCCAGCAGACTCTCGGTCACCGCGCCACAGTTGATGGCAATGAACGGCCGATCCGCCCGGGTCGATTCGCGATGAATCAGGCTGGCGATCTTCTCTTTGCCGACCCCGGTTTCTCCACTGATCACGATGGACGAGTCGACCTTGGCTATCCGCTTGGCAATGTTGACCGTTTTGCGCATGACCTGGCTATGGCAGACCAGGCCGGTCTGTTCCTCGCTGTCTTCCAGGCTGGAGAGCTGTTTCTGTTTTGCTTTCAGGTTGCTCTCAACCGACTTCAATTTTGCGGTGAGCTCGGACAGGACCTTGTCCGGTGATTTCAGCTCGTAGTAGGGGAGCAGCTCTTCTATCTCGGGTCCCCAGTCCTCCTTGTAGCGACCTTCCACCTGACAGATCGGGTCGCCTTTGGCGCAGCACTGGACTTCCCGAAAGAACACATCCCGACCGGTTCGCTTTGATACATAACCGCTGGCAAAACCGGTCAGAGTCCAGCACACCGGCTCATCGGTCTTGCCGAAATGTAGGGTATGTTGCTCGGCTTCATAGGAGTCCTTCCAGGAGCCGGAGACCAGTGGATTATTACCCTTTCCATCCATGCGGATATTACTGAGAGGGGTCATCAGCCCATGCAAGGCGTGCAGGTGGGGACCTGTCCAGCTGTCTTCGAACAGTTCCGGGGCTTCCCGCCAGAGTCGTTCGGCCGTGCGCCAGCCATGGGCATAGCCAAATTTGGTCAGGATGGTTCTGGTGACATTGCTGCCGAAAGCGTCGAGCAGTTCCTTGCGAAACAGCCCGTGGGCCAGGGCATCGAAGAGCAGAACCCGGCGACCCATAAACTGAATGATGCCGGTGTCCGGTACCCGGTTCAAGAGTTCTCTGAGATCGAGATCCAGTGCTTGCATAATGATCCTTTCGAATTGATAAAGCACTCTACCATTTTGAAAGGATCTGTCAATGACTAGAATAATTATCGCCAGGAATTCGGGGGTTTAGCGCTGGCATGCATTGTGTAAAGAAAAGGTTAGCCACGGCGCATGGTTGTGCCATAAGCGCTGGGACCTGTCACGATTCTGCCACCACGACAGGGCGGTTTTTACGCGACTTATTGCATTGGCAATGTTGACGTTGGGCGCAGTCAGAAGGTTTTGAACTCTTATTTTTTACCTGTCATGACAATCCGTTCTCCTCCTGCCAGGGGGCTCGGCGGGTCATGGCCCTTCGATGGAAAAGGAGTAGAAGAGATGAGCAAAGACAAGTCACCGGAAGAAAAAGCAGCGGAGCAATACACTGCGAATGTCCTCCAAAATGGAATCTCTCGACGCAGCTTTTTGTCACGGACAGCTGTCGGAGCAGGGGTTGGCCTGATCGGTCTGTCCGGTCTGTCCGGAACCCGGGCTGAGGCTGCCCCGATTGACGAGTGCGGGCAATTTGCCAAGAGCTCGGATGGCGGTGCAACCCTGCAGTTCATGCCTCGGCCCGAACTGATCACGGAAAAGGATATCGCGGCTACCAAGACCTTTGATGTGGTTGTGGTCGGCGCCGGTGCCTCCGGGGTTCCCGCAGCCCTGTCCGCGGCGGAAAACGGTGCCAAGGTTGCCGTGCTGCAAAAACAGGCGATCATTGTTGCTCAGGGAAATACCGGTTCCGGTATCGATCTGAAGACCAGTGACAAGGCCGGTGTTGAAGCACTGGTCTCACTTCTTATTAATGATAATAATCATCGTTGCAATCCGGCTCTGATCAAGGCGTGGGCCTACAATTCAGGTGAAGCGGTTTCGTGGGTTATTGATCGCGCTAAAAAAGGCGGCGCAACTGTCGTTAACCAGGGGACAGCACCCCAGCATGGTATCAAAACCATCAACGGTTATACCATGAATTATGTGACCTCTTTTTTCGGTCCCAAGCCTTACACGACCGGTGACGGCATGCGTGCTCTGGGCAAAACTGCCGAACAAGCCGGTGTCAAGTTTTTCTTCAATATGCCGGCGACCCAACTGGTTCAGGAAAAATCCGGCCGGGTGATCGGGGTCATTGCTAAGTATCGCGACGGTAAATACTACCGTTTTATGGCCAAGAAGGGCGTTATCCTGGCCAGCGGGGATTATCAGAACAACGAAGCAATGTGTAACTATTTCATCCCCGACCTGAAACATTTCCTGCGCAAGCAGATGGACCGGACCGGTGACGGTTTCTCCATGGCTTATTGGGCCGGTGGCGTCATCGAGCCGATCGGTCACACCAAAATGCTGCACGACTTCGATGCCGGCCCGGCGTCCATGTGCGATATGCCGTTTCTGGCCGTCAATCGCAAAGGTGAGCGTTTCGTCAACGAGACCGTTGCCATGTCGCTGCTCAACAACTACCTGCGTGACGCCGAAAATGCCGGCCACTATTCACAGGTGTTCGATTCCAACTACATGACTCAGGCTGCCAACTGGCCGGGCAAGCTGGTTCCGCCGGAAGGCCTGAAAAACTATATGCCGGAAGATCCCTCTCCCAAGCATGGTGTGTTTCCGTCCCAGACGAATACCTATGTCGCCGATACCCTGGAAGAACTGGCCAAAAAGCTCGAATGCGACCCGAAAACCTTCGTCGCCAGCGTCAAGCGCTACAACGAACTGTGCAAAGCAGGCAAGGATGATGATTTCGGCAAGCCGGCTGACAAAATGGCTCCGGTCGAAAAAGGACCGTTCTACGGAATTCACCGCAGAGTGCGTATTTCAGCCATTACTTCAGGGATGTTGGTCAACGAACATCATGAGGCTCTCAATGCCGACGGTCAACCGATCGGTGGTCTGCATATCGTCGGCAACCTCGGCGGTGGCTTTTACGGTGGTGTCGACTATCCGCTGACCGTCTTCGGGCTGTCGCTGGGCAGATGCTATACCTTCGGCTACCTGACCGGCAAGCGAGTCGCCAAGCTTTAGGACTCAGCTCTTACCTATACCGGATGATGGAACGGCTCCGGCCGTTCTTACTAAGATATGAATTATATGGGAGAAACCATGAATACGAAAACTCTACATATGCATAAGCTCGTGTTTGCCCTGGCATTGCTGTTGATTCTGGGTGGTGTCTTTGCCAGTGGCGCCTTTGCAAAAGATGGCATGCTGCTGGATCAGTTCCATGCCAGCCAGGGCGTGACCTGTGCGGATTGTCACGGCGCTGATAACCAACGGGAAGCTGTGCCCATGATCAAATGTCTGGACTGCCATGATACCAAAGAGGTGGCCAAAGCCACCGCGAATCTGCAGCCGACCAATCCCCATAACAACCGGCACTTCGCGACCGAAACCAACTGTAATTACTGCCACCATCAGCACCGGAAGTCAGAGAACTACTGTACTCCCTGCCACTTGAGATTCAAATTCGTTGTTCCTTAGGGAGCCTTTGTTGAAACGGCTGCGAGCGGAGTTTCCCGCTCGCAGCGGAACTTCAATATTGATCCATTTTCGATATTAATTATGGAAGGATAGGTTATGAAAGCTAAATTATTTATCGTGGCGCTGCTCTCTTTCGGGCTGGCGAATACGGCCATGGCCGCAGAAAACTTGAAGGAGATGTTCGCGCAAGGCTCCTTAAAAGGTGAAATCAGCCTGATGAACTTCACCCGCGATTTCAAAAATGGCACCAAAGATAATCAGGATACTGCCCTGGGTGGCGCTTTCTATTATAGAACTGATTCTTTCAAGGGGATCAGCCTCGGACTGGCCGTCGGTACCACCAACGGTATTGGCGACTATGAAGACAAAGGCACCTACTACGGCCTGACCGCACCGCCGGATCATGCCAATGTCACCCGGCTGCAAGAGTACTACCTTCAGGCTCATTACTTCGACACCACCATCAAGGTCGGTGCCCAGGAAGTGAATACTCCCTTCCTGAACATTCACCCGATCCGGATGATCCACAGATCCTACCGGGGTCTGTCCGTGGTCAACAAATCGGTGAAGGACCTGACCCTGATGGGTTACTACCTTAAGGACAACCTTGGCTGGGTTGACGAAGAATTCGTCTCCTTTACCGACGATGTCTATATTGCCGGTGCTGCTTACAAACTTCCGGTCGAAGCCGTCAACACCAAAGTTCAGGCCTGGTATTTCACCATGCCCGACAGCTTTAACCAGACCTATTTCAAAGTTGATTTCAGCAAAAAAATGGCTGATTATGTGCTGCATGCCGCACCGACCTTCTTTACCCAGAAATCCCAGGGTGACGAACTGGACGGTGAACTGGATACCTACCAGTATGGCTTCAATGCCGGCGTCAGCGCCTTTGGTTTTGACCTGACCGGCTTCTATGCCAAAACCGGTGATGATTCCATCCGCGATCCCTGGGGTTACGGTAAAATTATCATCCAGCAGGTCGTCAACTCTGGTGATTCTCTGTCTGGTGATCGTAGCGACGAAGACGCTTATGCTCTGCGGCTGTCCTATGACTTCAGCAAGGTCGGCGTCAAAGGCCTGGATGCCTATGTCTTTTATGCTCTTTACGATGCCCCGGCCAGCACCATCAACGAAACCGACTTCAGTGTACAGTATGCGTTCTCCGGCGCCCTGGAAGGCCTGAGTGCCCGCGCCCGTTACGCCATAGTTGATAAGGACAGCGGCCAGGAAGACCTGGACGATATCCGTTTGTACCTCACTTACAAATTTGCCTTTGATGGCAAATAATCTGCTTATTGGTTTGTCTGTGTGATTGAGATTGACCGGCCGCTGCCGATGAATTCTTCTGCCCCAGAAGGGGAGCGGTCGGTCATTTTCCAAAATCGGAACAAGTAAAGAAAAGCCCTCTTCGAATCATAACGGAGCAGGGCTTTTCTTTACCAAGAGAAAACTTTAACCCATCCTCACCCCAAACCTCTGAAAACATCGGAGCTGGTGCGTATTAAAACATCCCCAGAAAATAAAAAATAGCGATGGCTACAATCTATTCAGCACCAGCGAAGCAAAGCTGAGGACAAAGAAAAAACCGCACATATCGGTGACCGTGGTCAGCAGCGGGCTGGAGACCAGCGCCGGATCAAGTTTCAGCCGTTTTAACACCAGTGGAATCAATCCGCCCAGGGTGACGGCGACGATGGTGTTGACCGCCAGGGCGCCGCCAACCACCAGTCCGAGAAAGAAATTTCCTTTCCAGAGCAGGGCCACCCCCCCCAGCATAACGCCCAGGGCCAGGCCGTTCAAAACTCCGACGCTAGCTTCCTTGGCCAGCACCCGCAACAGTTCGGTCGGTCGGATCAGCCCCAGGGACAGCTCCCGTAAACTGACGGCCACGGCCTGGTTGCCCGAACAACCGCTCATGTCGCTGACCATGGGCAGGAACACGGCCAGGGCAATGACCGTCGCCAGGGTATCCTGATAGAGGGCGATGACACTGGCCGAAACGATATTGAGGACGATATTCAGCGACAGCCACGACAGCCGCCGCCCGGAGCGGGCCAAGAGCGGCATCGAACGAAATTCCTCACCGCCGATAATCCCGGAAAAGCCGAGAAACTGGCTGACGCTGCGCTTACTATTGGCCTCTTCCACCGCTTCGGGAAGCACCACGCCGAGCAGCTTGTTGTCATGGTCGACGACCGGCGCGCCGAACAGGTAGTGCTCTTCGAAAAAATTGCTCAGCTCATCCAGACTGGCGGCCACAGAAATTTTATAGGGATTGCGGATCATCAGCTTGCCGAGCTTGGTTGAACGAAGCGGGAACAGCAGATCGCGCATGCGCAGCACGCCCTCCAGGCGATCCTGATTGTCGGTGACAAAGAGGTACTGGACATTGTAGGTGCTGTACTCGTCGCGGTTGGCCTGAAAATCATCAAGCACGTCCTGAACGGTCTGCTCGCTGTGATAGTCGAGATACTCCGAGATCATCAGCCCGCCGGCCGTGTCGGCCGGGTACTGCAGAAACTGTCTGGCTTCCTTGGCATCTTCCGGGGTCATCTGGCCGATGATGGCATCGGCATCGGCGGCATCCAGTTCTCCGAGCAGGTCGACGACGTGGTCGCTGTCGAGTTCTTCGAGGATGGCTGCGGCGTGGAGCGGATGCAGATCCTCGATGATTTCCGCAGCTTGGGCATCGGAGATATCTTCGATCACTTCGGCGGCATGCTCGGGGCTAAGCAGGGTCAGCAGCGCACTCTGGGCGCCGGCGTTCAAGCGTGACACCGCCAGCGCGGTGTCCGCCGGGTTGATACTGTTAAGAAATGCCAGCACCTGATGCGCATCGTTGGATTCGATCAGGCTGGCCAGCTGTTCCCAGGGTTTTTCGAGTTCTTGTGCTTCCATAAAATCAATGTCCAGGGACGGGCATGGGTTAGGTGATTGTTGTCGGTGGACAACGGGTTATTGCTTGCATTGTTGCAGAGTTATGAGGCTCCGGCCATTTTTGGGCTGAAGAAGATATCATGAATTTCGTCGCCGATGTCATTTAAACGCGTCTGGGTATCATCCAGGTATTCATGCAGGCCGAAATCGAAAATTTCCTTCATGGAGCTGTATTCGAATTGGGACAGCAGCCGACCCATGCTTTGCTCGGCCCGGTTGGCGTAAGTCCCGCGCTGGCTGCCGGTGATCAGGTTGAGGGAGATCATGGCGGTGGCCAGACAGTAATGGATCGCTCTGGGGAAGTTGCGATCCAGAAGCAGGAATTCCGCGATCTTTTTGGGGTCGATGCGGCCATGGCGCTTACGGTACATCTCGAAGGCACTGGCCGAGCGCAGCAGGGCCGCCCAGAGGATATTGTCATAAGGGCTGCCCACATAGTCCACGGACGGCAGCAGGATGTAATATTTGACATCGAGAATCCGGCTGGTTTTGTCGGCCCGTTCGAGCATCCGGCCGAGCCGGCCGAAATGCCAGCCTTCGCCGTGGTTCATGGTCGAATCGGTAATGCCGATGAAGGCATGGCTGGAGGTCATGATGTCGACGAAAAAATGATGGGGAATATGCATGGCCGACTCTGAGGCCGCGGCGTTCATCATCAGGTAAAAGGTGTTGAGCTGTTCCCACATTTCCGAGCTGATATACTCGCGGATCGAACGGGCATTCTCCCGAGCGGACCGGACGCAGGAGTAGATCGAGTTGGGATTGTCTCGTTCAAAGGCTAGAAACTCGATGGCGTTTTCACGGGTGGCGTGGCCATGCAGCTCGGCGAACAGTTCATGGTCGCCGGTGGTGTTGATCAACGGCTGCCACTGGTTGCTGGCGCTTTCCGGAATATCCAGGGTCATATGATAGTTGGCGTCGATGAAGCGGGCGACGTTTTCAGCTCGTTCAATATAGCGGTTCAGCCAATAAATGGAATTAGCGACTCGACTCAGCATCAGATATCCTCCTGCATTTGGAATGAGGATTCCGGGGATTGTTCACCGGTTTCATTGAGCACCCAGGTGTCCTTGCTGCCGCCCCCCTGGGAGGAATTGACCACCAGTGAGCCTTTTTTCAGGGCTACGCGGGTCAGGCCACCGGGCAGGACATAGATATTTTCTTTGCCGTAGAGGATATAGGGGCGCAGGTCAACATGGCGTCCTTCGAAATGGTCATCGGTCAGCACCGGTACCCGCGACAGGGCCAGGGTCGGCTGGGCGATGTAGGTGCGCGGGTTGGACTTGATCCGGCGGCTGAACTCCTCGCGTTCGGCAGCGCTGGCATGAGGGCCGATGAGCATGCCATAGCCGCCCGACTCATTGACCGCTTTGACCACCAGCTTATCGAGATTCTCCAGCACGTAGTTGCAGTCGTCCGGCCGCCAGCAGGCATAGGTCGGGACATTGTTGATAATGGCGTCCTCCTGCAGATAGTAGCGGATGATCTCCGGGACATAGGCATAGACGGCCTTGTCGTCGGCAACGCCGGTGCCCGGCGCATTGGCCAGGGCGACCCGCCCCTTGCTGTAAGCCTCCATCAGCCCAGGGACCCCGAGCATGGAGTCGGCGCGGAACACTTTCGGGTCCATGAAGTCGTCATCAATGCGCCGGTAGATGACATCGACCCGTTCCAGGCCGGTGGTGGTGCGCATCATCACTTCGCCGTTGTGGACCACCAGGTCATTTCCTTCCACCAGCTGCACGCCCATCTGCTGGGCCAGGAAGCTGTGTTCAAAGTACGCGGAATTGTAGATCCCGGGGGTCCAGACCGCCACCACCGGGGAACGGACTCCGGACGGGGCCATTTCCTGAAGCATGTCAAGCAGTCGACTGGGGTAGTCGGTGACCGGCTGGACACTGCAGGCGTCAAACACCATGGGGAAGGTCCGTTTCATGATCAGCCGGTTTTCCAGGACATAGGAGACCCCGGACGGGCAGCGCAGGTTGTCCTCGAGGACATAGAACTGGCCGTCACCGTTGCGCACCAGGTCGGTCCCGGTGATGTGGCACCAGACCCCGTGAGGAGGTTTCAGCCCAATGCAGGGTTTGCGGTAGCCGTCGGCGGAAAATACCAGTTCGGCCGGGATGATGCCGTCCTTGATGATTTTCTGCTCGTTATAGACATCGTTGATAAATGCGTTCAGCGCCCGAATACGCTGCTGCAGACCTTTTTCCAGGACCTGCCACTCCTGAGCCTGAATGATGCGCGGGACGATGTCGAAGGGAAAGATCTTCTCCGTTTGCGCTTCATTGCTGTAGACATTGAAGGTAATACCCAGGTTGAGCAATGCTTTCTCCGCGGCAATCTGGCGTCGTTGCAGCTCCGATTCGGGCAGCGAGTTGATGCGTTCAATCAGCAGGTCGGCGCCGGGGCGGGCAACGCCGTCGGCGGTAAACAGCTCATCATAAAATCCTTCGCTATCATAGCCATCAAATCTCATGGGCAGGGTCCTTTCCGAAATATATTCTGCTCTGTAAATCCCTCAACCAGCCTTCCGCTGCGGTCGTCAATTATCCTTTTCCTCCGGACAGCGCGTCTGCCGGGAGACATCGACGGATACCGTTACGGTATGGGCGCCGCCACCCAGCGCCACGCCTTTGAGAGGGGACACATCGGCATAATCCCTCCCCCAGGCAACGGTGATATGCTGCTCCCCCTGGAGTTTGTTGTTGGTCGGATCGAAAGCGATCCAACCAGCGCGCGGCGAGTACGTAGCGAACCAGGCATGAGACGCATCGGCGCCGATCAGGCGCTGTTGCCCGGGCGGTGGCAGGGTTTCGATATAGCCGCTGATATAGCGGGCGCTCAGGCCGATGCTGCGCAGGCAGCCGATGGCGAGCTGGGCGAAATCCTGGCAGACGCCGCGCCGGTTCTGCAACACGTCGCTCAATGGGGTGGCGATGGTGGTCCCCTGCGGGTCGTAGGTGAAATCGTTAAAGATGCGCTCGGTCAGCTCCTGAACCGCCTGGCCAAAGGGGCGGCCGGGGGTAAACGAGGGGGCTGCATAGGCCTGGAGCTGGCGGCTCTTTTTCACCAGCGGCGAATTGTAGCAGCAGGGCATGACATCCAGCAGCTCAAGCACTCCGTCACTGGTCATGAAGGCGCGGACCTCTTCCCAGGATTGTTCATCGGCGGCGGCTAGGTCGTTAGCTGCGGCATTGACCTGGACTTCGCTGAGTGCCGTCACCCGCAGCAGATCATGGGACTGTTGCAGGGCGAAATGCGCGACCCGGTTGCCGAAATAGTCGTTGAAGGTATGCAGCACGGCCGGAGCGGGCGAAATCTCCAGGCGGCTGGCGAAGCAGCTTTGCTCAGCCGTCACGCGCGGCTGCAGGCGGGCTTCGTTATGGCACAGCTGCACCGGGTCGCTGTAGCGATATTCGGTCATATGTTTGATCTGATATTTCATAGGCCACTGTCCCGGCGCAGGTTCCCGAGCTGCTGCAAAGCCAGGCTTGGGGTAAAGAAATGTTCGGTCAGGGCCGTGGAGAGCTGCTCCAGGTCCTCCTGCTGGGTGGTCAGCATCTTCTCCAGCAGCGAATAGCGGCCGTCACTGCTGGTGATCTGAATCAACTGCTTGGGATCGGTCTGGCGCAGGTTGTCCAGCGCCCCGTCGATGAGCAGCACGTCGCGATGTCCGCCGGGACCGGCAGCGTCCACCGGCAGGTCACGGATATAAAATTGCAGCTGGCGCAGCTGACTGGCCAGGGCGCGGGGGTAATTCTCGTCCATCAGCAGCAGTTCGAGAATGGTCGACAGCTCCATGAACGAGCGATAGCGGCGGCGGTACACAATCAGGCTGTTGCAGATGTTCAAAACCGTCTCCAGCATCTGCGCTTCCATGGCCGGGCCGAAGCAGGGTACCAGGGTGGCGCGCAACAGCGCGGTCAGATTGAGGGCCCGTTCCAGGCGGCGGCCGATATTCAGCATCAGCCAGGCGGTCTCGCGCGACATGTTTTCGTAAGCCAGCCCGCTGAACGCGGACAGCTGCAGAATCAGGTTATTGATGCTTTCATGCAGGCGGCCGCTGCTGAGCTGTTTTTTGCTGATCCGCGGATTCCAGTGGTTCTGCATGTTGTCGATGACCCGCCAGGCGTCCGCCGGCAACAGGTCGCGAACCACCGAAGCGGAGCGTCCCAGGCTGAGCAACGAAGAGCGCAGGCTGCCGGGGCGGTCGCTGGCGCTGATCAGGCTGGACAGCTCGGCCCGGGGATCAGCCAGTTTCTGCCTGGCGTCGTCACCGGTAAAGCCCGGATAGGTCAGGGTGACGTGAGTCAACGCCCGCAGCAGATGGTGCAGGCTCATGCGATCGTCGTTATCGTGAAATTCCTCGACTTCGCGCAGTTTGGCCAGGATCGAACGGAGCAGGCGCGCGGTCTGTTCGGCCCGCTCGGCATAACGCCCGGCCCAGAACAGGTTCTCGGCGGCCTGGCTCGGCAGCGGGCTCACCAGCGGCTTGATCTGCTGGTTCGGTTGAACCTGGCGCCACAGGGTGACCTGTTTGTCCGGTTCCCTGGTCAGCACCCAGGTATCCTTGATCTGACCGCCGGCCTGTTCCGCCTGCAGCAACTGCCCGCTGTCGGCATGCGCCCGGCAGAGCCCGCCGGGCATGGCGACATAGGAGCCGCTCTGGGCGGTGAGAAACAGGCCCAGTGAGCTGTGGCGCGCTTCAATGCGATCGGTTTCAAAGGCGGGGAAGGTGGCGAAATTGATCCGTTCCTGGCCGACAAACAGGTGCGGGGACTGACGGATCAGCTCTTTCCAGCGTTTTTTACCCGCTTCACCGGCTTGCTCGACAATCATCGCCGGCAGGTTGGGGAGCGGATGGATCGGTTTGATGATCATCTTGTCGAGGTTTTTAAGGACGAACTCCCGTTCCTCGCGCTGTCCGCACCACCAGGTTGCCACCGAGGGGAGCAGCAGTTTGCGCTGGAAAAAATGTTCGCAGAGAGTCGGCAAAAAGGCCATCAGGGCCGGATTTTCCAGAATCCCGCTGCCGATGGGGTTGGCCACCGCGACGTTGCCGCAGCGGACCGCTTCGAGCAGGCCGGGGATGCCGATGAAGGAATCGCCGCGCAGTTCCAGAGGGTCGCAGAGGTTGTCTTCCTGGCGGCGCAGGATTACGTCGACCTGACGCAGGCCGTCCACGGATTTGAGCCAGACACAACTGTCGCGGACGATCAGATCACCCCCCTGGACCAGCGGATAACCCAGATACGAGGCCAGATAGGCGTGCTCGAAATAGCCCGGGTTTTCCGGCCCCGGCGTCAGCACCACGATCCGCGGCTCGGCGCGGTTGTGTTTGGCCAGCAGGGTCAAGCCGTTGCGCAGGGCCCGGTAGTACATGGCCAGCCGGTGAACCTGAAACTTTTCGAACAGCTGGGGAAAGCTCCGGTTCATGATGATCCTGATCTCCAGCGCATAGCCGGAGCCCAGCGGTGGCTGAATATGATCGTCCATGACCCAGAAGCTGCCGTCTGTCCCTTTGGCGAGGTTGGCGGAATAAAAGGTCAGCGGTTGCGCCAACCCGTTGTAGGTGCCGACACAGGGGTAGAGGAATCCTTTGTGGCTGAAAATCAGCTCCGGCGGCAGCACCCCTTCCTTGACCAGGGTCATGGGGCCGTAGATGTCGGCGAGCACCAGGTTGAGGAGCTCGGCCCGCTGCACCAGTCCCTGTTCCAGCACCGCCCACTCTTCCGGGTCGAAGATCAATGGAATCGGATCAAAGGCCCAGGGGCGCGGCGCGTCCGGCGCGGAAAAGACATTGTGAATGGCCCCGTTTTCCTTGAGCAGCCGCTGCGCCTCCTTGCAGTGCTTCTTGAGCCGGGTATTGCCCTGGCGATAAAGGCTCAGCATGAGCTGCTGCCAGACCATGGGCAGGTCGCCCGGGGAACTGAAGAAGTCCCGGTACTGACCGGTCAGCTGGGTCGGCTGAGGAATTAATAGGGTATCCATTTCAGTCTTCACGGCCGTCATGCCTCATTGCGGACAAGCACATTGTTGGTGATATTGACTCTTCTCACTGCTGGCGTCCCCGGCGCAGGTCAAGGGTATAGGGGAACTCCTGATCAGCTTCTTCCGGCGGCGGCGCCATTGGTCCGGGCGGTGTGCCGTTCGGGAAAAACCGGCCCAGGGTGTTGAATTCCGGGCGCCGCGGGACCGGCCCCGGAGTGTGTTCGGTGGTGGTGAACAGCGAGCCGCGCCGTGATTCCGCGGTCACCGCATTGACCGGGAAGTCATCATAACTGCGTCCGCCCGGATGGGCGACATGATAGGTGCAACCGCCGATGGAGCGGCCGGACCAGCTGTCGATGACATCGAAGACCAGCGGTGAATGGGGCTTGATGTTCGGATGCAGGGCCGATGGCGGCTGCCAGGCGCGGTAGCGAACCCCGGCGACAAACTCGTCCTTGCGGCCGGTTTTGCGCAGGGGCAGGCGGCGACCGTTGCAGGCGAGCACGTGGCGGCCTTCGGTCAGCCCGTTGGCATGGACCTGGAGCCGTTCCACCGAAGAATCGACGTAGCGTGAGGTCCCCTGGCTGGAGACCTCTTCTCCCAACACATGCCAGGGTTCGATGGCGAAGCGCAGCTCCAGTTCGATATCGTCGATCTGCACCGTGCCGTAACGGGGGAAGCGGAACTCGAAGAACGGATCGAACCATTCCAGGGCAAAGGGGTAGCCGGCCCGCTGCAGATCGTCCATCACCCCCTTGAGGTCCTGGCGGACATGATGGGGGAGCAGGAAGCGGTCGTGTAGCGCGGTCCCCCAGCGGACCAGGCTTTGACGGTAGGGCTGTTTCCAGAACCAGGCCACCAGGGTCCGCAGCAGCAGATTCTGGACCAGGCTCATGCGGGCGTGGGGCGGCATCTCAAAGGCGCGCAGTTCGAGGAGCCCCAAGCGTCCTGCGGCACTGTCCGGCGAGTAGAGCTTGTCGATGCAGAATTCCGCCCGGTGGGTATTGCCGGTGACGTCGATGAGCAGGTTGCGCAGCAGTCGATCGACCAGCCAGGGTGCGGCGGTTTCCCCTTCGGGCATCTGCTGGAAGGCGATCTCCAGCTCGTACAGGGAATCGTCACGGGCTTCATCGATGCGCGGCGCCTGACTGGTTGGCCCCATGAACACCCCGGAGAACAGGTAGGAGAGACTGGGGTGGTTCTGCCAGTAGCTCACCAGGCTGCGCAGCAGGTCGGGGCGGCGCAGCATGGGGCTGTCGGCTGGGGTCGGTCCGCCCAGGGTGATATGGTTGCCGCCGCCGGTGCCGGTGTGGCGGCCGTCGAGCATGAACTTTTCCGTGCCCAGCCGGGCCAGGCGGGCTTCGGCGTAGAGCCGGGTGGTGTTGGTGACGATCTCCTGCCAGCTGGCGGCCGGATGGATATTGACTTCGATGACGCCGGGGTCTGGGGTCACATTGATCCGTTCGATGCGCCAGTCGCGCGGCGGCTCATAGCCTTCGAAAATAACCTCGACCTGCAACTCGGCAGCGGTCTGTTCAATGGCGGAGACCAGCTCCAGGTACTGTTCCAGCGCCGGCAGCGGCGGCATGAACAGGTGCAGGTTGCCCTGGCGGACTTCGCAGCACAGCGCGGTGTGAATGACCTCGCTCGGCTCCTCGGGCGCCGGCTTTTTCCGCTCTTCCCCGGGCTGCTGGCGGAGCGGTGCCGCTGGCGCGCCGGGCTGGGCATAGTCGCTCAGCGGCGGCAGCGGGATAAACAGGCTCTGCTCGTAAAAGGGTTCGCGCTTGTCCGGGGCCACCCAGGGCAGGGAATCAAGGGGTAGGCGCAGGCCCATGGCGGAGTCGCCCGGAATAAGGAACATCTGTTCGCTGCGGAATTCCCAGCGGCTACTCTGCCAGCGGCCGCCGAACTGATCCCATTTGAGGGGCAGGGCAAAGCCGACCGGCTGGTCCAGGCCGTGCTGCAGCACCCGGGCCAGGGAGCGGCGTTCGAGGGGATCTTTAAGGTTGGCCTTGGCTGGATCGAGGTTGGCCGGAACTGTCCCTTCCTTCCACAGCCAGTAGAGGTGGTCTTCAAACCCGGGGATCAGGTAACTGCGCTCGAGCCCGAGGCGGTCGGTCAGGGCTTCGGCAAACCGGCGGGCGTCCTGCCCGGTCAGCTGTCCGGTGCGGTGGAGTTCCGCCAGCAGCTGCGGGTTGTGCCAGATCGGTTTGCCGTCTTTGCGCCAGAAACAGTTGTAAGCCCAGCGCGGCAGCGGTTCACCGGGATACCATTTGCCCTGGCCGAAGTGCAGCAGTCCGCCGCGGGCAAAAGCATCGCGCAAGCGCAAGGTCAGATCATAAGCAAGTTTGCGCTTGTGCGGGCCGTCGGCCCGAGTGTTCCATTCGGCTCCGTCCATATCGTCGATGGAGACAAAGGTCGGTTCGCCGCCCATGGTCAGGCGCACGTCGCCGGCGCGCAACTCCTCATCCACCTGCTGCCCCAGGGCGTCGATGATCTGCCACTGGTCGTCACTGTAGGGTTTGGTGACGCGTGGGTCTTCATGAATCCGCTGCACCGAGTTGGCGTGGAAAAACTCCACTTCACAGGGGTCGGTCGCGCCGGTCAGGGGCGCGGCGCTGGCCGGGTGGGGGGTGCAGGCCAGGGGGATATGTCCTTCGCCGGCCAGCAGTCCGGAGGTCGGGTCCAGGCCGACCCAGCCCGCGCCCGGGATATAGACTTCGGTCCAGGCATGGAGATCGGTAAAATCGGCCTCCGGGCCGGATGGGCCGTCGAGGGATTTTTCATCGGCCGTGAGCTGAATCAGGTAGCCGCTGACAAAGCGGGCGGCCAGGCCGAGATGACGGAAGATCTGCACCAGCAGCCAGGCTGAATCACGGCAGGAGCCGATGCCCCGGGCCAGAGTCTTTTCACAGCTTTGCACCCCCGGCTCCATGCGCACCGAGTAGTTGATGTCCTGCTGCAGGCGGCGATTGATTTCGACCAGGAAATCGACTGTGATCTTGGGGCTGCGGTCGACCTTGGCCAGCCATTTTTTCAGCCGTGGACCGGCGTCGATCTTCTGGAAATACGGCGTCAGCTCCGCGCGCTCCATTTTGCCGTAAGTGAAGGGGTATTTCTCGGCGTACTCCTCGATGAAAAAATCGAAGGGATTGTAAGGGGTCATGTCGGCGACGACTTCGATCTCAATGCGCAGCTCCGTGGCAGGCTCAGGAAAGACCAGCCGGGCCAGGTAGTTACCGAAGGCGTCCTGCTGCCAGTTGAGGAAATGCCCGGCGGGCAGAATCTTCATGGAATAAGCCCGGATCGGCGTCCGGCAATGTGGGGCCGGGCGCAATCGCAGCACATGGGGGGAGAGGGCGATTGAACGATCGAATTTGTAATGGGTCAGATGGTGGCAAATGACTCGAATCGACATGGACAGTCCTTCCGGCTTGAATGGAGAGCTGCGCGAACAGCAGAAATCGGTCGTTTTTGGCAGACAGCAGTTAAAAAACAGTATAACAGAGGTCCCGCCGTGACACAGTGGACCCTCCTTTGCCCCGCGCCTTGGGGCGGGCGTTCAGGCTCCGCTTGGCCCGAAGCGCGCCTGCCAGAGAGCGCTGAAAAAATGCCGGGCATTGATCCCGATACTGCGGGTTCGGTAGCCGCCTTCCTGGATCAGCAAGGTCGGTACGGGCATGCGGCCGATGGTTGCGCCGACCCGGTCAAAATCTTCGGCGGTCAACGGCCAGGTGCCGGTCGGATCCCCTTTGGCCGTGTCGAGACCGAGACAGATCACCAGATAATCAGGCTTGAAACGGTTGATCTTTTTCACGGCTCTGTTCAGCGCGGCCAGATACTCGGCAGCGGTCAGGGTCTCCGCCAGGGGAAAGTTATGGTTAAAGCCGACCCCTTCCCCCTCGCCCTTTTCATCTTCGAACCCGCTGAAGTAGGGGTAGGCAAAGCTGGGATGGCCATGCAGGGAGACGGTCAGGACATCGCTCCGGCGATAAAAGATGACCTGCTGGCCGTTACCGTGATGATAATCGATATCAAGGATGGCAACCCGGCCGTACTCGGCCAGCAACTGCGCGGCAATGGCGGCATTGTTGAAATAGCAGAAGCCGCCGAAGGCGCGCTGTTCGGCATGATGGCCGGGCGGGCGGACCAGCGCATAGGCAAGTTGAAAGCCTTCGAGAATGTGATGGGCTGCGCTCAGCGCGCAGTCGACGGCGCCGCGGGCGGCATGCCAGGCATTAGCGTTCAAGGGGGTGAAGGTATCGATACAATAGTAGCCGGCCCGGACGGCCAACTCTTTGGGCGGGCGGGCACTGTTGCGGACCGGGAACACATAGGGATAGAGGGATTTCCCCGGGGCCAGATTATGGCAGACCTTACGCAGGTAAGCGACATAGTCGCGATCATGAACGCTGGTCAACACCGACTCCGGGAAATTTTGCGCCGGGAGCAGTTCAAAGAGGGCGGTTTTTTCCAGTTCCTGGCGGATCGATTTGATTCTGACCGGGGATTCGACATAGCCGCGTTCGCGCACATGGTGGATATCGTGGCGCTCGTTGATGAGCAGGGCGATTTTTTGTTTGCGCGCCAGCTTCGGGCGACCATCCAGAGCATTGTTGCGCAGATATCTCGGCGCTCTGAGGCGGACCGGATCCTCCGTAAAGGAGGCGACCACCATGGCGATGTAGTCCGGCGAACAGACCGTACCGTAGCGGCGCTCGAGGATGGCCCGGACGATCTTGCGGGCAAGTTCCAGTGGCAGCTCCGGGGTCTGACCAAGGGGGTCGAACACCAGGTAGGGTGGGTTGTCGTCGCCCGGTTGCAGAGGTGTTTCGTAGGCCGTTCCGGCGATCGGCCGGGCCTGATAGCGCTCGTAGAATTTCAGCCGGGCCCGGTTCTGCTTGAGAATCTCCGGATCGCTACAGAGGGCCGGATCGTCCGGCAGGCACTCAAAAAATATGCCGCACGCATGCAGTGCCAGGGCTTCCTCACGCAGGTGCTCATAGAGCGCGCCGCCGATACCACCGGAGGTAATCCGTTTGGCGGTGGAGATATAATCGAGGAAGCAGAAGCCCAGTTTTTGATCGTGGGACAACAGGGCAAAGCCTTGGACCCGATGACGGCCGTCTTCGGCAATATAAAGAATGGAGCGGAAGCCCTGCTTGAGAGGATCGCGCAGCAACTCGGGAATTTTAGCAATATCGTCTGCGGCGAGGAGCGGGAACTGGTCGCGGAGGATCTGCTGCACCTCCTTGACCGCCGACTGATTGAGCGGCCTTAAATCATCATGAATACGCCGAATCCGGAACACTCTGGGACCTCCGCAGCGGAAGGAGAGAACCGCCTGACAGCGGGCCTGGCAAAGGCCGGGACGGCCTTTGCCAGCAACCTGCTTATACGCTTAATTTTGGCCTTGTCAACGGCAAACAATGGGGCTTGAAAAATACTTTTGAAAACCGTCAAGTTGTTGATATTCAGAGTTTATTGGAACCCTTCTCCCAGGGCCAGCGCCGCATAGACCCGCGCCGCCGCCTCAACTTCGGCCAGGCTGGTCTGCTCTTCCGCGGTATGGGCGGTTTCCAGGGAACCGGGGCCGAGGATAAGCGGTTTGCTGCCTGCCTGGAAAAACAGGTTACCATCCGAGTGGGAGCGAAACGGGACGAACTCCAGCGGCAGGTTGAGGCGCGGAAACACCTCTTCCAAGGTCACAGATAACGGGTTGTTGCGGTCCAGCTGGTAGCCGCCCGACTCAAAATCAAAGGACACCTCCAACTGCAGACCTTTGATGGCGCGACGGGTTTTGACCAGGATTTTCTCCAGTTCCTGGCGCACCCGGGCCGGGTCGGTGTCCGGGGAGAGATGCAGATCGATCATCGCTTCGCAGCGATCCGGGACTACAAAGCCGGCCCGGGATGAACTCATCTCGCGGATGGAGTAGATCAGCTTCGGTTCCTCGGTGCTGTCGAACAGGGTGGCCCGTTCGATCTGCAGCAGAACCCGCAGCATCGATTCGATGGCGTTATGCCCCAGTTCCGGCAACGATGAATGAATGCGCCGCCCCTGCGTGGTCAGGGCAATTTCCATATAGCCGAAATGACTGAACGCCGGCAACAGCGAGGTCGGTTCGCCGATGACCACCCAGGCCGGGCATTCCTGCTCCAGAAAGCGGGCGCTGCCATCGCCGTTTTCCTCTTCCCCGACCACCAGCAGCAGCCCGACGGAGGGGCGTTCGGCCTCGGGCAGGCTGGCCAGGGCCAGCCAGGTTTCGACCATGGCCGCGCAGCCGCCCTTCATATCCGCGCTGCCAAGACCGCGGACCACGCCCCATTTCTCCTTTGCCGCATAGTCTTCAATATCCCAGGCGGCCACGGTGTCGACATGGCCGACCAGGTACAGGAGCGGCGGTTCCGGCCCCATCCGGGCCACCAGGTTGAAGCGTTCCTCTTCGACCTCCTGGCGCTGCACCGGGATGCCGGTCGCGGCAAGGATTTCTTCCAGATAGAGCTGGATATCCTCCTCTTTGCCGGATGGCGAATAGATATCGATCATCTCCAGCAGGGTCCGGCGCAGCCGTTCCGGATCGATGGCTGCCCAGACCTGTTCCAGCCGTTTGCTCATACTTTTCCTTTCCGGCGTTTTTTATGTTTTTTGGACAGGTTCAGCGTCATGTAAACATGCTTCTGGATATGACCGAACCCCTGTTTTTTGAAAAAGTGGATCCCGGCCTCATTGTCGGCATCGGTATCGATGAGCATCATCCGTACCCCCTGTTCGACCATGCGGTGTTTAAGTTCGGCAAACAACTGGGCGCCGGTGCCGCCTTTCTGCAGCCCGGGTTTGACACCGATCCAGACCAGGTAGCCGTATTTCCAGGGGGAATTCTGCTTTTCCACGGTCGTGCCCAGGGCAAAGCCGACCACTTCACCGGCCAGTTCCGCCACCAGGCAGAGTTCATTGTCGGAGTTGAACATCGTGGTGATTTCGTATTCGTCCCAGGTGCGGTACATGCTGGGCGAAAACTCAGAGGTGAACAGTTGCTCACCCAGGTGAAAAACCGCCGCCAAATCATCGATGGTCATGGAACGGACGTCAAGCTGCTGTTCGTTGTGCTGTTGGGTCATGGAATACCGTCGCTGGAAAAGAGTCTGGGGTCTATTGAAAATACAAACCGAAACAGTGTTGAATTGTATACTGATCTGCAACAAAGTGCCAGTTCTGCACCGATTTCGGCCGCGCCAACGGATGACGGGGCCCGCTTCTTCAGGCTCTTGTGTTTTTTTCCGGTTGGCTACTTGAAGCGGAGGGGGAAGGGCCTTAAGCTAAATTCAACCGCCCTGCCGCGCAGGAGTAAGGGTTGATCCTGACCGTTTGTCGCACCATCAGCCGAGGAGATCTGCCGCTATGTCGAAAAGAAATCAAGCGCCTTATTTAGCCCATGTTTTTGTCTGCACCAACGATCGTGGCGGGGCTAGAAAATCCTGTGCGGACAATGCCAGTCCGCGGCTTAAAGAAGCCTTGAAGGTGCTGGTGAATGAGCAGGGCTGGCAGGGGCGGGTCAGGGTCTCTACCGCAGGCTGCCTGGGGCTTTGCGCCCAGGGGCCGAATGTGCTGATCTATCCGCAACAGATCTGGTTTTCTGACGTTTCCGTCGCGGACCTGGACGAGATCATGGCAACCCTGGAGCAGCTGGTCGCCGGCCACTGAGGCGCTTTGCTCAGTCGAAGGCGAGGACCCCGCTCATGCCGCTGTCCGCCGGGCGGATAAGCTGCTCGAAGGCGGTCTCTTTCAGCGTTGCCATCTCCCCCAGGGTAATGGTCTGCTGGGTGTTGATTTCGCTCTCGCAGGTATTATAGGTGGTATTGTAAAACGCGATCCGCTTGTTCTTGTCCAGCCCCATTTGCAGCAGCTGCTGCGCGCCCTGGCGGAGCAGCTTCAATTTGTCGTACAGGTCCTCCCGGCTGGTCACCGACCAGACTCCCAGGTAGATGGGGCTGTTGACGTTGCGGACATCCCCGACCAGTTCGCCACGCAACAGTTCATCCCGGCTGCGTTTGAGATAGGGGACAAAATCGAGATGTTCGGCGAGCTTGCGGTCGGTGGCCAGAAAGCGGCCGTTGACCGGGTCGAGGGTAAAGATCATGGTGCGGTCGGTGGCCTGGCCGTAGCTCTGGAAGAGAACATCCTTGTAGGCCTGGAACGGCACATTCCGCAGGATGCAGGTTTCGTATTTGTTGATTCGCCGGGTAATCCCCAGCAGCCAGGAGCGGATTGAATTGTTGTCGATGCGGCATTTACCCAGCTCTTCTTTAAGGAAGTTGAAGCTCTGGTCGCCAAAGCGGTAAAGCAGCACGTTCTGGAAGATGTCACGGATGTTGTTGTAGCGGCTGAAGTGGTAAAGCAGATCGTAACTGAACAGCTCCATCTGGCGGAGTTGCCAGATGAAGATGGTGATCTCCTTGCGGCTGGTCTCCGGGGTCAGCCGGGCTTTCTGGGTGGCTTTGATCATTCTCACGTAGCGGGTGCTCAACTCATCCAGCAGGCTGCTGTCCCGGGTGGTGCTTTTTTTCAGGCGGATAACCCAGGTGGTCGAGATCCCAGGCTCGCTGGTGACCTCAATATGTTCACTGCCGAAGGTTGCATAGATCTGCCTGGTGCCGACCCCTTCGCCGGTCGCCGTCTTGCTTTTGGTCGAGTTGCCGACAAACTGCGGCAGCTGGTCCGCCCCCTTTTGCAGGCGTTCGGCAGCGATACCGATGCCGTTGTCGGTGATGCTGAGGGTTACGGTATCGTCCTGCTGTTCCAGGAGAAACTCGATGCGGCCGCGGCGCCCGGCCGCCTTGATAGCGTCCAGGGCATTGGCGACGATATTGATCAGCGCCCGGCTGCAACTCAGATAACTGCTGTTGACCGGATCGATCTTGGACTTGAGGATCAGTTGCACCTCGCAGTTGCTGTCCACCGCTTCGATAAAAGGAATGACCCGCTCGGTGATCAGCTCCTGAAATGACACCTTGTGCTCCAGGTGAATTTTATCTTCATAGCGATTCAGGGTGTTGAGCATCGAGGTCGTCTCGCGATTGATGTTTTCCGCGACCTGGTTGAAGTTGTCCACCGACAGCATGGCGGTCATGTCGAACAGGACCCGAAGGGATTTTTTGACGTCATGGCGCACCCGCGACAGTTCCTCCACCACCGAAACTTCCGGATGGGTGGCGGAATCGAGCTTGTCCAGCAGGGTTGCCGCCGTGACCGACATCAGATGAAAGCGCATCCTTCTGAACACGGTCAGGTCGGTGATGGTAAAGCCGCGGGTGGTGAAAAAGTCGATGGAGCTGAGCAGCTTTTCCCAGACGTACAGATAGATGTTCGCTTCCGGGGCGACCTGGCTGGCGAGGATGTGCAGGAAGGCCGAGCCGATCCCCTTGCCCCGGCCAAAGGGGTTGGTCACCAGTTTGTAGATATGAAAGCTCTGCTGATCCGGGGTGGCATAAACCAGCAGATAGCCGAGCAGCTCCCCCTTTTCCTCCCAGACCAGGCTATGCTCGTAAGCGATATCGATGGTGCGATGCTGAATATAGGGTGAGGGGATCACCAGGGTATCGATATTCAGTAACGCGGATTGGCGGATGGCGCGTTCATAAGCCGGGGTCAGCTGTTTGATGTAAGGATATTGGCCGGGATTCCATTCCATAGCAGTGGCCCACCTCTGGCTGGAAAAGGGTTGGTTGTGCCGGGTCAGATGCTCACTATCTTAGCAAACTCGAAGCGGTTGGGGCCAATTATTAAGGAGGCGGTTTTTGTGACGGTCTGCTCAGCCGGATCGCCCGGAGAGCCGCGGAGCCGGCGCAGGGAGGGCCTGGGGAAGACCGACCGGATCATGGCGATCCGGTCGGTGAATGGTCGGGACGGGATCAGTCGACGGTTTCGACCGGCAGGTCCGCACCTTTCCAGGCGAAGATGCCGCCGGGATAACGATAAACGTTTTTGTAGCCCAGCTTTTTGGCCCAGACCGCACCGTTGTGGCTGCGGGTACATTTGACAAAACCGCAGTAGATGACAATGGTGCGCTCTTTGTCCGGACCCAACAAGGCGGCGAAATCCTGCTCTGATTTGCCGTCGGTTTCTTTGCTGTCCCAGCTGGTCATGTCCGGAATCGGAAACAGGAACTGTACGGCACCGGGAACATGACCTTTTTTGTAGCTGTCCGCAAAGGGCATGGTGTCGACAATAAGCATATCCTTGCCCTCATCCTGCCATTTTTTCAGCTCTGCCGTGGTCACCACAGCATAACCGCCGCGCTGTACTTCACGGACCAGTTTGACTGCTGACTGTTCGGTTTTGACTTCAGCTTCGAACTTGTTGCCGAACCCGAAGGCCATGGCTGACCCCGCCGTAGCCAGCAGAAACAGCAACAGCAGCGGGAGCATGATCAGTTTATTGCGAGACATCGGTTATTCCTCCTTGGATGAGGCCTGTCCCGTGCTGGTTCGCAACCAGGGCGCGGGGCGCAGGCGGTTCTGAAAACGCCATGCATAAAGGTATGCAATGGCCGATAAAAATCCACAGTCGCGGAGCAGGGCCCCACGCAGATCATGAAATGCGGCGGCCTCGGGATCGTTCGGGCCGAAACAGCCGCAGTCGATATCCAGTCCCAGGTGGATTCCGTAGCCCAGCACCGCCATGAACAACAGCAGCTGCAGGGTGAGCAGGAGCAAGGCGCCGCGTTTTTCCAGCAGCAGACCGCCGGCGGCAATGAGTTCCAGGGCGATCAGCAGCACGGCTGCCCCGGTAACCAGGGGTTCGGGGAGCAAGCCGTAAGCGGCAATGGTGGTGGCGAATTCCTGCGGGGCGAGGGCCTTGCTGAGGCCGGGCCAGAAGAAGACGCCGACCAGCAGCAGGCGCAACAGCTGATAGACGCCGCGGCCGGGGCGACTGCGCAGGAAGCGGGGAACCATTGACTGCAATGATTGTGCTGACATGGCCTGCCCGTGCTGGTTCGAGGATTACACCGGCTGGTTGCGCAGCGCTTTGAGTTTGCGATAGAGCAGCGGCAGCGGGGTCCAGCCAGCGATAAAGGTCAACTGTCGCAACACCAGCAGGGGCATCGCCTTGCTCCGCCGTGGACGGGAAGCGTCTTGAGGACGGCCGGAAAAAGTCCGTTCCCGGGTGACGGCGGCGGCCACATTTTTGCGGATGCGGGCCTTCAGGCGCAGGCGATTCCAATAGGTGAGCGGTCCTTTGGCCACCGCCGCTTTGCCTGCGCTGGTCAACTCCGGTTCGAAGAGCAGATCCAACACATGGCTGGACCGGGTCCGGGCAGCAAATACCTGGGTACAGCTGGCGCAATAACTGACCAGATGCCCGGTCTGCAATTGCTGGCAATGTTTGTCCTGCCAGGCCGCGGAGCGCTCCGGGTAGCGGTAGCTGACCGCGCCGCCGGCACCGCAGCAGAGGGTGGTTTTGCCACTCTGTGCGGGTTCAGACAGTTGCAGCCCCTTTTTGCCAAGCAGGGCGCGCACTGCGCTCTGGCTGCTGCGATTGAAGCGGGCGACGCAGGGATCATGGATATCGACCGTGCCGGTGATTGAAGGCGCGGCCGGCAACGGGAGTTCGTTGAGCAGTTCGTAAACCATCCGGGTGGTCAGTTCCGGGGCGTAGGTTGAAAAGACCCGCTCGCAGCTGGGGCAGGCCACCAGAACCTGGTTGATCCCCTGGTGGAGCAGGTAAGTCTTCAGTTCCCCGAACATGGCCGAGAAATAGTCCTCATCGCCAAGGTCATGGGACGGTTTGGTACAGCAGTCCAGGACGATGCCGATAGTGGGGATTGTTTGGCGGAGATGGGCGAAGGTTTTCCAGGTCGTTTCCGGTCGCGACCCGGCCAGGGAACAGCCTGGGAAGAAGATCGTCTCGCAGTCCTGGGGCAGGGCATGCCAACTGAAGCGCTGCGAGGTGCCGAGCCGTTCGTAACGTCTGAGCCCTTTGTATTCCGGGTGCTCGGCCCGGCCTTGGCGGAACTCGGCCCGGCGCAACGCCAGAAACAGCCCGGCCGGATCAACCTGATGCGGACAGAGCGCGGTGCACAGTCCGCACAGATGACAGGCAAAGGGATCGGTACAGTTGCTTCCCTGCTGAAGTAGATAGTTGCGGGCCAGCTGCTGCGGGGTGCCATGTTTTTGCAGGAAACCACACTGGCGCACACAGAGGCCGCAACCGGTACAGTTTACCGACACCTCGGTCAGCCGAAGGTGCAAGGCCTTTGGGAACGGCTGTTCGTCTGTTTGCACCGGGATTGCTGGTTGTCCTGAGTTCATGGTTGAGCTTGTGCCCCTCACTTGATTGAACCTGTCGGGCTGTTGAAAAACGTTGTACCGAGCCCATGGCCGGACTTTTTTAACAACCTGCGATAGTAAACTGAAAATCTGCCCCACAAGCGTCCAGGCGGAACGCGTTGTGGGGCAGAAGGTTGCTGCTTGCAGTGGCGCCGCTGCTATTGGGCCGGAGCCAGCAACTCCGGAAATGGCCAGCCGCCTTGCCCTTTGCTGAGGATGAAGAGCCGGTTTTCCGGAATCCCGGATTCGACCAGGTAATCGTACGCCCGCTTTGCGCCGCCGGCACCGCGCGGGCAGATGATAACCGCGCTGTCCTGATTGTTTTTCAGAGTGGCGACAGAGACATCCAGCTTGGCACGATCGGCTGCTGATTTGACTGGATAGGCGTAGGTGGCGACAGCGCCTTGAATATGGTGCTGCGTGAATTCATCTTTGACCTGAATATCGATCAGGGACATGGCGGATTGTGCGGCCAGGTTCTGTTTGACCTGCTCCGGGGAAATATAGTTGTAAGCAAAGGCCCCGGCGGGAAGTGTTACGCAGAGAACCAGCAGGACGAAAAAACAAGAAACGGTTTTGTTCATAAAAAAGCCTTAAAATTGGGAAAGAAATACCAGCTGAAAATACGGACTCGGTTGATCTTAAGTTATCAGAATTAAGTGATTGACAAGGACAAGTCAAATGGATAATTTTAATAAAATCAATGACACCTATTTGTAAATTCGATGGAGGGTTTTATGACCTTACGCCAGCTCGAACTCTTGATCGCGGTAGCCGAAACAGCCAGTTTTTCGCGCGGAGCGGAATTAATGACCCTGACTCAGTCAACCGTGAGTCAGCATATCGCCGCTTTGGAAAGAGAATTGAACACCCGTTTGCTTGATCGGACCAGCAAGGGGATCTATCTGACCGCCGGTGGGGAGGTGTTTCTCCAGCATGCCCGGCGGGTGCTGGCGGAACTTGACGTCCTGAAGCAGGCGATGGCCGGGTTTCATGGTTTGGAAAACGCCCACCTGACCATAGGAGCCAGTAATATCCCGGCCAATTACCTGGTTCCCAGGTTGTTACCGTTGCTCAATCAGCAGTACCCGGGGATTACCGTGAATATGAAGATCGGCGACAGCCGGGATATGCTCAGCGAGCTGCACAATGGCAAAATTGAACTGGCCATTGTCGGCGCTCGTTTTGATGAAGAGAACTTTTCCTATCAACCGATCCTCAAAGATCGCCTGACCCTGATCGTCGGCCCGGATCATCCGCTGCGGGACAAACAGAAAATCAGCATCAAGGAACTGGTCCGGCAGCCGTTGATCCTGCGTGAAGACGGGTCGGGAACCTATCAAACCCTGCTGAAAGCCTTTGCCGGCGCCGGAATCGACGCCTCTTCATTGCATGTGGTGGCCCGACTCGGCAGCAATGAAGCGGTTCGCCAGGCCGTGTCCGCCGGTTTCGGCTGTGCTTTTGTTTCCGATTTGTCCGTCCGCAGCAATCTGCAACATGGAGAATTGTTCAAGGTAGATGTTCGTGATCTGGTCATTGAGCGAAACATCTGGCTGGTCCGGCTGCTGGAACGGACTCCTTCACCTGCTTCCCTGGCCGTATCCGAACTGTTGCTGCAGATGACGGGAGCGCTCGGAACTCCCCAGGCGGCCGTAAATTAAGATCCTGAACATGTCCACTTCCGATAAATCCTGGCAGCGCCCCGAGGTCCTGTTGTATGTGATGGCGTTTGCCGTGCCTTTAAGCTTTGCCGCATGGCAGGCGCTGCTGAACAATTTTGCTGTCGAACAGGCCGCTTTTACCGGCCGGGAGATCGGCATCCTGCAGTCGCTGCGGGAGATTCCCGGGTTTCTGGCTTTCGCCGTGGTCTATGTGCTGTTGCTGCTGAGTGAACAGCGCCTGGCGCTTCTCGCCCTCGGGCTGCTCGGGATCGGTACGGCCTTGACCGGTTTTTTCCCCAGCGTGATCGGGTTGTACCTGACGACATTGGTGATGTCGACGGGATATCATTATTACGAAACCATGCAGACCTCGCTGACCCAGCAATGGATTCCCAAGGCGCAGGCCGCCGAAACCTTCGGGCGGATCATCGCGGTCAGTTCCCTGGCCGGGATTCTGGCCTTCGCCCTGATCTGGGCCGGGTCGAACCTGTTGCGGATTGACTACCTCTGGCTGTATTTGCTGTTCGGCGGGGTGACCCTGCTGTTTGCACTGGTTGCCGGGGTGCTGTTTCCGCGGTTTCCGCAACATACGGTGCAGCACAAAAAGATGGTGGTGCGCAGTCGTTACTCCCTCTACTATGCGCTGGTTTTCATGTCCGGAGCACGGCGGCAGATTTTTACTGTCTTTGCCGGGTTCCTGATGGTGGAAAAATTTTCCTATTCCGTCAGCGATATCTCACTGCTGTTCCTGTTCAACGGAATTTTAAATGTTTTATTTGCACGGCGGATCGGCCGCATGATCGCCCGGTTCGGGGAGCGGAATACCCTGATCTTTGAATACAGCGGGCTGATCCTGGTGTTTTGCGGTTATGCTCTGGTCAAAAGCGCCTGGCTCGCTGCCGCCCTCTACGTTGTCGACCATCTGTTCTTCGCCCTGGCCATCAGCATCAAGACCTATTTTCAGAAAATCGCCGCGGCCGAAGATATTTCCGCCACCGCCGGGGTCAGCTTTACCATCAATCATATTGCCGCCGTGGGTATTCCGGCTTTGTTCGGACTGATCTGGCTGACCTCCCCGGCCCTGGTGTTTTACATTGGTGCGGGGATGTCCCTGGTGTCCCTGCTGCTGTCCTTGCTGGTTCCCCGCCATCCGCAGCCGGGGCAGGAGACCCGCCTGCAGAAACCGGCCGCGTCGGTTGCCCCGGAACCCGGTCGCCTGCCGGTCTGAACCTCGTCGTTAAGGGGGCGCAGCCGGGGACGCTCTTACGGTAAGGAAAAGTCCACTTGCTGAGTCTGCTCGCCGAGGTGGACGCTGGAGACGGCCGGAGCCGCTTCGGCGATGACTTCGCCGCGGCGGATGACGGCCAGCCGTGGGCCGCGCAGCCGGATCGCCTCAATGGGATCCCGTCCTTGCAAGACCACCATGTCCGCAGAGTTTCCTTCCTTGATTCCATACCCGTTTAATCCCATGGTTTGCGCCGGACGGCTGGTCACCGCAGCGAACAGCTCGTTCATCTCGGCAATGCCGCTCATGTGCAGAGCATGGATGCCCATATGGGCGACCTCCAGCATGTCGTGACTGCCGAGGGGATACCAGGGATCGACCACGTCGTCATGGCCGAGGCAGACGTTGATCCCTTGCGCCAGCAGTTCCTTGACCCGGGTCAGGCCGCGGCGTTTCGGGTAGGTGTCCTGGCGGCCCTGCAGCACCATGTTGACCAGCGGATTGCAGACCGCGTGCAGCTCGGCCTCCGCCAGCAGTGGCAGCAGCTTGGTGACATAGTAATTGTCCATGGAGTGCATGGAGGTCAGGTGCGAGCCGGTGACCCGTCCGTGCAGTCCGCAGCGGCAGGTTTCCGCGGCCAGGGTCTCGATATGCCGGGACAGGGGATCATCCGATTCGTCGCAGTGCATGTCGACCTGCAGGCCGCGCTGGGCGGCCAGTTCGCAAAGCTGACGAATGGACTCAGCGCCCTCGGCCATGGTCCGTTCGAAATGGGGAATCCCGCCGATCACATCGACCCCCAGGTCCAGTGCACGCTTGAGCTGGGCCGTGGCCTTGGGATCGCGCAGATAGCCGTCCTGGGGAAAGGCCACCAGCTGCAGGTCGACATAGGGTTTCATCTGTTCCCTGACCTCAAGGAGAACCTGGACCGCCATCAGCTCTGGGTCGCAGACATCGACATGGGTGCGTATGGCCAGGGTGCCGCGGGCGATGGACCAGGAGAGCAGCTTGAGGGCGCGTTCCTTGAGTTTGTCGGCGCTCTGCAAGGGTTTTAGATCGCTCCACAGGGCAATCCCTTCGAGCAGAGTACCGCTTTCGTTGCGACGCGGTTGCCCGTGCAGGCAAAGGGTGGCATCCATATGAAAATGGACATCGACAAACGGAGGACTGACCAGCCGCCCGCGGGCATCGATTTCCCGCTGTGCGGTGGCGGCGATAGTCGGTGCGATGCTGGCGATACGACCGGCCTGACAGGCGATGTCGCAGGGCTGGTTATGGCCAACCAGGTTGGCCTGGCGGACGATCAGGTCAAACATGTCTTGGCTTCCTTTCCAATTTCAGCAGGGGCCATGTTCAGCGTTCGCCGCGGCGGAAGGGGATCAGCAGAGCCTTGGGATAGGCGGCCCGTCGCGACATGATGATCAGGGCCAGAATACTCATCACATAGGGCGCCATCAAGTAAAACTGATAAGGGATGGCAGTGGTGGCCTGCTGCTGAACCCGCATCTGCAGGGCATCGAAGGTTGCGAAGAGCAGGGCGCCAAGCAGCGCCTTGGCCGGTTGCCAGGAGGCGAACACCACCAGGGCGATGCAGATCCAGCCGCGACCATTAACCATGCCGATGTAGAAGGCATCGAAAGCGGACAGGGTCAGAAAGGTGCCGCCAACCGCCATCAGGGCACTGCCCGCTACCACCGCGCCGGTGCGCAGCAAGTGGACATTGATCCCTTGCGCTTCCGCGGCCAGCGGGTTTTCACCGACCATGCGCACGGCCAGGCCAAGGGGGGTGCGGTAGAGCAGGTAGCTGACCAGAATCACCACCAGCAGGGCCAGCCAGGTCAGCGGCGACTGTACGAACAGAGCCTCGCCGACGACCGGCAGCTTGGCCAGTCCGGGGATCCCCCAGGAGGCAAAGGGGGTAATCTTGGGGGGCGTGGTGACATCGGGCAGCATCATCCGGAAGACGAAGTAGCAGAGGGACGACGTCAGCATGGTGATGCCGAGGCCGGAGACGTGCTGAGACAGACCCAGATAAACGGTCAGCACACTGTGCAACAGGCCGAACAAAGCCCCCACCAGGGCCGCGAACAGCACCCCGCCCCATAGGCTGCCACCCTGGAAAACCCACATCCAGCCAGCCATGGAGCCGATGGTCATGATCCCCTCGATGCCAAGGTTCAGGACTCCCGAGCGTTCGCAGATCAGTTCGCCAAGGGTGCCGAAAATCAGCGGTGTGGCCATGCGTAGCGTGGCTGCCCAGAAACCGGCGGCCAGGATCATATCAGCAAAATCGAACATCGGTTATTTCCAGCGGATGCGGTAACGGGTCAACAGCATGCTGACCAGGACGGTGATCAGGGCGGTGGCGGTAATGACATCGGCAATGTAGTTGGAGACGCCCAGCGCCCGGCTCATGGAATCGGCGCCGTTATAGACCACGGCGATGAAGAAGGCCGACAGGACCACGCCCAGCGGGTTGAGGCCGGCAAGCATGGCAACCACGATCCCGGTGTAGCCGAAGCCCGGCGACAGATCGAGGGTCAGGTAGCCCTTCAGCCCGCAGAGCTCGCAAACTCCGGCAATCCCGGCCAGGCCGCCGCTGATCAGGGCGGTGCGGATAACGGTGCGGTTCACGGGGATCCCGAAAAAATCAGCGGCCTTCTGATTGGCGCCCACCGCCCGAATCTCGTAACCCCAGATGCTGAAACGCATCAGTGCCCAGGTGCCGACGGCCGCCAGGAGTGAAATCAGCAGACCGGCATGCAGCCTGGTTTTGGCCAGCAGCAGCGGCAGCAGGCCATTCTCGACGATCGGTGCCGCCTGCGGCCAGCCCATGGCCATGGGATCTTTCCAGGGGCCGAACAGCAGGTAATTGACAAACAGCAGGACAATGAAGTTGAGCAGCAACGTGGTGACGACTTCATCAACCTTGAGATGGGTTTTGAGCAGGGTCGGCACCAGCAGCAGCAGACCGCCGGCCAGGGCTCCGGCCAGCATCATGGTTGGTATCAACAGGTAAGGCGGCCAGTCGAGGGTGCCTGTACCGAGCAGGGTGGCGGCGCAGGCCCCGGCGTAGAACTGCCCTTCGGCGCCGATATTCCAGAGCTTGGCGCGGAACGCGACTGCGGCGGCCAGGCCGGTCAGAATCAGCGGGGTGGCCCGGGTCAGGGTTTCACTGATGGCGAAGCGCGAGCCGAGGGCTCCTTTGAACAACAGCAGGTAGGCGTCGACAATGGAACTGTCCGCCCAGAGGATCAGGGCCGAGCACAGGGCCATTGCGGCGATAACTGCGGCCAGCGGGGCGCAGACGGCCAGCGGCAGGGAAATTTTGCTACGTGGTTCGAGGTACATGATGCCCTTTTTTAAGGTGAAATGGTGGCCCTTCAGGCGGCCTGAGCCGCCGAATCAAGCAACTGTCCGCTCATGCGCAGACCGAGTTCCTGCAACGACAGCGCAGCGGTCGGCAGCGCCTGACTCAAATGGCCGTGATAAAGCACCTGGATCCGGTCGCTGAGCTGCAGCAGTTCATCGAGGTCTTCGGAGATCAGCAGGACCCCGGCGCCACGTTGGCGGGCGGCGAGGAGCTGGTCGTGAACGTAGGCCGCGGCGCCCACATCAAGTCCCCAGGTCGGCTGTTGAGCGAGAATGATATTCGGCTGCTGGGCCAGCACCCGGGCCAGAATGAGTTTCTGCATGTTGCCGCCCGACAGCTGCCGGACCGGCGCGTGCAGGCCCTGGCAACGCACGTCGAAAGAACGGATCAATTCAGCGGAACGCTCCCGCATCCGACTGAACCGGCGCAGGCCAAAACGGGCAAACGCAGGGTCGCGGTAATGTTCGGCACAGAGGTTTTCGTTGATGGTCATATCGCCGATCAGCCCGGTGCCGTTACGATCTTCGACAATCCGGCCGATTCCCTGGCTGATCATCACCGCCGGCGTCGGCTTGAGGTCTGGATTGTCCTGGCAGCTGATCCGTCCTTCGTCCTGCATGATCAGGCCGCAGAGCAGCTCGGCGAGCTGCCCCTGGCCGTTGCCGGAAACCCCGGCAATGCCGAGGATTTCACTCTGCCGCAGCTCCAGGTTGATGGCGTCGAGGAGCCGCTTGTCGTCAGGCCCGTTCACCGTCACCGCGCTGAACCGCAGCAATGGCATGCCGGGTTCCAGTTCGGTTCGTTTGGGCTTGGGGATGGTGCGGCCGACCATGGCTTCGGCCAGCTCTTCGCGGCTGGTTTGCGCCGTGGTCACCTCTTTGACCACTTTGCCGTGGCGCAATACCGTGACCCGGTCGCTGATCGCCATCACTTCACGCAGTTTGTGGGAGATGAAAATAATCGCCAGGCCGCGCTCAATGAGCTTGCGCAGCGTCGCGAACAGGCTGTCCACTTCCGGCGGGGTCAGGACGGCGGTCGGTTCGTCCATGATCAGGATGCGGGTATCGCGATAGAGGGCCTTGAGGATCTCGACCCGTTGTCGCTCGCCAACGGACAGCTTGCGAACTTTTGCGTGAGGATCGACGGCCAGCCCGTATTCCGCGGCCAGACTACGGATTTTGGCTTCCGCCGGGCGGGTTTTCGAGCGACCCCGCCAGAGTGACTCCGTGCCCAGAATAATATTGTCGAGGACGGTCAGATTGTCGGCCAGCGTAAAATGCTGATGAACCATCCCCACACCTGCGGCGATGGCGGCGCGCGGCTTGCCGGCCGGAAGTTCCTTGCCGAACACGCTGACGCTGCCCTGGTCGGCCTGATAATGGCCGAAGAGGATATTCATCAGCGTGGTCTTGCCGGCGCCGTTCTCCCCGAGCAGGGCCAGAACTTCCCCTGGATACAGGGTCAGGCTGATCGCGTCGTTGGCCAGCAGTGTCCCGAAGCTTTTACTGATCCGGTTGAGGTGCAGGGCAGGTTGATCTGCCATGAAAGGGCTCCCGTTGTCTGCCTGTGTTTAAAAACGAGGGGCAGGGCAGGGCCTGCCCCTCGGACTGCATCAGAAGGTTGATTTCGGTTCGGTATCGTTGATTTTGATAACCAGCGCACCGGAGAGAATGTCGGCCTTGGCTTTTTCGACCTCGGCTTTGGCTGCGGCGGGGATCTTATCGGCAAACTCATAGTAGGGCGAAAGACTTGCCCCGCCTTTGCCCATCATGGTCCACTCCCGGTAATCTTCGGCCTTGAAAGCTCCGCTTTTTACCAGTTCGATGGCGTGCTTAATGGCGGAATCCATGTGCCAGAGGGCCGAAGCGACCACGACATCCTTACCGTTTTCCTCTTTGTTCATGTCATTGACGTTGCCGAAGGCGATAATCCCTTTCTGACGGGCGGCGTCAACCACCCCGGCGCGTTCGGCGTAGAGCACATCCACCCCGGCTTCGATCTGGGCAAAGGCGAATTCTTTGGCTTTCGGCGGATCATACCAGGAGCCGATGAAGGAAACTTTGAACTGAACTGTCGGATTGACCGCCTGGGCTCCGGCCATGAAGGCGTTGAACAGGCGGTTGACTTCACCAATGGGGTAGCCGCCGACCATCCCGATCTTGCCGGTTTTGGTCATGCTGCCGGCAATGATTCCCATCAGGTAGCAGGGTTCGTGGATATAGTTGTCAAAGACCGCGAAGTTGGAGCCGTCCGGCCCGAAGGAGTCACCCATCAAAAAGGCGACGTTCGGGTAATCCTTGGCAACCTTGCGCGCTTCGCGGGAAATCCCGAAAGCTTCCCCGACGATCAGTTGGACGCCGCTTTCGGCATATTCGCGGAGCACGCGGATATAGTCGGTATTGGCGACCTTCTCAGAATAAACATAATCAATGATTCCATCCTGTTGGGCTTTCTGCAGGGCCTTGTGCAGGACGGCATCCCATTTCTGCTGGATCGGCTGGGTATAGATCCCGGCGACCTTGATCTTTTCAGCGCAAGCGACCGACGCAAATGCGGTCAGACAGGCCAGGACCAGCAGGGTGCGGGCCATTATTCCAAGGTTCTTTTTCATCATCGTAGAGTCTCCTGAGTGAGGGATAGATTTAATACAGAATCCGCACAGAATTAGCAAGAAACCTACCAGTTTTTTTTCAAATCGTTGTCCCGGTAAAGAATTCAGCAATAAGCGCCTGAATGGTTTGAGCAGTGGAAAACAGCCTGTTTTTTCAGGCTGATGGGCCATTGCTGAAAGTTCTGACTGGTGTGCCAGGATGGGTGATCGGACGGACTGGTCGGGTTTGGCGGCTGAGGGCCTCTGCGCAACAAAATATTGTGCCCTGTTTTTGGGCAGGAGGGAATTTTTCTGCCCAAATTGTCAGCAATTATCTCCGCACCGGGCGACGCCAAAAACCGGTTTTTGGAATTCTTCGGAGCCCGGAAAATTGTCCCTGTAAATGGAGAAAAAATTCCGAAAACGGGGAGATAGGTTCTTTTTGTGGGGAGTCTCCAGCGTTTTTGCTTTTTACGTTGACAGGTTATTTTCTCTTCGCTTAGAACGGTATTCGTGGGGTTCGGCCCGAGCAGGAAGCCAACCGAACCCGATTTTCCGTGCTCCTTTTTCAGGCACTCCCCAAGACCTCGTGGCAATCGGCTGTGAACCAGGCCGAAACGGCTCTGGCTGTGCTGACCGCCGCATTGATCCTGATCGGTTGACCTCAAGGGACCGCACCTTTCCGCGAGTTTTCAGTCAAAGGTTTCCGCACATGAAGAGAGTTTGTCGAATTGCCCTGTTGGGCGAATGTATGATTGAGTTGCGGGGCCAGCTGTTCGGTACCATGCAGCAGGCGTTTGGCGGTGATACCCTGAATACGGCGGTCTATCTGTCCCGGCTCTGTCGGCACCGGGGAGTGCAGGTCTCCTATGCCACCGACCTGGGTATCGACCCCTTCAGCGAGGCGATGATCAGGGCCTGGGAAGGCGAAGGGATCGACACCGGACTGATTCGGCGTCAAGAGGGGCTGATGCCCGGGCTGTACACGATTCAGGTCGATGAAACCGGTGAACGGACCTTTTACTACTGGCGGGACATGAGTGCCGCCAAAGCCTATTTCAGGGGGGTGACCAGCCCCCTCGAAGAGCAGCTGGCGGATATTGACGCCCTCTATTTCAGCGGCATCAGCCTGGCGATTTTCGATGCGGCAGCCCGGGACCGACTGTTCAAAATAGTCACGACGTTGCGCGAACGGGGTGGCAAGGTTATCTTCGACAACAATTACCGGACCCGGATGTGGCCGGTGACGGTCGAGGCACGGGCATGGTATGCGCACGCCTATGAAATGGCCGATATCGCCATGATTACCCTGGATGACGAAATGGCGCTGTTCGGCATCAGTGAGGAGGAACGGGCGTTGGAGCGGGTTTTCAACCTGCCCACTCCGGAAGTAGTGGTCAAACGCGGTGCGCTGCCGGCCATCATTCGTCTGTCTGGTCAGGCGCCTGCTTTTGTGCCGGCCTGTCAGGTGGCAAAAGTTGTCGACACCACCGCCGCCGGGGATTCCTTTGCCGCCGGCTACCTGGCCGCCCGCCTGACCGGCAGTTCGGCCGAACTGGCCGCGCACAGCGGCGCCTGCCTGGCGGCTGCGGTGATCCAGCATCCGGGGGCGATCATCCCCCTGTCCGCCATGCCGGACAACCTGTTCTGAACCGATTCAACCAGAGAGGATCTCATGCTTCAGTTGACGATTGATAACAACCTTTGTACGCGCTGTGGTTCCTGTGCCCAGGACTGCCCGGCCAAAATCATTTCCTTAACCAGCGGTCTGCCCGCCATTGCCCCGGCTGATGAAGGCAAGTGCATCCGCTGTCAACACTGCCTGGCGGTTTGCCCGACTGCGGCACTCTCCATCTTTGGCCATCAGCCCGTGACCGGCCGGCCGTTGGCGGAAACCTGGCCGGCACCGCAACAGTTGGAGGCGTTGATCAAAGGGCGGCGCTCGGTGCGGCAGTATCGGGATGAAAATCTGGAACCGGCCTTGCTGGAGCAGCTGCTTGAGGTTGCCTGGCATGCGCCGACCGGGGTCAACCGGCAGAGTCTGCAATTCCATGTCATTGACGACAAGGATGCCCTGGCCGTATTTCGCAACGAGGTCTACGCCGAGTTGGGGAAAGTCCTGGCGGCCGGGCAACTGCCCGAGCGGCTGGCCCATTTCGGCACCATTGCCCGGCGCTGGCAGGAGGACGGCAGCGATATCCTGTTTCGCGGCGCTCCGCACCTGCTGGCTGTTTCCAGCGGGCCGGACAGCATCTGTCCCGAAGCGGACGGGTTTATCGCCCTGTCCTACTTTGAGCTGTATGCCCAAAGCCAGGGGGTCGGTGCGGTCTGGGACGGGATGATGAAATGGCTGCTTGAAGCGATCGCTCCGGGTTTGCAGCAGCGGCTCGGCATCCCGGCTGACCACAAGCTCGGCTATGTGATGGTGTTCGGCAAACCGGCCGTGCAGTATCAGCGACCGATACAGCGGGGTCCGGCTCGGGTCAGCCGCTTTCAGCCTTGAGCGGGTGGCTGTTGGCGAAAAAGTCCGTTCTGGAGCTTTTTCAAGCTCGATGGAGAAAAATGCGCTTTTCCCAACTCACAAAATCAATGAGTGAGCTAGCTTGCCATCAATTTTGATAGTCTATCCGTGGGCTCTGTCGGTTTTTTTCAATAGTCTGCTCGATGACTTATTGGCCGGGCTGCCTCGAATGGCGCTCATTTAAGAGTAGATGGCAGCAAAACCGGGACTGTCCCCGCACGGGGGCTGTCCCAGGTCTTTGCGGTGCTAATCGGTATAGTTTCATGGCTCGCAAACTCTTGGGACAGCCCCCGATGACCCTGGGGACAGTCCCGAGTTTACTGCGAAGTTGCTTAAAGGAACGCCATTCGAAGCGGCCCGATGCGTTTTACAGGCGATTGAAGCCGTTTAGCGCCGCGACCCGGTAGGCTTCGGCCATGGTTGGATAGTTGAAGGTGGTGTTGATGAAATACTTCAGCGTGTTGTATGGCTTGGGTTGGGCCATGATCGCCTGACCGATGTGAAGGATTTCGGCGGCATTGTGGCCGAAGCAGTGGATGCCGAGGATCTCCAGGGTCTCGCGATGAAAGAGCAGCTTGAGCACTCCGGCCTTGTGACCGGTGATCTGTCCCCTGGCCAGATGGCGAAAGAAGGAGTGGCCGACTTCATAGGGGACCCGTCGCTCGGTCAGCTCCTGCTCGGTACCACCGATGCAGCTGATTTCCGGGGTGGTGTAAATGCCGGTGGGAATGTCCCTGATCAGCTGCGCTTCGCATTTGCCTTCGGCGATGTGGGTGCCGGCAAACCGGCCCTGGTCGTAAGCCGCACTGGCCAGATTGGGGAAGCCGACGATATCGCCGACGGCGTAAATGTGCGGCAGCGCAGTCTGGTAGGCTTCGTTGACGGTGACATTGCCGCGGTGGTTGACCGCAATGCCCAATTCCTCCAGCCCCAGGCCGGCTGAATTGCCGGTTCGCCCGTTGGCCCACAGCAGCATGTCCGACTTGATGATTTTGCCGGTCTTCAGATGCAGCACCACCCCGTCGGCATTGGTTTCGACCCGCTCGTATTCCTCGTCCTGACGGATGACGATCCCCTGGATGTCGCGCATATGATAACTGAGGGCGTTGCTGATCTCTTCGTCCAGGTATTCCAGCAGGCGTTTGCGGGTATTGACCAGGTTGACCTTGATGCCGAGGTTTTTAAAGGCCGAGGCATATTCGCTGCCGACCACTCCGGCGCCGTAGACGGTCATGGTGCCGGGTAGTTCCTGCATGTTGAGGATGGTGTCACTGTCGACCACTCGCTGGCCGTCGAAGGGGACATCGTCCGGGCGATACGGGTGGGAGCCGGTGGCAATGACGAAATAATCCGCACTCAGCAGCTGGCAGCTGCCCTGGGCATTGGTGACGATCAGGGTGTGGGGATCCTTGAACGCGGCTTCGCCTTCGATCACTTCGATGTCGTTGCGTTCGTAAAAGCCCTGCCGGTCCTCGACCTGTTGATTGACCACCGCGTCCACCGCGGCCATGATGTCCCGGCATTCGACTTTGCCCGGGCAGTGGAGTCTACCGAACAGCTGGTTGTTTTTTCTTTCGGTATACTGCTGGACAACATGGATCAGCGCCTTGCTGGGGATGGTTCCCAAGTGGGTGCAACCCCCGCCGACCAGCGGATAGCGTTCAATGACAGCAACGGCTTTCCCCGCCTTGGCCAGTTTGATGGCCGCACCTTCTCCGCCGGGGCCGCTGCCGATCACAATGACATCAAAGTGGCTGTTCTGTCCGTTTGCCATGCTCGAAACCCTTTAGATCAGATGTGAATGGACGTTTTTTTCACTCATCTCGCTTCCGGTTGCCGGCGATTCTCAGCTATTTGCGCTGCTTTCTCCTGAACAGATCGGTTTTTAAACTGGAAACCCGGTCCAGGAACAGGTAGCCGTCAAGGTGGTCGAGTTCGTGCTGAACCGCCACTGCTTCAAATCCTTCGCAACGGATGACCTGCCGATGGCGATTTTCATTGGTAAACTGGACAACGATCGTTTCCGCCCGGTCGACGTTGCCGGTGTAGTCGGGAACCGACATACAGCCTTCCCGCACGATCTGATGTCCCTCGCGCTGAATGATTTCGGGGTTGACCATCTGCATCAGGCCATGATTTTCCTGCTTCTGGCCAAGCTTGCTGTGGGACACGTCCACCACTACGGCGCGGCGCAGTTCGCCGATCTGAGAGGCGGCAACGCCGACGGAATGCCCGGCGGCAACCATGGTATCAACCAGGTCTTCCAGCAGGAGGGAAACGGAATCGTCAAATTCAGTAATCGGTGCGCAGACTTCCTTGAGCCGTGGATCGGGGTAGACCAGAACTTCCTTGACCGCCATTTACAGCTCCATTGTCACCAGCGAACGAACCGAGATATCGACCTGGAGTTTCTGTTTAAGGGTTTTCATCCAGCTTTCCAGTTCCTGCAGCTCGATTCCTTCCGGGAGCAGGGCCTCGAGCATCATCACATAGACCGGATTTTGCTCATCGCCGATCAGTTTGGTATTCAGGTCGGTGATATTGATGCCGTGGTCGCCCAGTTCCTTGGCGACCTGGAAAACAATGCCCGGTTTGTCCGAACCGTACACCGAGATCATGCAGCTTTCACCATGCAGATCGGGCCGGATCTCGCCGCCCGGTTTGAGGGTGCGAATAAAAACCGACAGGTTGTTGTCCTCCAGGGGAGCAAAGGCCGCGCTGAAATCCTCGCCCGCCTGCATATCGGGGCTGGAGATGATCAGGATCATGGAAAACTGTCCGCCGAGGATGGAACAGCTGGAATCCGCGATATTGAAACCCAGCTGGTAAAGGATCTCGGTGACCTGGGAAACGATCCCGGGGCGATCCCGGCCGATAATCGTCAAAGCAAAATAAGGCATATCTCCTCCTGTGCAAAAAGCTGAAGCGCTGTCAGCAACGCTTATTCTTTTTAGTTTACCGAAAGAGTGCCTGATCTGATACCGGTTTGCAAGGGGAAGACGCTTATCCGCTGAAGAATCTGTCCAGAATCAGGACCGTGAGCAGGAGGGCCATGGAGATATTGGTCAAGTGAAAGGCGCGTTGCACCGAGCCGGTTCGGCTGATGCGGCGCTGCTCTCCCAGCATGAGCACCAGGAGCAGACCGAGCCCGCCCAGAAACAGGGTGGAGAGGGTGGCGTGGCGGATGAAGCCAAACAGGGGAAACAACAGGTAACAGAGAAACAGGGCTGCGAGCCAGCAATTGTTGATTTTCAGCAAGCGCTGCGTGGCAATGGTTTTGAACAGGTCGGGCAGGCCACTGCGCCGCAGATCGTCACGGTAACGACAGAGCAGCAGCCAGGTGTGGGGAATTTGCCAGACAAACAAGGTGCCGGCGAGAATCAGCGGTTTTTGGCTGAACAGTTCCCCGCCGGCCGCGGTCCAGCCGATCAGCGGCGGCAAAGCCCCGCAGACCGCGCCGGGAATGGCGGCGAACGGAGTGATCCGCTTGAGCGGGGTGTAGATGGCGTTGTACCAGATGACCGCCAGGATCCCCAGTAACAGCGGCAGACTGCCGGCCAGGGCATTAAGCAGCAGCGCACCGCTGCTGATGGTCAGCGCCGCCAGCAGTAATGCGCCGGCCGGAGTCAGGGTGCCGGTGGGCAAGGGGCGGTTGCGGGTGCGCAGCATGGTGACATCCAGATCCTGCTCCTGCCACTGGTTGAGGGCCGAGCAGCCTCCGGCCAGCAGGCCGACTCCGCCGACCACCAGCAGGATCTGGTGTCCCCAGAGGCCATCGCCAAACAGATACCCGGCCAGTGCCGAGAGGGCCACCATCGCCGACAGCTCAATCCGAAACAGCAGCCTGAGGGTTTTGAACCCGGTCTGGATGGTTGCGCTCGAAACTGATCGCGGTCGGTTGATGATCGAATTCGGCACGCTGCCTCCCCGCTACTGTTTCAACAGGTAATTGACGATGGCATCAATCTCTTCCGGGCTGAGATTGTCGGCCGCCGGCATCATCGGTGAAAAGCCTTTGACGATATCTGCATTCGGCTTGAGCAGGGAGCGGCGCAGATAATCGGCATCAACCGTGATGGTAATCTCCTTGCCGTCGCTTTCCACGGTCACTTGCCGACCGCCCAGACCCTTGAAAGTGGGCGCGATGCTTTCACTGCCATCAGTGGAGTGACAACCGAGACAGCCGTTTTCTTTGATCAGCGTTGCGCCGTCGGGGCCTGCCTTTGCCGCAGTGGCTTTGCCGAGCAGGTAGTCGACCACGGCTTGCAGATCCGCGTCATTGATGGTGCTCTGGTCATAGGCCGGCATCATCGGCTGGAACCCTTCGACGATCTCCGCATTCGGCTCACGGATGGACCGTTTCAGGTAGTCCGCATCAATTTTGATTTCGATACTTTTCCCGTCTTTTTCCACTTCCTGCTCTTTGCCGGCCAGTTGGTACAGGCTCGGTCCGACCCCGTCGCTGCCGTCAAGACTGTGACAGCCGATGCAACCCTGCTCATTCAACACCGTCAGGCCACGCGGCTCTTGGTCCGCTTGCTGCGGTTTAGCCCAATCGGCATATTCCGCGGCCGGCAGGACTTCAATGGTGGTCAGCATGGCAGCGTGGCCAACCCCGCAATATTCGGCACATTGAACATCATAACTGCCCGGTTCCGTCGCCTTGAACCAGACATAGGTTTCCATGCCCGGGACACAATCCTTTTTGATCCGAAACGCCGGCGCAAAAAAGCTATGAATGACATCGGCCGAATGGAGCAGCACCTTGACCGGCTTGTCGACCGGAACATAAAGCTTATCGGTCTTGCGACCGTCCGGGTATTCGAACTGCCATGACCACATGCGCGCCGTGGCCTTGACTTCCATGGCATTGTCAGGGACCTGGGTCAGACCGATGTAATTGGTCCAGCCGTACCAGAACATGGTCATGACGATGATAATCGGTAAAACCGTCCAGACGGTTTCCAGAATCCAGCTGCCGTGGGCATCGGAGGTTGGCTCAGGATATTTCGAACGCCGGTACTTGATGACGAAATAGATGGTCACCAGGGTAATCCCCAGCAGCAGCAGCAGGGAAAAACCGAAGATATAGATCAGCGTATTATCGACAGCCTGGGCAGTGGGGTTATTCAGCTGGTTCACAGATCTCTCCTAGCGATAAAGGATATCGGTAAAAGTCAGGCCGACAAAAATAGCCAGAATCACAAGCATGACCAGCAGGCCGATCTTGAACAGGCGGGTTTCCTGTTTCAGATGCATGAAAATAAAAATGACCAGGCTCGATTTGATGGACGCAATGAACAGCGCGGCCCAGACATGCAGAGCGCCGAGATGGATCCTGGAGATCGCCACGGTGGCCAGGGTCAGGGCCAGCAGGGCCACCCACACCAGAATGAAGGTCCGGTTGGGAACCGGTTCATGTTTATGCTCATGTTCATGTGCAGACATGGCTCACCTCACAGAATCAGATAATAAAGCGGGAACAGGAAGATCCAGACCAGGTCGACCAGGTGCCAGTACAGGGCGCTGTTCTCCAGCAGGGTATAGCGCTCAGCAGTGACTTTCCCTTTCGCGACCATGATGGAAACAATACTGATCAGCGTTCCCCCGATCAGGACATGCAGACCGTGCAGACCAGCCGTAAAATAATACAGATTGAAAAAGGTTGTAACGCCCGGCCCCATCTCCGCCAGATGCTCGGAGCCGGGATAAATCCCGTGACCGATCTCTGCCGACCATTCGAAATATTTATTGATCAGGAACACCAGGGCCAGGGCAATGGTCATGGCGCTGAGCAGCAGGGTCCGCTTGATCTGATTGCGCTGGATGGCGGTGATGGCTAAGGCTATGGTCAGACTGCTGGTGAGCAGAACCAGGGTGTTTACGGTACCGAAATAAATATTCAGTTTGTGGCTGGCTTCGGCAAACTGAACCGGGAACTTCGCCAGCGACACCGCGTAGAGGATGAACAGCCCGCTGAACAGAATGACTTCGGTGTACAGGAACAGCCACATGCCGAAGCGGGCACCGGTATCGTCGCGGTGTTCAATACTCATCGGCTACAACTCCTTTGAATTCATACGGACCGCGGGTGACGACCGGATCGTCCGGGCCGAAGTTGTCCATGGGCGGCGGGGAAGGAACAGTCCATTCCAGAGTTGCTGCACCCCAGGGGTTTTTGCCGACGACTGGCCCTTTTCTCATCCCCTGCCAGAGGTTGACGAACATCATGATCAGGCCGATGGCCAGCACCCAGGAGCCGATGGTGGAGACCAGGTTGAGCGGGAAAAACTCGGGCAGATAGTCATAGTAGCGGCGGGGCATTCCCTGAATGCCGACCGCCTGCATGGCCATGTAGGTGACATTGAAGCCGACAAACAGCAGTGCCCAGGCAATCACGGCGATCTTGTGGTTGTACATGCGGCCGGTAAATTTCGGTAGCCAGTAATGCAGCGCGGCAAAGAAGGCGAAGCCCAGGCCGCCGAACATGGTGTAGTGAAAATGGCCGACCACAAAGGTGGTGTCGGTCAGATGGATATCGCTGGCCGCGGCACCAAGGGCCAAACCGCCCAAACCGCCGATGGAGAAGTTGAAGATAAAGGAGAGGGCATAGAGCATGGGCGGTGCCAGTTCGATGGAACCCTTGTAGAGGGTCGACACCCAGTTGAAGACCTTGATGGCGCTGGGGATGGCGACAATAAAGGTCAGGAAGGAGAAAACCAGGATCGCAAAGTCGCTCATGCCGCTGGCGTACATGTGATGAGCCCAGACCAGGGAGCCGGCAAAGGCAATGGCCAGGGACGAGAAGGCCATGGCCCAGTAACCGAACAGGGGCTTGCGGGCAAACACCGGGATGACCTCGGAAATCACCCCCATCCCCGGCAGGATCATAATGTAAACCGCCGGGTGGGAGTAGATCCAGAACAGGTGTTGGAACATGATCGGGTCCCCGCCGCGGGCGGCGTCGAACAGTCCGGCGCCGAAGGTTCGTTCCAGGATCACCAGCACCAGGGTGATGCCGAGCATCGGTGTGGCCAAGACCTGGATCCAGGCCGTGGCATAAAGGGTCCAGACGAACATCGGCAGGCGGCCCCAGGTCATCCCTTTGGCGCGGAGTCGATGAATGGTGGTAACGAAGTTGATCCCGGTCAGGATGGACGAGAACCCGAGCATGAATGCCGCAAACGCGGCGAGGCTGACGTTGGTATTGGTGTGGGTGCTGAAGGGGACATAGAAGGTCCAGCCGGTGTCCGGGGCGCCGGTACCGGTAAAGATGGAAAACAGCGCGAGCACCGCGCCGATCACGTAACAGTACCAGGAAATCAGGTTCACTTTCGGGAAGGAGACATCCCGGGCGCCGATCTGGATCGGCAGCACCAGGTTGCCGAAGGCAGCCGGCACGCTTGGGATGATAAACATGAAAATCATGATAATCCCGTGAACCGTGAAGGTGGCGTTGTAGGTCTGCGGTCCCATGATGGTCGGCCCCGGCGCAATCAGTTCCAGGCGGATGGCGATCCCCAGGCAGGCGCCGACAATAAACATGGTGGTGATACAGCACAAATACATGATGCCGATTCGTTTATGGTCGGTCGACAACAGCCAGCCAAGGATTCCCGGTCTTGGACTTTCACTGTAAAATCCGTTATAGGTCAGGGTCGATTGTGTCATTTTTTCTTCTTTCTCCCGCCGAGGATAAGAAAAAGCAAAAAGCTGCCTAAGGTTAACAGGATGACCGTGGCGCTGACGCGCATCAGATTGAAGACATATTTACGCCCTTCCGGATCGTAACTGAAACAGAACTGCAGGGCTTTTTGCAGCGGCTTGCCGATGCGCCCTTCGCTGGCTTCGAGGATGGCCATGGACAGGTCGATGGCGGAAAAGCGTTGACCGATCAGGTAGCGAATGATAGTACCGTCGGCCGAAACCACCACCGCTGCAACCGGGTGGAGGAAGTCGTCTTTTTCCTTCATGAAATAATAGCCGAGGCTGTCGGTCAGTTTGAGAATGTTCTCCTGCTTGCCGGTGAGAAACCGCCAGGCCTGCGGTGGAAAGGTGGGAGACTGCATGGCAGTCAGAAAGGTTTTTTTACTATGGGCCGCCATGGCCGGGGTTTCGCTGGGATCGAAGCTGAAGGCAATGACATTATAGTCTTTAGCGGGGGTGAGTTTGACATCGGGCAGTACTGCCGACAGACCGCCGAGCATGACATTGCAGACGTTGCGACAATTGAAGTAGACCGGCACCAGCACGGTTGGTTGGTTGATCAGCTGCTTCAATTGCAGCTGGGAACCGTCGGAATCGGTGAATTCCAGATCAAGGGGGATTTTTTTTCCCAACTGTTCCAGTAATTCGACTTTGCCGTCGGCTGCTGAACAGATATTCGTCAGGGACAAGGCTATCAGGAAGGCGGAGATTAGTACTCTGAACGACACAGGATCCCTCTCAGCACGAAAATTTAATTAGTTGTCATCCGGAAACGGCCCTTTTCCGCCGTGGCGGGGTCAATCTGCGGGCTTATTTGTGCGGCGTAAAGAATTACGCCTCCGCATAAGCCCTTGATGTCCTTGCCACAACGAAAAATTGCTCGTTTCCAATCTGAAAACTTAGTTCGTTGGCATCCAGAGTTTTCGGATGCCAACGAATTAATTGTCATGGACGAATATAAACGGCGTTCCCAGTCTACCCAATCTGGAAAAATTTGTAAATCTGATGGCAAAAAAAGAAAATGCGGTTGGCAGCAGTCGGATCAGGCGCTATATATCAGGTTGCCGGCAATATTCATAAAGGCTGGCTAAGTCTGCATATCCCAAGGGGAGAGGCATTTTGGAAAACAATAAATCGATGAATGACGAACTTGTCGAGCGCTTGAACGAGCTGGAAATACGTTTCACGCATCAGTCCCGGCTGCTGGATGAGTTGAACGATATTGTCGCTGAGTGTCATCTGCGCATAGATCAATTGCAGAGGGACAACCAGCGGCTGAAGAGCATGGTTGAAAACCTGTCACCGGATTTGGAAGAGTCTCCCGATGAATAGATTTTGGGGTGGGCCGGCCCTGCGCAGAATTCTGTTGGAAACGGTGGTGTTGGGTGTTCTCGCCGTCGCTGTGGGGCTCAGCCTGAATTTTAAAATTGTTTTTAATGCCTTTTCCGGTAAGGCGGTCTCCACGGCAGGGGTCGTCGCCGGCAATGACCAGCCGCAGGCGGGAACGGCCCAGGAACCGGCCGCCTTGCCGGTGCCGGTCGCCCTGGACGAACTCGATGAGCTCCTGGGCGACGGCGCCGTTCTGGTGGATGCCCGCAACAGCGTCGCCTTTGCCGCCGGACACCTGCCCGGTGCGGTCTCTTTGCCGCTGGGCGATTTTTCCCAGCTCCACGCCGGGTTCACCGCCAAAATTCCGCTGACGACGACGTTGATCACCTATTGCAGCGGGTTCGGCTGCCCGGATTCCTTTGATCTCGGTGTGCTGCTGCTGGCGGTCGGTTATCAGGATGTTCTGGTTTATGAAGGTGGCGTTCCGGAATGGCGGGATGCGGGCCGTTCGCTGGAAGGAGCAGGACAATGACCCGGGCCGGAAAGACCATCTATCACGCCTGTCGGTTGATCCTGGCGGCGGTCTTTATCTATGCCGGTGCGCTCAAAGCCCATAACGTGGTCGGCTTTGCCGGGCAGATTGCTCATTACCAGCTGCTGCCCTATGCCTGGAATTACCTGGTGGCGGCGATTCTGCCCTACCTTGAGCTGCTCTGCGGTATCCTGTTGTTGCTCAATCGACGGGTGCGACCGGCGGTATTGGCGCTGTTTATTCTTAACCTGATTTTTATCGTGGCGCTCAGTTCCGCTCTGGTGCGGGGATTGGATATCGATTGCGGCTGTTTTCGGCCCGATGCGGCCAACCCGACCGGCCCCGGACTGGCCCTGCTGAGGGATCTGGGACTGTTGGTGCTGTTGCTGGCGACCTGGGCTCTGCGTTGTCTGCAGCGCCCGCTGGAGGCTGAATAATGGCCCGGGAAGCTTGGCAGGAAGCACTGAAAAACAGCATTTCGAGTGTTGCTCAACTGGGGAATTATTTTGCCGTTGACACGGCGGCGTTGGAAGAGGTCGCGGCCCGCTACCCATTTCGGGTCACTCCCTATTATTTCAGCCTGATCACCGCGGTCGGCGATCCGATCTGGAAGCAATGCATTCCCGATCCCCTGGAATTGACCGATAGTGGTTTTGAAGATCCGCTGGCCGAGGAAAATCTGGCCCCTGTTCCGGCGGTTGTCCACCGCTACCCGGATCGGGTGGTGTTCCTGGCCTCGGGAAGCTGTGCCGGTTATTGCCGCTTCTGCACCCGCAAACGTAAGGTTGGCTGCGCTAATATGGCCCTCAGTTTCCGCGAGCTGCGCGAGGGGATCGACTATATCGCGGCCACCCCGCAGATTCGCGATGTGATTTTTTCCGGCGGGGATCCCCTGGTGCTGCCCGATTCCGTGCTCGAGGACCTGCTGGCCCGGGTTCATGCGATTCCCCATGTCGAGATCATCCGGATCGGGAGCCGGGTGCCGGTGACGCTGCCGGAGCGGATCACAGATAATCTTTGCCAGCTGCTCAGAAAATATCCGCCGCTCTATCTCAACACCCATTTCAATCATCCCCTGGAGTTGACCGAACAGGCAGCTCAGGCTTGTGCCCGGCTGGCCGATGCCGGGATCATGTTGGGCAACCAGACCGTTCTGCTGCGCGGGGTCAATGACGATCCGGTGGTGATCGCCGAGCTGTTCCGGGGGCTGCTGAAGATGCGGGTCCGTCCTTACTATCTCCATCACATGGACTTGACTCGTGGCACCGGTCATTTTCGAACTCCGCTGAGCCGCGGCCTAGAGATCATCAAATCCCTGCGCGGACCGGTTTCCGGGCTGGCGTCCCCCTATTACGTGGTCGATTTGCCGGGGGGCAAGGGGAAGGTGCCGGTGTTGCCCGAGTACATCAAGCGTGAGGGTGGCCGGCTGCTGATTCAAACCCCGGGCGGTGAGACCGTCGAGTACCCGGAACTGGAGCTGCCCTGAATTGTCGGCACGCTGGTCAGGGAGTGGGTGTTTCCTTGAAGGGAGAGTTTTTGTTGCCGTTCTTGAACAGGTAGCCCGACAATTCCGACAGCAGCATTCCGCCCAGCATCAGTGCACAGCCGAGCAGCGCCCGCCCGGTCAGGACTTCATCCAGCAGTAACCAGCCGCCAAGGGCGGCAAAGGCGCCTTCCAGGCTGAGCAGGATCGCGGAATGCGCCGGATGAGCGTGGCGTTGTGCGACCACCTGCAGGGTGTAGGCAATGCCGACGGAAAAGAGCCCGCCGTAGAGAATGGGCAGGGTGGCGCGGAGGATGCCGGCCCAACTGATAACCTCTGTGCCCGCCGCAACCAGCAGGCTGAACAGGGCACAAATGGCAAACTGGGCCGAGGCCAGTTTTAGGGAGTTCATTTTTGGGGCCAGCCAGCCGATCAGCAGGACGTGCCCGGCCCAGAAAAAAGCGCTCAGCAACACCAGCAGATCGCCGAAGGAGATGCTGCTGAGACCGTCGCTCACACTGAGAAAATACAGCCCGACGGCCGCCAGGATGGCGCCGATCCAGGTTCCGGCGCCGGGGTTCTGTTTCCAGAACAGCCCCAGCAGGGGCACGATAACGACGTACAGGCCGGTGATGAAGCCGGCGTTTCCCGCCGTGGTATAAACCAGTCCGGCTTGCTGCAGTGACGCGCCGGCAAAAAGAATGATGCCCGCCATAAGTCCGCCGACCAGGATGGCTCTGGCGTCACCGCCGGGTATAGCGGCCGGTTCTTTGCGCTTAGTCAGGATAATCAGCGGCAGCAGGGACAGGCTGCCGATGGCAAAGCGGATGCCGTTGTAGGTAAAGGGTCCAACATGGTCCATGCCGACCCGCTGGGCAACAAATGCAAAGCCCCAGATAGCGGCCGTCAGCAGGAGCAGCAGGTCGGCCCGGAAAGCATTACGGTCCATGGTTTCTCCCTGTTTTGGTGGTGAGGAATTAACAAGCGCGGGAATTTATAGCACAGCGGTCAGTTAATGGTCAGCTAAATAGTGTTAAATGCCGCACCGCTGTGAATCGCTGGAAGGGGGGCAGGGCGTTTGCTTTCAGGAGGCTTTTCGCCTATGCTGCCCAATCGCTTGGTAGACGGTTGACAACCTGACGGTGGGAACTGGCTGTCGATGTTTTTTTTGAAAAGTCCGGGGAAGGACTTTCTGCAACCCTGTTTTTATATGTAAAAGGCTCTATGGATGACCCAGAATAGTCACCTTGTTGAAATATTTTCCGATGGGGCCTGCTCCGGCAACCCCGGCCCGGGCGGTTTCGGGACGATCCTGCGTGCCGGCCAGCATGTCAAAGAACTCTCCGGCTATGCCGCCGAGACCACCAACAACCGCATGGAACTGCTCGGGGCGATTACCGGCTTGGAGGCATTGAAGCGGCCGTGCCGGGTCAGGCTGACCACCGACTCCCAGTATCTGGTGAAAGGGATGACCGAGTGGATCGACGGCTGGCAGAAAAAAGGCTGGAAGAATTCCAAGAAGGAGGATGTTGCCAACCGCGATCTGTGGGAGCGGCTGCTGGCTCTGGCCGAAAAGCATCAGATCGATTGGTGCTGGGTCAAGGGGCATGCCGGCCATCCGGAAAACGAGCGCTGCGACGAGCTGGCACGGCTGGCAATTTCCGAAGCTTCTGCTAGCATTGAATGAGGTTTTCATCCCGCGACGGGATAATTTTTTGCCAGTCGTCTTTTCTGGGTGAAAACATATGTGGTAGTATCCGAATGTTTGTTTCTCTGAATTGAAATATTCTGCTTTATTTTCTGCGCAAGGGGTGTTTTCTCCGTGGCTTCCGATACCGCAGCAGTTGTGTTCAATTCCGGGCCGCCGGATATTGAGGGGCTGATTTCCCTCGGTCTGTATGTCCTGATTGCTACCGGGCTGATTCTGCTACTGATGATTCTGGCCCGGTTTCTTGGCAGTCGCACCCACTCGCAGGAAAAGGATGCTCCTTACGAATCGGCGGTTCTGCCCACCGGGGATGCCCGCCTGCGCCAACCGGTGCCGTTTTACCTGGTTGCCATCTTCTTTATCGTCTTTGATGTCGAGGCCGTGTTCGTCGTTTCCTGGGCGGTCGCCTATGATCTGCTTGGTTGGGCCGGGTTTTGGCAAATTACCTTTTTTATTGTCGTGCTCTTTCTGGGGCTGCTCTATTTATGGAAGAAGGGTGGCCTGGAGTGGGGCTCGCAAGCTGTTCGTGACCAGCGCAGGAGAGTCGGATGAGTGAAAAGCTGCCACAAGGAGTGCTGCTGACGCGGGCCGACGATCTGATCAACTGGGGGCGTAGCCATAGCCTCTGGCCCGCTTTTTTCGGACTGTCCTGCTGTTTTGTCGAAATGATGACCAGTATGACGCCGCGCTTCGACCTGGCTCGGTTCGGGGCCGAGGTGCTGCGGGGAACCCCGCGCGAATCGGACGTGATGATCATTTCCGGGACCCCGTTCAAAAAAATGGGCGCTTCCATCCTGCGGGTCTACGAGCAGATGCCCAACCCCAAATGGGTCATTGCCATGGGTAGTTGCGCCAATTCGGGCGGCATGTATGATGTCTACAGCGTCATGCAGGGGGTCAACCAGATCCTGCCGGTTGATATCTATATTCCCGGTTGTCCGCCGCGACCGGAGGCTTTTCTGCAGGGGATTCTCGAACTACAGAAGAAGATCAGTGCCGAAGAGCAACCGGCGCGCAAAGTCTTTCATCTTCCCGGCGGCAGCGAAGGGACCAGCGTCCCCCCGTTGATTGACGGGATTAGCAAAAGCCGCGACACTCGCGGTCCGGGCTACGGCAACAGCCCGATCCGCGGCACTGCCCAGCAACCCCCTGATTTCAGTAACAGTCGCAGCCATAAAGGCTGGCGACCACCGCAACCGGTACAGACCATGCCGGCCAATACCGAACAGCTTTACCGGGAGGTCGCGGAGCGCTTTGTCGGGCGGGTCGAGCGCGACCCGTTGGCCGCGGACATGCCGGTGCTGACCTGTCCGCCCGAGCTGTTGACAGAGCTGCTGCAGTTTCTCAAGCATGAGCTGCGACCCGGCTATCAGCGTCTCGAGGATTTGACCGCGGTGGATGAACGTTATCGCGGCAGCCGTCCAGACCATCAGTTCACCATGGTTTACCACCTGCTCAATTTTGCCACGCCCGGCTACCTGCGTATCAAAGTGCCGTTGACGGGTGAATTCCCCCAGGCTCCAAGTATTGTCAAGATTTGGCCGTCTGCTGGCTGGTACGAGCGCGAAGTCTATGACATGTTCGGGATTACCTTTACCGGTCACCCCGATCTGCGGCGGATTCTGATGCCGGCCGACTGGCCGGGGCATCCGTTGCGCAAGGAGCATCCGTCGCGGGCCACGGAGATGGCACCCTTTGTCGCCAAGACCGCGCTGGAATACGAACCCCTGGCCGGGGATCGCCTGGTGCCGCTGCCTGGCGCCGATGACGGCAGCATGGTGCTCAACCTCGGACCCCATCATCCCGGGACCCATGGCGTGCTGCGGTTGGTGCTGCGGATGCACGGCGAGGAGTTGTCCGACATCGATATCGATCTGGGCTATCATCACCGTGGTGCGGAAAAGATCGGCGAACGACAGCACTGGTCTCAGTTTATCCCCTATACCGATCGGATCGACTACCTTTCCGGGGTGCAGAACAATCTGGCTTACCTGCATTCTTTGGAAACCCTGCTTGGTATCGCGGTCCCGACCCGGGCGGAGTACGTGCGGGTGATGCTTTGCGAACTGTTCAGGATTGCCAATCACCTGGTCTGGCTCGGCACCTTTGCCCATGACCTGGGGGCAATGACCCCGGTTTTTTACTGTTTCGAATCGCGCGAAAAGATTTTCGATATTGTCGAGATGATTACTGGCGGGCGGATGCATCCATCCTGGTTCCGGATCGGCGGTCTGCCCCTCGATCTGCCCGACGGCTGGAAGCAGCAGGTCGACAAATTTACCGGGGATTTTGGCCGCCGCATCAAAGAGCTGGACAGCATGCTCACCGACGGGCCGATTTTCCGTGCCCGGACCGAGGGGGTCGGCAGCGTCTCCCTGGCCGAAGCGCTGGACTGGGGTTTTTCCGGGCCGAATCTGCGCGCCTGCGGGAAAGACTGGGATCTGCGTCGCTCCATGCCTTACAGCGGCTATGAAAAATTCGATTTCGAGGTTGCCACGGCCAACGGAGGCGACTGTTTTGCCCGTTATCTGGTGCGTATGGAAGAGCTCCGCCAGTCATTGCGCATCGTCCAGCAGGCTGCCGCTGAAATGCCGGGCGGCCGCTGGATGACCGACGACTACCGCTATGCCTATCCGCAACGGCGTGACGGGCTGCATGACATCGAAAGTCTGATCCACCACTTTGTCAATGTCAGCAGCGGCATCTGTCCGCCGCTGGGCGAGTGCTACCGGGCCACCGAATCGAGTAAAGGGGAGTGCGGCTATTATCTGGTCAGTGACGGCGGCAACAGCGCCTATCGTTGCCGGATCCGCACGCCGTCCTTTGCCCATCTGCAGGCGGTTCCCTGGATCTGCGAGGGTGAGCTGCTCGCCGACCTGATTGCGGTACTGGGTTCGGTCGATTTTGTCCTTGCCGATCTCGATCGCTGAGGCGCTGCAGCTGGTAGCAAAATAACGAGAAATTGGGCTGATTTTCACTATTTTCGAGACGGTTCTGAGATGGCAGAGATTGAAGTCATAGATTCCAGCGGCTTGCTCACGGAAGAAGAGCTGAACGAATTCATCCGCCATGCCGGACATCTTGAGCATCCGCGGGAAATGATCATCGATATCCTCCGCACGGTGCAGAAAAACCATGGCTGGGTGCCCGATTCCGGGATTGAACTGACCGCCCGGATTCTCGGCCTGACACCCCTGGAAGTCGAAGAGATCGCGACTTTTTACGACAAGATCTTCCGCCACCCGGTGGGGCGCCATGTCATCCATATCTGCGATTCGATCTGCTGCTGGAGCCGTGGCGGCGAAGAGCTGGCCGCTCATCTGCAACAGCGGCTGCAGATCGAATTCGGCCAGACCACGGCCGACGGGTTGTTTACCCTGCTGCCGTCCTGTTGCCTGGGCGGCTGCGGCAAGGCCCCGGGGGTGATGATCGGGCAGACCTTCTATGGCGAGTTGACCCCGGACAAGGTCGACCGACTGCTCGCTGAATTGAGCCAGGAGGCGCAGGAGTGAGGGACACACCGCAACTGCTCTTTAAGAATCGCCGCCCCGGTGAAACCGTTTTTATGGCAGGTTATCGGGCCAGTGGCGGCTATGAAGCGCTGGAGAAGGCTTTTCGCCAGATGAGTCCGGCCGAGTTGCGTGAGCTGGTCAAAGCCTCTGCCTTGCGCGGGCGGGGCGGGGCCGGTTTCCCGACCGGGGTTAAGTGGACCTTTTTCCCGGCCGACAAGCCGGGGCCGAAATACCTGGTCTGCAACTGTGACGAGATGGAGCCGGGCACCTACAAGGACGGCGAGCTGCTCATGGCCGATCCGCATCAGCTGGTTGAGGGGATGATCGTCTCGGCCTATGCCCTGCAGACCGATGTCGGTTACATCTTTATCCGCTATGCCTATGAAAAACAGGCCGAAAATCTGCGCCGGGCCATCGCCGAAGCGCGGGACGCCGGCTATATCGGCAAGGATATCCTCGGCAGCGGCTTCGATTTTGAGTTGCATGTCCACGGCAGCGCCGGTCGCTATATTCTCGGCGAGGAAACCGCCCTGCTCAACGGGCTGGAAGGGCAACGCCCCAATCCACGCCTGAAGCCGCCGTTTCCGGCGGTCAAAGGGCTGTTCGGCCGTCCGACCACGGTCAACAACGTGGAGACGATTGCCAACATCCCCCATATCATCAACGGCGGCGCGGTCTGGTTCAAGGACCTGGCCCTGACCGCAGACGGTTCCGGGACCAAACTGTTCGGTCTGTCCGGGCATCTCAATCGGACCGAGTGTTTTGAACTACCGGTCGGCATTCCCCTCCGTGAGGTGGTGGAAACCTATGGTCAGGGGGTTTGGCAGGGGCGCAAGTTCAAGGCCTGTCTGCCGGGCGGGGCCTCGACCCCGTATCTGACCCCGGAGCATCTTGACGTCGCCCTTGATTTCAGTACCCTGGAGGCGGTCGGCAGCCGTTTCGGCACCGCCGGGGTGACGGTTTTTGATGACCGGACCTGCATGGTTGCTGCCACCCTCAACCTGATCCGCTTTTTTGCCAGAGAGAGTTGCGGCTGGTGTACTCCCTGCCGTGACGGGCTGAGCATGGTCCGCTGGCTGCTGGAAACCATTGAGGGGGGTAGGGGGCGGCCGGAGCATCTGGCCATGCTCAAGGAGCAGTTCCACAATATTTCCGGCACCAGCTTCTGTGCCCTGGCCGAAGGGGCGATGGGGCCGCTCAGCGGTTTGCTGACCCATTTTGAACAGGAAATCGTCGATCATATCGAGAAGGGCGGTTGTCCTTTTCGTTCCTGAGCATTTGGAGCAAGGGAAACAACGTTGACTCTTACAAGCCGAACGGCTGCGCGTTAACTCTCTGCGCAGAGGTGGGAGGCTTGAATATACCAGCATCACGACCCGGCCGGTTGCCTGGAACAACCGCCGCGGCGTGGACGGGTGAACAGCTATTATGCCGACACTGACCATCGACAATCAGACCATCACTGTCCCCGAGGGCAAAACGATTCTTGAGGCCGCTGAAGAGTTGGGGATTATCGTCCCGCATTTCTGCTATCACAAGGAGCTCGGTGCGGTCGGCGCCTGCCGCATGTGTGCCGTGACCATTCACGAAGGCAGCTTCAAAGGGCTGAAGATGTCCTGCCTGATCAAGGTTGAAGAGGGCATGGTGGTGACCACCACCGATGACGCCTCGCAGGCCTTCCGGGAACGGGTCGGCGAATGGCTGATGCTCAATCACCCGCATGATTGTCCGGTCTGTGATGAAGGCGGCGAATGCCAGCTGCAGGAGATGACTATTGCCAGCGGGCATGGTTTGCGCCGTTACGACGGTCCTAAGCGGACTTACCTCAACCAGGACCTTGGACCATTTATAGTTCAGGAGATGAACCGCTGCATCCAGTGCTACCGCTGTGTGCGGACCTACCGGGATTATTGCGGGGGCCGTGACTTCGGTGTGATGGGCTCACGCAACCGCTTGTTTTTCGGTCGTTTCAAAGAGGGCATGCTGGAGAGCGATTTCTCCGGCAACATCGTCGATGCCTGCCCGACCGGGGTGTTTACCGATAAAACCTACCGTTTCAAGTCGCGCTACTGGGATCTGCAAGAAGCTCCTTCGGTCTGTCCCCACTGCTCCCTGGGTTGTGCCACAGTGCCGGGCGGTCGCTTGCGCGAGTTGCAGCGGGTTCGCGGCGGCGAAAACCAGGCGGTCAACGGCTGCTTTATCTGTGACCGGGGTCGCTTCGGCAGTGCTTATGTCAACGCGCCGCAACGGCCGCGTCAGGCCCGCCGGGGCGAGCAGCCCATCGCTATGGCCGCGGCCCTGGAACTGCTGCAAAACGAGGTTCAGCGGACGCTTCGCGAGCACGGCCCGGAATCAGTGCTGCTGCTTGGCTCGGAACGCGCCGCGCTGGAAACCAACTGGCTGCTGCAACGCTGGGCCGAACAGCTCGGTTGCCCGGCCCCGCTGCTGAGCTGCCACGAACCGCGCCAGCAGGCTGCCGAAGTGGTGGCCCATGACCTGTCTGAGCGCCTGGCCAACCTGCAGCAGGTGCGCGAGAGTGACCTGGTACTGGTGCTGGGGGCGGATCCGTTGGCTGAAGGGCCGATGCTGGCAGTGGCGCTGCGGCAGGCCGTGCGCAACGGCGGCCAGGTCTTTGTCTATGACCCGCGCCCGGTGGACCTGCCCTGTGAGTTCGATCATCAGGCCCTGGCTCCCCTCGACCTGCTCAATTTTATCCTGGATGGTGGCGACGACGGCATGCATATGCGGGATCTGCTGCACAAGGCGGCGCGGCCGGTCATTGTTGCCGGCGCTGATCTGCTCGGTGCTGCTGGTTTGCAACTGGTTCACAAGCTGTCGCTGACTGTTTCGAGCGAAGCGCGACTCTGCCCCGTCTATCCGTTACTGGCGGCTCCCAACAGCTTTGGCAGCGCCCTGCTCGGGTCGCCTGCGGCGGGCGAGCTGCTGACCCGGCTGGAGAGCGGCCGGGTGCGGATGCTGGTCTGTTTCGAAAGCGATCCGCTGGTCGACGCACCGGACCCCGAGCGTTTTGCCGCCGCCCTGACCGGGCTGGATCACCTGGTGGTGTGCGATTACCTGGCAACGCCGTTAAGCACTCATGCGGACCTGGTGATTCCGACTCGCACCAGCGTTGAAACCGATGGGACTTTCATCAATAACGAAGGCCGGCTCAGACGCTTCGCCAAGGTGCTGGAGCCGGGAATTCCGTTGGTAACAAGCAGCGCCGGGCAGCATCCGCCACGGGAGTTTTCTCTGGAGACCCCGGGCAGCGAGCCCCTGGCAAGCAAAGATATTCTGCAGCAGCTGCTGGGAGAGGAGCATTCCCCGCAACAGCTGGCCGAACAGATGGTGGCGCAGGCTCCCCGTCTGGCCGGGTTGGTGGAGCTATTGCCCGGTGCGACCGGGCCGCGGGTAACAGCCGCTCCAGTGCGCGATGCCGCGGCGGCGCTGATCCCGGAACAACCGGTGGGAACTTTGCAGTTGATCATCAGCCCGGCCCGTTATGGCAGCGATCTGCTGAGCCGTCATTCCGCCAAACTGGAACCGCGTTTTCCCACGGCCGTGGTGGCGCAGCTCAATCCTGCCGACGGCGCGGCGCGCGGCCTGCAGGAGGGGGACCGGGTGGTGCTCGATACCGAAGCCGGGTCCCTGACCCTGCCGCTGGTCTGGCAACCGCGCCTGGCGCAGGGCTGTGTCCTGCTGGAACATTCCGGGTTGCAGCCGCAACCGGTTCCCGGCGGCGAGATCAGTTTCTGCCAGCTCAGCAAGGAGGGCGTCGATGAGTGATCCCCTGCTGACGGTGGTTTTGATCCTGGCCAAGCTGATCGCCATCTTTGCGGTGGTCCTGACTATGGCCGCTTATCTGGTGCTGGCGGAACGCAAGTTGCTCGGCCGCATGCAATTGCGCTACGGACCGAACCGGGCGGGCTTGTTCGGGATGATGCAACCCCTTGCCGATGTCATCAAGTTGCTGACCAAGGAAGATTTCATCCCGGCTCAGGCCGACAAGTGGTTGTTCCTGGTCGCTCCCGGGCTGTCCGCGGTCACCGCGTTGCTGACCTTTGCAGTGGTTCCGTTTGGTCCGCCCCTCCAGCTGTTCGGCAAAACCCTGCCGCTGGTGGTGGTCGATCTCAATGTCGGGGTGTTGTATTTTCTCGGTCTGTCATCTTTGGCGGTCTACGGAGTCGCCTTGGGCGGTTGGGCCTCCAACTCGAAATATGCCCTGATCGGCAGTATCCGCGGGCTCTCCCAGCTGATCAGTTACGAGTTGTCCATGGGGCTGTCGCTGGTGCCGGTGATCATGATGGCACATTCTTTTTCGCTGACGGATATCGTCATGGCTCAACAGCCGTTGCCGTTTATCCTGCTCAATCCGGTGGCTTTTCTGGTCTTTCTGATCAGTGTTCTGGCCGAGAGCAAGCGGATTCCTTTTGATCTGCCCGAGGCGGAAAACGAGTTGGTCGCCGGGTTTCATACGGAATATTCCGGGATGCGCTTCGGCCTGTTTTTTGTCGGCGAATATATCAACATGATCATCCTCGGTTCGATGGTCACGGTCTTTTTCCTGGGCGGCTGGCACGGTCCCTGGTTGCCGGGGGTGGTCTGGTTCATCGTCAAGGTGCTGGCGGTCTGCTTCTTTTTTATCTGGACTCGGGCCAGTCTGCCGCGGTTACGCTATGATCAGCTGATGCATTTCGGCTGGAAAATTCTGCTGCCGGTCGCGTTGTTGAATGTGCTGGTGACCGGTGCGATTCTGTTGGGGTTGAATTGACCATGCATATCTGGCGAGACATTCGAGGCACCCTGCAACCCTTCTGGGTGACCCTGCGGAATATGTTCCGCAAGCCGGTGACCCAGCTGTATCCGGAAGAGAAGCCCCAGCTGTCGCCCCGCTACCGGGCACGACTGATCCTGACCCGCGACCCGGACGGCAACGAACGCTGCGTCGCCTGTCATCTGTGCAGCGCCGCCTGTCCCGTCGATTGTATCTCCATGCAGGCAACGGAAGCGGAAGACGGGCGCCGCTATGCGGCCTGGTTCCGGATCAATTTTACCCGCTGCATCTTCTGCGGGCTCTGTACCGAGGCCTGTCCGACCCTGGCGATTCAGGTCACCGGCGATTTCGAACTGGCCGGGCGTGATCCTTTGAAACTGGTCTATGAAAAAGAGGATCTGCTGGTCGACCACTGCGGGCAGAATAATGAGTACAATTTCTATCGCCAGGCTGGCATCGGTGTCGCCGCTCCCCGGGGGAAAAATCCCCAGGAGTCGGACCCGGTCGATCACAAGGACCTGCTGCCATGATTGCGACGGTTGTTTTTTACTTTCTCGGCGTGCTGGCCATTGTTGCCACCCTGTTGGCAATACTCCAGAAGAACCCGGTTCACGCGGTCATTTATCTGGTCAACAGTTTCTTTGCCCTGGCGCTGCTGTTTTACCTGCTCGGAGCCCCACTGGTGGCGGCCTGGGAGGTGATCATCTATGCCGGGGCGATTATGGTGCTGTTCCTGTTTATCATCATGATGCTGGAGGTGTCGCCGACCAGCGGCCCGTCGCGCCTGGCGCCGACCTGGCTGCAGTGGCTGCCGATCCTGCTTTTGGCAATCGCCTTGGCGGGCTGTACCCTGCTGCTGACCGGGCTTGATCCCGCCAGCACCGGGGCGGTGGCGCGCTGGCATGCGACGCCGCGTGATTTTGGTTATGCCCTGTTCAAGGAGTACGCGTTGGCCATTGAAATTGTCTCCTTTCAGCTGCTGTTTGCGGCGGTCGGAGCCTTTTATGTCGGCCGGCCCGAGCGCAGGAACAAACAGGAGGATGGCCAATGATTGTCCCCATTGAACATCTGCTGGTGATCTCGACGATTCTGTTCGTGCTCGGCCTGGCCTGCGTGATCGTCCGCCGCAGCCTGATCATGATTCTGATCGGGGCGGAGATCATGCTCAACGCGGTCGGTTTGACCCTGGTTGGTGCTGCGGCCTTCTGGCAGCGGATCGACGCGCAGATCATGGTGCTTTTCCTGATGGCCATGACCTCGGCGGAGGTCTCCATTTCCCTGGCCATGGTGGTCTACCTGCAGCGGCGCAAGAACAGTATCGATGTCCGTGCTTTTGATGAAATGAGGGGCTGATGGCTGTTTTGTTGACCTTGACCTTACTGCTCCCCCTGGCCGGCGGCATCATCAACGCCTGCTTCGGGAATCGCCTGCCCCGGCCGGTCCCGGTGATTATCGCCTGTGGCAGCGTGATCGCCAGTTTCCTGGCTTGTCTCGGCGCTTTGTCCGGCGCTGGCGGCGACGGGCTCCGGGTCACGTTGTTCACCTGGTTGTCCAGCGGGACCTTTCAGGCGGATATCGGCCTGTTGTTCGATCCGCTGGCCGCGATCATGACTTTGATGGTAACCGGCGTGGCCAGCCTGATCCATCTCTATGCCGCCGGCTACATGGAAGAAGATCCGGATCAGACCCGTTTTTTCGCCCTGCTCAACCTGTTTGTGTTCGCCATGCTGACCATTGTCCTGGCCGACAACCTGCTGCTGATGTTCCTGGGCTGGGAAGGGGTCGGGTTCTGTTCCTACGGGCTGATCGGCTTCTGGTATCGGCAGAGCGAAAATGCCGAAGCCGGCCGCAAGGCCTTTATCGTTACCCGGATCGGCGACCTGTTTTTTACCGTGGGCCTGTTGTGGCTGTTCAAACTGTTCGGCACCATCGGCATCGAGGCGATCAACGGGCGGGCGACGGAACTGGCTCCGCTGACCGTTACCCTGGTTGTGCTGCTGTTGCTCGGCGGGGCCTGCGGCAAGAGTGCCCAGTTGCCGTTGATGACCTGGTTGCCCGATGCCATGGCCGGACCGACGCCGGTTTCCGCGCTGATTCATGCCGCCACCATGGTCACCGCAGGGGTCTACCTGCTCTGTCGGATGTTTCCCCTGGTCTCTCTGTCGCCGGTGGCGCTGGGCGCCATTGCCCTGATCGGCGTGCTGACCGCCCTGTATGCCGCAACCTGCGCACTGGGGCAGCGGGAAATCAAACGGGTGCTGGCCTATTCGACCATGAGCCAGGTCGGCTATATGTTTCTTGCCGTCGGGGTCGGCAGTGTGTCGGCCGCCATGTTTCATCTGCTCACCCATGCTTTTTTCAAAGCCCTGCTGTTTATGGCGGCGGGCTGTGTGATCAACCTGGCCGGGCATGAGAACGACATCTACCTGATGGGCGGGATGCGGCGGCGCTCGCAGACCGTGTTCTGGCTGTTCCTGGCCGGGCTGGTCTGTCTGGCCGGGGCGCCTTTGACCGGCGGCTTTTTCTCCAAGGATATGATCCTGGCCGCGGCCTATGCCAAGGGGAGTTCCTTTTATTTGACCATTTACGGACTTGGCGTGCTCACCGCCGCGCTGACCTCTTTTTACAGTTTCAAACTCGGCTACCTGGTTTTTGCCGGGGATTATCGCGGCGAAGAGCTGCCCCATGAGCTGCCCGGACTGATGACCTGGCCGCTGGTCCCCCTGGCGGCCCTCGGCCTGTTTGGCGGCCTGCTCAACCTGCCGCACCTGTTCGGCGGGCATTCCTGGTTGTCGGCCTGGCTGGTGCGGGAAGGAGATGTGCTGGACCTGCCGGTGGCGGTGGAATACCGCCTCACCGGGTTGGCTATCGCCGTGTTCGTGCTGGGCTGGCTGTTGGCGCACCTGCGCTACTACCGGTTCCAAATCCGGGAAAGTGGTATGCTGAGCGAGTTTCTGCTCGCCGGTTGGCGCTTTGACGGGCTCTATCGGCGGCTGTTGATCCGGCCTTTCAACGGTTTCGGCCGATTCTGCTGGCAGGGGCTTGAAGAAGGCCTGGTGAACGGGCTGCTTGACGGCATTGCCGCCACTTTTGTTTCCTGGGGACAATCCCTCAGGCTGTTGGCAAACGGCCGGATTTCCAGTTATCTGCAAGGCTTTATCTGGGGCCTGCTGGTTATCGTCGGCTGGTTTTTACTCCGGGCAGTGGCATAAAGGCGGATTGCGATGACAGCTGATATCGGAACATCTTCACCACTTCTTAGCCTGCTGCTCTGGTTGCCCGTGGCTGGGGCCGTGCTGTGTTTTGCCAGCTATCGGTCGGCGGTTCTGGCACGCTGGGTCGCACTGGCGACTGCGCTGCTGGTCCTGTTGCTCAGTCTGGCCTGTCTGACCTGCCCGGCCGGGCCAGACGGCTGGATGCTGTTGACTGATCGGTCCTGGATCGAAGCTTTCGGCATTCGCTACAGCCTGGGCATGGACGGGATTTCCCTGCTGCTGGTGATCCTGACCGCTTTTCTCCAGTTGGTTGCGGTGCTGATTTCCTGGGATCAGGAGAAGTACCCGGCGTTGTTGTTCGGATTGCTGTTGCTGCTGGAAGCGGGGATCATCGGTGTGTTCCTGGCCCTTGATCTGGTGCTGTTCTACCTGCTCTGGGAGCTGATGCTGATTCCGACCTTTTTCCTGATCGGTATCTGGGGGTACCGGCGGCGGGTCTATGCCGCGGTCAAATTCTTTCTCTTTACCCTGGCCGGCAGCCTCTGCATGCTGTTGGCGATTATCAGTCTCTACCTGCTCCACGGCGAACAGACCGGGAGCTATACCTTCGCCCTGGCGGCGCTTAAGCAGACCCAGCTCGGATTCGGTCAGGAGATGCTCTTTTACCTGTGTTTCATGGCCGCTTTTGCGGTGAAAATTCCGCTGTTCCCCTTTCACAGCTGGCTGCCGGACGCTCATACGGAAGCCCCGGTGGCCGGGTCCATCGATCTGGCCGGACTGTTGCTGAAGACCGGGGTTTACGGGATGATTCGCTTTGCCTTCCCGCTCTTTCCGCGGGCGGCCGAACAGTCGTTGCCGGTATTGGCTGTGTTGGCTTTGTTCGGGATCTTCTACGCGGCCTGGATCGCTTATTTGCAAACTGATATCAAACGCATTGTCGCCTATTCGTCCATTTCCCACCTCGGTTTTGTGGTCCTTGGCCTGGTGGCCTGGGGGCAAACCGCTTGGGAGGGGAGCCTGCTGCTGATGGTCAATCACGGCGTGACCACGGGTGCGCTGTTCATCGCCATTGCCTTGGTCCAAAAGCGTACCGGCACACGCGAACTGCCAAAACTTGGTGGCCTGTGGAAGAGCCAGCCGAATCTGTCGGCGTTCTTTCTTTTGTTCAGTCTCGCCTCCCTCGGCTTGCCGGGGCTGGCCAACTTTGCTGGCGAGATCCTGGTTTTAATCGGCACCTTCGGCAGCCATCCGCTGTGGGCCGTTATTGCGGTCGGCGGGGTTCTGTTTTCGGCAGTTTATACCCTGCGTATGGTGCAGTGCACCATCTGGGGACCGAGTTGTGAACCTTTTGACCGGCAGGACCTTGGGCGGCGTGAATGGCTGGTGCTGATTCCTTTGGCGGTGCTGGTCGTGCTGCTGGGTTGTTATCCGCAACCTCTGCTCGATCCGTTGCAGTTACCGGTCAGTCTGTTATTACGTTCTGGAGGGCTGCCATGAGTCCGGCTGCACTGCAATCCCTGTTGCCCCAACTGATTCTGGTGTTCGGTGCGACCCTGATCCTGCTGGCGGGAGCCTGGTTGCCCGGGCGGCGCCTCTGGCTCTACAGTGGTGCGGTGCTGGCGGTGTTGGCCGCCCTCTGCGCCGCCCTGCTGAGCCCGGCCCTGACGGAAGTGGGGGGCTTGTACGGGACCTCGCTGTATGCCCGTTTCTGCACTGTGGTTTGGTCCTTGCTGGTCGCCGCTACCTTGCTCCTCTCTCGCCGCTATGCGGATCTGCACCGATTTGGCGGAGGGGAATACACGGCCCTGCTGCTGTTTGCCGGGGCCGGTATGAGTCTGTTGTCCGCTGCGACCTCCCTGATTGGTCTGTTCCTGGGGCTGGAAGCCTTTACCCTGGTGCTGTATATTCTCATCGCCTTTAACCGCAGTGACAATCGCGGTGCCGAAGCTGGTTTGAAATATCTGGTGTTCGGGGCGGTAGCAACCGGTTTCCTGGCTTTCGGAATTGCCCTGATTTACACCGCAACCGGATCTTTTCATATTGTCGAGGCCCTTGGCGGCTTGCAGTCAGGTGGGGCGTTGCGACCGCTCGGGATGGCGGGCTGGGCCATGCTGCTGGTTGCCATCGGTTTTAAGATTTCCCTGGTTCCGTTTCATCTCTGGACTCCGGATGTTTACCAGGGCGCGCCGGCCCCGGTCTCTGCGATTTTGTCCACTGCTGCCAAGGGCGCGGTTCTGGCAGCCTTTTTGCCGTTGCTCAATGTCATGGGCAGCGGTGCTGCCGAAGTCAAGCTGGTGATCTCGCTGTTGGCGATTATCACTATGCTGGTCGGCACCTTCGCCGCCTTGCCGCAAACCAATCTGAAGCGGATGCTCGCTTATTCTTCCATCGTGCACATGGGCTATCTACTGATCTCCCTGCTGGTCGGGGGGACTGATGGCGGCAAGGCGCTGCTGTTCTATCTGATTGTGTACAGCTTTGCCACCTTCGGGGCTTTTGCCGTGGTGACCTCCCTCTCTTCCGAGCAGCATGAACTGCAGGACTATGCTGAGTTGCGCGGGCTCGGTTATCATTGCCCGCGGCGCGCCATGGCCCTGGCGGCATTTTTGTTCTCCCTGGCCGGGATTCCCCCGCTGGCCGGTTTCTTTGCCAAGTTCGGGTTGTTCCGGGCCGCTCTGGTGCATGGCTATACCGGGTTGGCCATCATCGGGATCTTTGCTTCGCTGGTTTCGGTCTATTATTATTTGCGGCCGATCCTTGTCCTGTTTGCCCAGGAAGAGTCGGTAACTTTAGCTCCCAATAGCGGTGCTCGCGGTGAGTATCTGCTGCTGGCCGGCTGCTTTGCCGCTGTGCTGGTGCTGGGGATTTACCCAGGGCCGTTGTTGGACCTGGTGGCCGTTGTCCTGCCTTGAGCGGGGTTTGTTTCTCGCCGGTTGCTGAATAAATCCGTTCCGGGAGTTTTTTAAGCAGGGGCAGGGAGAATCCATGTTTCCCACCCTGACCAACTCAACAATTTACAGAATTGGCGCCGTATTTGATGGCCCGCCGGGGCATGACAGGCTGTTGTTCAACGGGCTGTCCACGGTCGTCGTTTTCGGGAGATTTCGTATGTCCGTTAATGCAAACATCGCTGCGTTTTTTGCCTCGCCTGTGGTCGCCGTCGTTGGCGCTTCGAACAACCGGGAAAAGTTCGGCAATAAAATTTTTCGCTGTTATTTGCGCAACAATGTCCAGGCCATCCCTGTTCATCCCGCGCAATCTTCCGTTGAAGGAGTTCCCTGTGTTGCCTCGGTGAGCGAACTGCCCGATTCCGTTGCAAGTGTTTCCATCATTACTCCGCCACGGGTGACGGAACAGGTTGTCCGGCAGGCGGCCAGGAAGGGAATTCGCAATATCTGGATGCAACCCGGTGCCGAAAGTGCGGACGCGGTGGATTATTGTCGTTCCCAGGGGATCAATCTGATCGCGGATGGGGCCTGTGTGTTGGTTCATTTCGGCTGTCATGGCCATTGAGCGCACCGTTTTTCTCCAGTTTTTTCCCCGGAGTAGGTGAGCTGCCCTGCTTTTTATGTACCAAAAGTAACATTCCTGTTATTCTTTCCTGATGTGTGAAGCGATGAATAAAAATATATTTGCCAGTGACAACTATAGCGGTATCTGCCCCGAAGCGTGGCAGGCCATGGCCGACGCCAATAGCGGCTGCGTCAAGTCTTATGGAGAAGACAGCTGGACCAGCAAAGCCTGCAATGCCTTGCGGGACTTCTTCGAGACCGATTGCCAGGTCTTTTTTGTTTTCAACGGGACCGCCGCCAATTCTCTGGCCCTGGCGTCCCTGTGCCAGTCCTATCACAGTGTCATTTGTCATGAGATGGCTCATGTTGAAACCGATGAGTGCGGCGCCGGAGAATTTTTCTCCAACGGTACAAAAATTCTTTTGGTTTCCGGTCAGGATGGTAAAATCAGCCCCGCAGCGGTGACCCATGCGGTCACTCGGCGAACCGATATTCATTATCCGAAGCCAAAGGTCTTGAGCATTACCCAGGCCACCGAGTTGGGGACTGTCTATTCCCAGGCTGAATTGCAGCGGATCGGGGAACTGGCTGCCGAACACGACCTTAGGTTGCATATGGACGGGGCTCGTTTCGCCAATGCCGTCGCTGCAACCGGGTTGGCTCCAAAGGAATTGACCTGGCGGGCCGGGGTTGATGTGCTCTCGTTCGGCGGCACCAAAAACGGTATGGCGGTGGGGGAGGCCGTGGTCTTTTTCCGTCACGAACTGGCCCGCGAATTTGACTATCGCTGCAAACAGGCCGGACAGCTGGCGTCGAAAATGCGCTACCTGGCCGCGCCCTGGGTCGGGCTGCTGGAATCGGGCGCCCTGGTGAGCAACGCTGCCCATGCCAATCGCTGTGCGCAACTGCTCAGTGAGGAACTGCTTTCGGTGCCTTCGATTCGCCTGATCCATCCGGTTCAGGCCAATGCGGTTTTTGTTCAGTTGCCGGAGCCGTTGCTGCAGGCGCTGCATGATGCCGGCTGGCATTTTTACACCTTTATCGGGTCCGGACATGCCCGCTTCATGTGTTCCTGGCAGACCCGGGAAGAGGATATCAGCGCATTCGGCAGCGAGCTGCGAGCCCTGGCTGCCGATTTGTAAAACCTGCTCAATATTCAGGTGACTGGCGATGAATATGTTCAGCGATTTTGAGTCGATCATCAAAAATATGGGGGAGTTGCCGGCCTCCCCGATTGTTGCGACCAAACTCCTTGAATTATTACGTAAGCCAGAGCTGAAACTTAAAGAACTGGCCAACGCCGTTTCCCTTGATCCGGTCATTTCCGCTCGTCTGCTGCGGATGGCCAATTCGGTCTTTTATCAGCTGGTCAAGCAGGTCAACTCGGTTGATCGTGCGATTATTGTCGTTGGCGAAGATGCCCTGAAAAACATGGCCATGGAATACAGTTTGCGCAGTACTCACCAGACCTATGGGGTGATGGAGCGCAAGCTGTGGGAAAATTCCATCGGCTGCGCGGTTGCCTGTCGGATGATAGCCGCCCGGTTGACCGATCTGGATCCCAGTGAAGCCTATCTGGCCGGGTTGCAGCATCATATCGGCAAAGTGGTGATGATCAATCGCGATAAGGAGCTGTACCGCGAAGTGTTGCGGATCGTTGACGAGGGGCGAGGCCAACTGCGCGATGTCGAGCGCGGACTCTATGCCTATTCCCATGAGATGGTGGGGGCCGCCTTGCTGGACTATTGGAATTATCCCAAGAAGATTGTTGATGTTGCTCTGTACCATCACGATTTCGAAGCTCTTCTGGAAACCGATCCGGAAGTGTTCAAACTCTGTGCGGTGCTCTGCTTGGCCAGTGATTTTTGCCGCTATTTCGGAATCGGTCACAACCAGGCTGAGAAATTCGATATCGCTTTAAGTCGAGGGGTGCTGGCTCTGGAGGCCAATCCGCTCCTGGTTGATGATTTGGTGAGCAGATTTCAGCCCGAATTTATCAGGGAACGGAACCTGTTTCTGTCCTGAATATAACAGAATTTCAAAGGAGGAGAACGCGGCTGGACAAAGCTGCTAAGAATTCTATATATTGTGATAGTTTGATGATCTGTTGCTGTTTCCATGAATTTCTCAATGCCTCTGCGCCAACCAGCAAAGGTATTCAATAAGGAGCCGATCTATGTGTAAAAAGATATTTATTGCTGCAACCGGGCAAAACTGCGGAAAAACAACAACCAGTGTTTCTCTTTTACATCTCGCCCGCAAGAAATATCCCCGGGTCGGTTTTATCAAGCCTTTCGGTCCCAAGCGCATGACTTATCTCGGCCGTTCCGTCGATGTTGACGCAGCTTTGATAGCCCATGTTTACGATATGGAGGATCGGCTGGAGTTGATGTCCCCGGTGGTCCTTGATGCTTATACGACCCGTGATTTTCTGGAAAATCGCAAAGATCCACAGGTCTACCTGGACAAGATCGTCAAAGCGGTCGAAACCCTGGAAAAGGAATGTGATTTCCTGATTATCGAGGGGGCCGGGCACAGCGGGGTCGGTTCGGTCATGGGGATGAACAATGCTCAACTGGCCAGCTGGCTGGAGGCTCCTGTGCTGATGGTGACCGGAGCGGGGGTCGGTAATGTCATTGATGTGGTCCACCTGAATCTGGCGCTGTTCAGGGAGTTCGGCACTGAGGTGCGGATGATTCTGCCGAACAAACTGGTCAAAAACAAACGGAAGAAAACCCTGAAGTATATCGAATATGCTTTTGAGGACACCGATATCAAAGTGGTTGGCGGTTTCAATTATTCACCCATCCTGGCCGATCCGACCCTGAAATACCTGGCGGAATTGCTGGAGCTTGATCTGCATGGGCCGAAAGATCAGGGCAGCCGCATCGTTCACAATGTTCAGTTGGCCGCTCCGGCCACCCAACGGGTGGTCGATCTGCTGCAGGAATCGAGTCTGGTGATCGTGACCAGCAGCCGGGATGAAGTCCTGGTCATGCTTTCCACCCTTTACCACCTTCCGGAGTATAAAAAGAAGATTGCCGGATTGATCATCGTCGGGGTCGCACCGGTCGCGGATATCGTCCAACGGGTTATCGATGACTCGGATATCCCCTACATTCGTACCGAGGCAACGACGGCCGAGGTTTATACCCGAATTAGAGAAGACGTTGCCAAAATCGGGGTCGATGATGAAGAAAAGATCCAGCTGATTCAACGGCTGGCTGAGTCGGAGCTGGATTTCGACCTGATCGACTCGATTTTCTGAAGCGGAGCCGTCGGCTCTAAAGAGCACTGGCACAACCTGGAAAAGAATTTGTTAATTATTTTTTGAATGAGCTCGGAGACGCAGGTTTATGGGGTTTTGGGGTAAAATATTCGGCGGCGGGTCCTCCCTTGAAGCGCTGAAGAACGCAATCGACCAGCAGCGTTTTGCCGATGCCAGGATGCTGGCCGAAGAGTTGGCCGGTAAAGATCTGAGCGCCGCTGAGCAGGCAGAAGTTGCTGCGCTGGCGGCGATTGCCGGAGACAGTTTGGCACGGCTGAATCTGGAGGAGGCGCAAGGACTGCTGCGCAATAATAAATATGTGCAGGCGCGCGAGTATCTCGACCTGGCCAAGGAGCTGGTGTGCAGCAGTGAACTGCGTCAGGAAATCGAAGCCGCCGCCGCTCCGCAACCCCGGGTGATGGATCCCGCAATGACCGCTGAAACGGAACCTGCGGCGTCCGCTGCTCCAGTCGCTGTCGCCGCGGCTGCCAGCATCAGCGTCGATGATGAGGAACAGCTCCAGCTCATTATGACCTCCTATCCGGAAGATTTGCGAGGCCGCTATTTAGACAAGGGAGCCCTGTTTAAAAGGGCTTTTCTGCTGACTCATGCCGGTGAGGACGAGGCGGCTTTGGCCGCCTGGCAACAGCTCGCCGCCGCAGATCATGACGATCTGTACTGGTTTGAGCTGGGCGCTTTGCAGGGGCGTGGCGGGGATCTGGCGGCCGCGCGACAGTCCTTGGAACAGGCGGTGTCCATTAATCCGGAATTGTTCCTGGCCGTTGAAGCGTTGGTGATGGTGCTGATGACCCAGGACGCCTATGCCGAGGCGGAACAGTTGCTGATGAAGCTGCTGGAGAATGGGGTTAATCCGAGGTTTTGCCATGCTCAGTTGACGTCCCTTTTCGCCCGGCAGGGAGATTATGAACAAGCGGATCGCGAGGCGCGGATCGCCCTGACTGTGCATAATGGCGATCCTGAATTCCTGCAGCTGGCGGCAGCGGTATTTGAAAAAAATGGCAAGTTGGCCGACGCCGAAGGGGCGTTGCAGAAAATTCCCGGTGGCGGTTGTGGCGGTGGCAGCAGTCTGCCCCTTGCTGAATACTGGCTGCGGCATAAAAAGGAGCTTGGTAAAGCCCTTGATGTTTTTAATGCGGCCTGCCGACAAGATCCCGACAACCCGCGTTGGCAGCTCCGTGCGGCCCAAACCTATGTGGCGCGCAACTGGCGCAAGGATGGTTTGAAATTGTTGAACAAGGTGGTTGGTGACCCTCGTCTGGAGCCAGCGCTGGCCCAGGAAGCGGAGCAGTTGCTGGCCCAATTGAAGAGTGAATGATGGCAAGCCTGGAAACGATTAAATCCTACTTGGAAGAGTACGACATCGCAGTTCTTGAGTTTGAGCAGGAAACGGCCACCGCGGCTACCGCAGCGGCCGCGGTCGGCTGTTCAGTTGCAGAAATCGCCAAAACCCTGTTGTTTTTGATCGGTGGAAACGCGGTTGCAGTGGTGACCTGCGGAGACATGAAGGTCAAAAGCTCCAAACTGAAAAAGGTCTTTGATCTGAGCGGCAAAGTCAGGCTGCCCGAGATCGACGATGTTGCTAAATATACCGGCTACGAGCCGGGAGGGGTCTGCCCCTTTTTATTGCCGGAGCAGCTGCCGGTGGTACTTGATACCTCCTTGGAACGTTTTCCGGTGGTTTACGCCGCTGCCGGTAACTGCCACTCTGCAGTGCCGGTGAGTGTGGCGCAATTGCAGGTTCTGACCGGTGCCGGGGTGGCGGATATCTGTGATCCGGCTTGATCGGAGTTGTTTCTTCAGGTGCTATTCCTCATCTCCGGTCCGAAAATCAACTAGTTGTCATCCGGAAACGGCCCTTTTCCGCCGTGGCGGTCAATCTATGGGCTTATTTGGGCGGCTTAAAGAACTACGCCTCCGCATAAGCCCTTGATTTCCTTGCCACAACGAAAAATTGCTCGTTTCCAATCTGAAAACTTTATGCGTTGGCATCCGGAGTTTCCGGATGCCAACCAATTAACATTTTATTAGTTTTCTTGAATAAAATCGGTGGGCTGCTATAATTCGCCTTTGACGCATAAAGAACAGCTCTTTGTGATAGTTAAGGCCAGCAGATGCTTAAAAACATGGTGACCCCTTTGAACGATGGGGTGAAGAATACCTGGGGCTTCGCCCAGCTTCTGGAACATATCGATATTGGCATACTGGTCCTGGATCTCGACAAGGAGACCATCGATTACTGTAATGCCGCTTTTTACGAGATGATTCAGGATGAATCTCTGTGTCGGAGTTATGTCAGCTTGCAGCAGCTTTTTCTGGCGGATTCGGCAGAGAAGGATTGCCAGGACCGGGTCAGTCATGTCGCCTGCCGCATGTCCTACCGCGGCCGCCTGTTCGGTTTTTCGGTTTATCAGGCTGCGACCCGCTACCGTTGTATTTTTATTAGTGATATCACCGAAAAAAGCCGCTTGGAGTCCATTGCCCAGGCCGTTAACCTGATGGACAACATTGGCTTCATCTTCTCCGGGATCCGGCATGAAATCGGTAATCCGCTAAATTCACTCAAAATGGCTCTGAGCGTGCTGAAGCAGAATGCCGATTCGGCATCTCCGGACATGCTCAGGGAGTATGTCGAACGTGGTCTAACCGAGATCGGCCGGATCGAGTATCTTCTGAAGGCATTGAAAACTTTCAGTTTTTACGAGTCTGTTGAATTGAAAGATCTCGATCTGATCGAGTTTATGGAGAAATTCATCTCTTTAGTTGAGCGTGACTTTCATGCCTATGGTATTCGCATCAGAACCGAAATTCCCCTTGCGTTGCCCCGGGTCAAAGTGGATGAGCGGGCTCTTCATCAGGTCCTGCTGAACCTGTTCAGCAATGCGGCGGATGCGCTGACCGGTGTGGCTCGGGCTGAAATCAGGATCAAAGCCGAAGCCAAAAACCGTTTGGTCTGGCTGTCGGTCAGGGACAACGGTTGCGGTATATCTCCGGAGCAGTTCCAGCAGCTGTTTCAGCCTTTTAATACCGGAAAACCAAACGGGAACGGCTTGGGGCTGGTCATTACCCGGAAACTTCTTGCATTAATGAAGAGTGATATTTCCATTTCCAGCGATCTCGGGCAAGGAACGGAAGCGGTGGTTCGGTTACCCATTACTCAGTGTTAAGCGGATTTATGCTATAAAGGGAGCTCAGTGTTTCGAAAGATGTGGGTGGTATCGTGAAAAAAATTCTGATCGTTGATGATGAAACGTCCTTTCTTCTCTCCCTGCAAGACGGGTTGCGGGTTCATCGGGATAAATTCGAGGTGTTGACCGCGGGTAACGGCCGGGAGGCTGTTGACATTCTGCGCGTCCAACCTATTGACCTGCTGGTGACGGACCTGAAACTTCCGGAAATGAACGGTTTCGAACTGTTGGCCTGGACCAGCCGCCACCAGCCGCAATTACCGGTCATCGTTATGTCGGCATTCGGGACTCCAGAGATCGAGGAACGGCTGGCCAAGATGGATACCCTGCAATTTCTGGAAAAGCCGCTGGATCTCGATATGCTGCTGGACGGGATATTGACCGGGCTTAACGCCAAGGGGAAAAGCTTTATTCGCGGGATTACCCTGGCAACCTTTCTGCAACTGGTCAAGGCCGAGAAGAAGAACTGTACCCTGAAAGTGACTTCCCTGAACGGTGAACAGGCTTATCTTTATATTCGTGGCGGAGAGCTGATCGATGCCGATTATGGACATCTGACCGGCCTTGGCGCCGCGCTGGATGTTGTTGGCTGGAGTGATGCTGAAATAGAAATGGATGGCGTGTGTCGGCGGCAGGAAAATATCGTCGGGATGGCCATGGAACACCTGTTGATCGAGGCTTTCAAACGCAAAGATGAAGCCGCGGAAAATCAGCTGCGGAACCCCGCCGCGGCGGTACCAAGCCAAGATCCCTTGAGCCTGCGCATGGCCCAGGTCCTGGCGCAGTTGGCCGTGGTTCATGAATTTGCAATTTTTGACAAGCCCGGGAAACTGCTCAAAAAGAACAGCGGCACCTGTACGGTAACCGGGCTGGCTCCGAAAGTGATTGAAAGCATGCTGAATCTGCTCGAAAACGATATCTCTTTCGGCAATAATTATCGTTCTGTGGTGTTTAATGCCGGCAGCAGGAATCGTTATCTGCTGTTTCCTTATCAGGGCTATCGTGTGGTCACGAAGTTAAAGGCAGGGACCGCACCGCAGAAAATTATTGAGGAACTAAAACGGTGTGAAACCACGCCATGAGCAAGCTGGCCTTTTGATTGGCAGACAATAAGCACTGAATTTCCCTACATCGACAACCGAGCGAGGTGAAACAGTATGGCCACAGCACAGGATTTTATTTCCAGGATCAACCAGATCAAGGGTGTTGACAGCTGCCTGCTGGTCAAGAACGACGGCACTCGGATCGGCAACACCTGTCGTGCCGATGATCCGGAAATCTATGCCGATCTGATGTTGATCAGTAATACCCTGGCAGACGATATTACTGCCAAGACCGGTTTCAGTCGTTGTCGTCATCTCAGTTTCAGCTGCCAGGGCAACCGGCAGTTTTATGTCTTCCCCATTGATAATTACCTGCTTGGTGTCATCCAGGCGGATAACGCTCATGCTGCGGAAATGCTTTCAGAGATCGATCGTTTGATCAGCCGGGTCTCGACTGGTAAAGATGTTCAGGGGTAGTCGTTTTATGGCGGGAATGTGATGGGAAACAGAGCGGGATCTTTGATTATGATCAGCGAGGTTTGTAGATGCTTCAATGGTTGAGGCAGCGACGCAGTATCAGAAAATTTCTGCCCCGTTCGGTAGAACAGGACAAGCGTGACCTGCTTAAAGAAGCTCTGCTTCGGGCGCCGAGTTCCCGCAATCTGAGACCCTGTTCATTTGTCATGGTGGATGACCCGGAAATCCTCTCCCGGTTGGCTACAGCCAAACCTCATGGCCTCAATTTCCTTATCAGTTCTCCTCTCGCAATCGTCATCGTTGCCGATCCGCTGAAATCGGATGTCTGGATAGAGGATAGTGCCCTTGCAGCGATCATCGTTCAGCTTGCCGCAGAGGCTTTGGGCCTGAAGAGTTGCTGGGGACAGTTGAGGTTGCGCCAGTATAGTGAGGACTTGAGTGCTGAGCAATATGCAGGTCAGGTTCTCGGTCTCCCTGCGCATCTACGCGCACCCATCATCATCGGCATCGGCTATCCGGCAGAGGATAAAGCCGGCCATGCTCAGGTTAGTCTCTCAGATGAGAGAATGCATCTCAATCAATATAGGCACGACTGACTCCTGTCCACCGTTGAGTTCCCACAACTTTACCTGCTGATTTCCTTCCTGCACAGGTGTTTGGTTGCAGTGGGGATGAAAAAATCCCCTCAAGGGTTGATTTAAGTTTCCAGACATGCCACCCTCGACAATTGACAAGCGTAAGTATCTGGCTTGCGTTGCTGACCCAAGGAATTTTTTTGCACACAGGAGAAGACATGACAGCCGTGGCAGCAGGTAACAAAATTAAAGTTCATTACACCGGAACCCTGGATAACGGTGAGGTTTTTGATTCATCCAGAGAGGCTGAACCGCTGGAATTCGAAGTTGGCGCAGGACAGGTCATTCCGGGCTTTGACCAGGCCGTTGTCGGGATGCAAGTTGGGGAGTCCAAGCAAGTCAGAATCCCCGAAGACGAAGCCTATGGACCGTATAATGACAACATGGTGTTCGATGCTGATCCGAGCCAGTTTGAAGAAGGGTTGTCTCCTCAGGTCGGACAACAGTTCCAGACCCAAATGCAGGATGGAACTCCGCTGCTGTTGACCGTCAAATCGATTGAAGACGGCAAGATCATGCTTGACGCCAATCATCCGATGGCCGGCAAGGCGCTGACTTTTGATCTTGAAGTTGTCGAGATCAATTAAGCCTGCACCAGGTAGTACCCGTTAAAAACTCAAACCGCAGAAACACCGATGAATTGCGCCGCCGACCGGCGGGTTGTTCAACCCAATCGTGTTTCTGCGGTTTTTTTGTTGCGTGCTGTGGAAGGTTGATTAGGATGAAGAAGCCGTTGCCGGTTGGAAAGTCTTGCTACTGCGGGATACTGTGGGACCCGGCCGGCACAACCTTGCAATGGATCAGAAAATGACTGTTGTTCGCAAAGTCATACACATCGATATGGATGCCTTTTACGCGTCCGTCGAGCAGCGTGATCACCCGGAGCTGAGGCAGCGTCCGGTCATTGTCGGCGGTGATCCGAACGGCAGGGGGGTGGTTGCGACCTGCTCCTATGAAGCTCGAAAGTTCGGGATTCATTCGGCCATGCCGGCAGCACGGGCCTATCGGCTTTGTCCCCAGGCGGTTTTTGTCCGGCCGCGCTTTTCCGTCTACCGGCAGGTGTCGCAACAGATCATGGAGATCTTTCTGAGCTACACCGATCTGGTCGAGCCGTTGTCCCTGGACGAAGCATATCTGGATGTCACTCATAATAAATTCAATATTCAATCCGCGACCTGGATTGCCCAGGAAATCCGCCGAAAAATCAACCAGACCACCGGCCTGACCGCTTCTGCCGGAGTGTCCTACAATAAGTTCCTGGCCAAGATTGCTTCGGATGTCAATAAACCTGACGGCCTGACCGTGGTCACCCCGGAACAGGCCGAAAAGTTTATCGCGGCACTGCCGATTCGACGCTTTCATGGTGTCGGCCAGGTGACTGAACAGAAAATGCTGAGACTGGGGATTGCAACCGGAGCTGATCTGCTTATTCCCACTCTAGAGGAATTACAGCAGCATTTTGGTAAGGCTGGTCAGTATTACTTTAATATTGCCAGGGGCATTGATCTGCGCCCGGTGGTGCCCAATCGGGTTCGTAAATCGATCGGCAAAGAAACGACTTTGGGAGAGGATGTCGCTGATATCGGGCAAATGCTGACGATCATCGGCGAACTTGCTGAACAGCTGGCGGTATTGCTGGAGTCCAAACAGACCGCTGGGCAGACGCTGACCCTCAAAGTGAAATACGCTGACTTTCAAATTGTCACCCGTAGCATCAGTCGTGAAGAACCCATCGCTTCAGCAGATGAGATTCTGGCTCTGGCAGAGCAACTGTTGCAGAAGACCGTTGCCGGGCAACGGGCGGTAAGACTGCTAGGAGTGACAATATCCAATTTTACCACGGATATTCCTCTTCATGATCCGCTGCAGCTGGAGTTGCCCTTTCAATCCTTCGTGTAAAAAAGCCCGACACCCTTCAGTTTGCAAGTGTCCTGTGGGTTGTTGCCAGAGTCCGGCCGGGACGGAAAAACGGAATATGAAAGAAAGCGCTGTCGATATCTTTTACATGCGGGGATTTCTGCTTATCTTTGTCTGTAACTATCTTGAAATTAAGGATTTTTGTGTTTGGCACGATAAGTGCTATTAGCTCTGTAAAAGACAATTTCGCAGTTTACCGCTAAATCCTAAACCAAATGAATAGAGGGAGGACGTGATGTTAAAAAGATTGTTACTTGCAGGGTTGATTTTGGTTTTCTGGTCAGGCGCAGCTCTGGCAACTCCGATGACTTGGGTTGATACCTATGATGCAAATCCGGACCAGTATATCGGGTGGTACAGCTCTTACAGCTATACCCATGATATTACCGATAACGGATTTACTCCTCTCCAGGACCTGGCGTTTTCTTATACCCTGAGTATCGGACTTTATGACGACCGCGGGTTTCTTGATTTGGGCGAAATCGCCGTGATCAGCCAGCCTGGCATATTGGCTGATACCACCTATAATTTCGATTACAGCAATAACGATATCGGTTTTTCCATCGCCGGTCTGTTGAGTGTCAACCTGCTGGGAACGGTTGATGTGAAGATTCAATCATGGTATGGAGATTTCTACTTTGATTATTCCATTCTGACCGTTAAAGGTGAGGACTTTGCACCGGTACCGGAACCCGGTACGATCATTCTGCTCGGTGCCGGTCTGGCCGGTCTGGCCCTGTATCGGCGGAGAAAAGAGTCATAATCTCTGGCAATATTTGTTACCTTTCTTTTCATGCAGCGGACTTGTCTATAAGACAAGTCCGCTGTTTTTGTTATAGCTTGTTCCATCCCCACCTTTTTTAACGACTGCCGCCGTTGCTGTTAATTGACAATGCAGGATCGTTTAGTGAGCAGTCTAGGTTTCTGTGAGATTGGATCAAAGATAATAGCAACACATTGTTCCATCACCGGGATTTTTTCCCTCAGGCAGGCAACAGCCCTGGAGCGTTGGCGGATAAGAGGGCCATCATGTGAGCTGTCGATAGAGTTTACAAATCTTTACTTCTTGAATATTCAAAATATGATATGTGTTGCAGAAAAATCACTCCCGGGAGGCTGCAACCGATGAATATGCGAAAAATTACTTCACTGACCGCACTGCTTTCTTTTGTTTTGCTGATCGCCACCAGTATCATTCTGTATGTTGTCCCGGCCGGACGGGTGGCTTACTGGGCCGACTGGCGACTGTGGGGCTTAAGTAAGGAACAGTGGGGAGCGGCTCACATCAACCTGGGTTTTCTGTTGTTGCTCACCATGGTGCTGCACGTCTATTACAACTGGCAGCCGATGCTCAGCTACATGAAGGATAAGGCAAAACGGTTCCGGTTGTTTACTGCTGATTTTACGGTTGCCTTGGTTGCCACCCTGGTGGTTTTTTTCGGGACCCTGGCCGGTTTGCCGCCGATGAGTTCAATTATTGAGCTCGGGGCGAGAATCAGCGAAAACGCCAATCTGCATTATGGTGAACCTCCTTACGGACATGCGGAAATGTCTTCGCTGGAGGATTTTTCATATAAGGTCAAAGTTGATCTGGCGGAAGGCCTGGAGCGGTTGCGGACAGCCGGGTATCAGGTAGCCGACAGCAAGCAGACCATCAGTCAACTTGCCGAGGCCAACGGAGTTTCTCCCAAATTGCTTTATGAGGTCCTCAAGCCCCAAGCCGGCGGGCAGACAGCCGCTATGCCGGAAGATCCGCCTGGGGGGACGGGGCAGCGGCGGCTGGCTGATTTGTGTCGGATGTACCAGCTCGATGTCGATAAGATCGTGGCGGGCTTAGCACAGCAGGGAATAACCGCTAAGGCAGAACAGACCATGAAGGAGGTCGCCAGCGCCCATGGCAAAGATCCGCATGCGGTTTATGCCATGGTTTATCAGCTCAGCTTGCAGTAAATTTCTGCTTAATTACTTAACGAACGGCCTGGTCAGTTTCCTGCCCAGGCCGTTCGCTGTTTTCAGGGATAAAGGCGGGCGACAAATTCTGCAATGCAGGCCGGTTTGGCGGAACCTTCCAACTCAACCGTGATCAGATAGATGATCTGCACGGAGTTTTTCACCTGCTCAACTTCCTGGATCGTGGTCCGCGCACGAATGTTGGCGCCGACTTTGACCGGCGCCGGAAAGCGGAGCTTGTTCAGGCCGTAGTTGACCCGATACTTCATCCCCGGATAGTTTTTCTGGAAGAAATCCGGGTGATTGCTTTCGGTCAGGTAGGGGAGCAACGACAGGGTCAGATAGCCATGGGCAATGGTCGCCCCGTAGGGTGATTCTTTGGCGGCCCGCTCCGGGTCGATATGAATCCATTGCAGATCGCCGGTGACTTCGGAAAATTTGTCAATGCGTTCCTGGTCTATTTGCAGCCAGGGACCGACGTGAATTTCCTGGCCGATTTGCGGGGCCAGGAAGGTCAGAAAACTTTGCAGGCGGTTGGCCTGATCCTGTTCCATATTATTTACCTTTCAGATATTCGAGGACTTCCTGAGGGTGCTCGGCTGCTTTTTTGACCTGCGGCCAATGTTTCAGGACAGTGCCGTCATTGTTGATGATGACTGTCGAGCGGATGCAGCCGAGGCTGACCTTGCCGTACAGTTTCTTTTCGCCCCAGGCATCGTAACTCTGCAGCATGGTCGTTTCCGGGTCCGAGAGCAGTACGAAGGGCAGTCCGAACTTGGCGATAAACTTATCGTGCGAGGCCAGACTGTCCTTGCTGACGCCGACCAGGTTGACGTCGAGCTCCTGCAACTCTCGGTAACTTTCTGCAAAGGCACAGGATTCTTTGGTGCAGCCGGGGGTATTGTCTTTCGGATAGAAATAGATGATCAGTTTTTTTCCAGCGTAGTCGGTCAGACGATGGGTTTTTCCGTCACTGCCGGGAAGGGTGAACTCAGGGGCTTTTGCTCCTTCGATAATTGCCATGATCAGGCTCCTTGTTCCGGGGGCAGGGTTGCCAGCAAATCGTTCAATTTAGCAAGTTTCTGTTGCGTCGCAGCTGCGACTTTGTCCGCGCCGAACATCCAGGCAAGCTGCCCGAGCATCAGTCTGACATCGGCTAGTTCATTAATGACTGCCTGTTGATCTGTTTTGCCACGGCGAAAATGTTTCAACGCGGTAATGAGTTCAGCGCATTCCTCAACCATCTGGTCATACTGGGCATCTGCACCCCACTTGGCGAGGGCGGCTTGATAAAGTTCTTCGAGCTCCATGAAAATTCCTGCAAGATTAGGTTTACGAGGTCGCTGAGGTTCAGGCCCTAAAATCCATGCCTGAAAATCTGTCAGCGGGTTGTCTCGCCCAGCTTTGGGCGCGGAAGACTGTTTTTCGCCAGCCTTAAGCCGTTGCAGGTTAACATAAAAGGTGTAGGAAGGAGAACGGTTGACACGAGGAAAGATATGATAAAAAATTGATTTATTTGGTAATATTAATTATATTGTTTATAAAAATTACCAATACAGACGGCGCTGGGGGCATATGCTGCTGCTGAAAAATATTTTACCTGTTGTTGGAATGGTCCTGCTGCTGGTTTCTTTACTGGTTATCCGCCGGCTGATTTCCCATTTGCCAGATGGAAAAATAAAAGGGCGGTGGTGCTTCCTGCAGGGGTTGGTGTGCTTGTTCCTGGTAGGGTATGGCTATTATGCCGTCGCATTTGGTCGCACCTACGGCGGGCCGGCTGAATTGATCGTACCTGTCATCTTTTTTTTCGGGGCGGTGTTTGTGCTGCTGGTTTGCAGACTGGCTTTGGAGACGGCAAAAGATCTGAAAAGGGTTTTTGTTCTCGAACAGGAAAATACCATTGACTGTCTTACCGGGGTCAATAACCGCCGTTATCTGGAAAGGCGCCTCAAGGAGGAATTTTCCAGAGTGTCCAGGTACGGGTTTCCATTGTCGCTGGTGATGCTGGATATCGATCATTTTAAGCAGGTCAATGACCGCTGGGGGCATCATTGCGGTGATCAGGCGTTGAAGAAACTGGCGAGCCTGATGCGTGATTCCATTCGTGAAGCAGATAGTCTTTGCCGTTATGGCGGGGAAGAGTTTCTGCTGGTGCTCCCTCATACGAAAAAGGCGGACGCGATCAAAATCGCAGAGAAACTCCGCCAACAGATTGAGCACAGTGAGCTGTTCTGCTGTGACACTGAGACCCAGGCGGTTCCGTTGCGGGTGACTGTCAGTATGGGGGTGGCTGATCACCTGCACGGCATGGATACGGTGCAGGCGCTTCTGGATCGGGCTGATAAAGCCCTCTACCGAGCCAAGTCGGCTGGTCGGAACCGAGTTATTTGCTGGGATAATGAGAAGCGTGATTCGGGGACGCAGGGAGCACGCTAACCGCGGATTGAAAAAATTGTCCGGGCTTGTTGTCAGCTGTCCAACCTTGTCGGCAGCAAAAAATATTCAGAATTAACGCGCCAACTCTTCAAGCCGAGGGGCGTGCGGTCAGTCTTTTTCAGGGGCAGGGGGGCTGGTCTGCAGGAACAGGGCGAGCTTCTCTTCGACCAGGGTCAGATGCTGCATCATAACTTCCCTGGCTCGCTCCGGATTACGATTTTCAATAGCCTCAAGAATGTTGCGGTGATGTTCCAGCAGCAGCTTGATGTAGCCTTCCTTGCTGTAAAATTCACCGAGTGCGACCATGATCGTTGTTTGAAAGAGGGTTTGTATTGTGTTCAGCACATGAACCTGCAGCGTATTGTGGCTGGCTGCGGTAATGGTCAGGTGAAATTGAAAATCGACCTCGGGGTCCCAGCCACCGTTTTCAGCCTGTTCTTCCATAATGGTAAACAGTTGGCGCAGGCGATCCAATTCTGGTTTTTCGGCTCTCTTTGCTGCCAGGTAAGCCGACCAGGTTTCCAGGCCGATGCGGACCTCGGTCAAGGCATGCAGCATGCGTGGATCGCGCCGCTCAACCATATTGGCCAAGGGATCGGCCATGGTTGCGTCTGCCAGTGAACGGACAAAGGTTCCACCCCCCTGGCGAGATTCAAGGAAGCCCATGGCTTCCAGCACCATAATCGCTTCGCGCACCGAAGGGCGGCTGACGCCAAGCAGCGTGGCCAGTTCCCTCTCCGAGGGAATGCGCTGTCCGGGGCCCAACTCACCGCGTGAGATAAGCTCTTTAATCTGATCGACGATTTCTTCCGAGAGCTTTTTGGGGCGGATCGGTTTGAATACGGTGGTCATGAAAATCTCCAAAGTTTTTGGTAAGACCTTTTAGCATAAAATAGGGGTTTTAACAAGATAAGATGGAGAATTTCATTCTCTAAAAATAGGGTTTTATCGGCTAGTAGGACGGAAATGACCAAATCCACTAATTTCTTAACTGAATGGACTAGCTCAACGTCAAGTTCTTGATTTAAAAAGTATCTTTGGGTTTGTTGTTGCGCTGAAAGCGCTTAAACCAGGTTTGAAAATCCTGTTCTTCGTTTTCCATTTCAAAAGCGTTGATAAGTCCCCGCGCCAGGGAGACCGCTACCGCCCGGTTGCGTAAATTAAAGGAATCTCCGTATTTATCGCTATGAAACTGTTCCTGATCTATACCCAGTTTGCTGTACAGGGAATTGAGTCTGCTCTGCACCCCCCGCCTGGACAGATAGCGCCGTTGGGCAATCAGATTATCGGTCAGACCGAGGGAAATATCGAGCAGTGCCTCGTATTCGATATCGGAGAGGGCCGTCAGGGAATGGCCGGCCCGCCCTTGAACTTTGCGAACTTCGGGGGCAATCCAGCATTGTTCATCGATCAGTACGGTGTGGATGGCTGAGGCAATCCGTTCTTTCGAGCTGGATTTGAGGATATACCCGTAGACTGTTTCCGGAGGAACGATTTTGGCCAGGGCTCGCACGTACATTTCGTCTTTGAACTGGCTCCAGAACACAATGCGTGCCGCCGGTTTTTGCTGCCAGAGTTCCCGGGCAAAGTCAATACCATTGAGTTCGGGCATCTGAATATCGCTGATGACCAGGGGCGCCTCCTGATTGAGCCCCAATTCCAGGGCGGCCTGACCGTTGTGGGCATGGGTCACGCTGACCTCTTCATCCCAGGATGATATCAGCAGTTCAAGAAACTCAAGGTCTTTGGGGTTGTCTTCGGCGATGATGATTTTCAATGGTTTCATGGTGTTATCCCTTGACGTGGTCGGTGCTGCAGGGGAGTGTCAATTCGAACCGAGTGCCACTGGAAAAGCGGGAGGCGGTCCAATTGACCTCAGCACCAATTTTTCTGGCCCGCTCCCTGATATTGTTCAGGCCCCGTCCTTCGTGATGAGCCGGTAACACCGGCAGGCCCCGACCATTATCTTCAACGGACAGGACCAGTACCGTATCGCGCAGTTCCAGGTCAACTTCATAGCGATTGGCCCCGGCATGCCTTAACACATTACGGATCGCTTCAATGGCGATGCGGTAAAGGGAGAGCTGTTGCAACCGGCCCAGTTGCAGATTGTTGATGCGCGGGTCGGTATGGAAATGGTAAGCGGGCAAATCGTCTGAGTCGCAATGTTGCTCCAGATGTGCTTCAATGGCTGCGCCAAGGCCGAGGATATCCAACGTCTGCGGATGCAGATTGTTCATGATTTCACGCAGGTTGGAAATAGCCCGGCCCAGATCCTGCTCCAGGTTGTCGATGCGTTCCCTGAGCTCTTTTTCGGGGAGAGTCGGCTCCAGATTCTGCAGGCCGCGCAGAATGCCGGAGAGGTCGGAAAGAGACTGGTCGTGAAGATCCATGGCGATGCGCCGACGTTCTTCCTCCGCCCCTTCAAAAAGTTTTTCACTACCGATAACCTGGGTCAGTCGTTTGGTCATCCTGTTGATGGAGACCGCCAGGGTGTCCAGTTCGTCGCGAATGCGGTCGGGAGCAGGGGGCAGATCAAGCTTTCCATCTGCGATACGCACTGCGTTGTGGGACAGATCCTGGATGCGGTGCAGGATCCGGCGACTGAAATACGTCGAGATAAACAGCCCGAGGATAATGGCCAGGACCAGGATGGACATGGAGACCACCGCCGCCCTTTCGACCAAGTGGTCAATGTCCTGTTCCTGGGTGGAGCGCAGTTTGTTGAGATAGACCTGAGTCAGATTGGACAGCGCAGACAGTTCGGCCCTGAATTTGGCAAAGGATTCGGCAGTCTGTTCCGGTTCCGGGCTGTTGCCGGGGTTTAACTCCAGGACCAGGCTTTTCAGCAGCGAAATCTGCCCTGATTGCTTGAGCGGGCCGAACGGCTCAAGGCGATCGACTGCCGCCAGCAGGCGTTCGTAGAGGTCAGCCATAAGGGCCATATCTTCAGGCGCAGCCATCCCGGTATATTGCAGCGTCCGCATGAGGAGATGCAGCCTTCTTGCGGCCATGTCCGCTTCAGCGACGGCGACAAAGGTGGTGCCGATGGCTCTGGCTTCCGCTCTTTTGGCGGTGAGGTTCCAGTACGTGTACTGCATAAACCCCAGCACCAGAACCAAGAGAATCAGCATCGTTGCAGGAGCCAGAAGGACTTGTTGTTTAACTGTTATCCGCATCGACGCAGATTATCATGACAGGGCTGTTTTTGCACTGTGCAGATGCGCAAATTTACTCCTTTTTCCGGCGCAGATGACGCATTGCCGTATCCGCGATTTCGACCACCCCCTCAATGGTTTTACGATAGAGTCGACGAATCGGGACATCGTTGATGCTGAGCTCGCCATCGACCTGTTGCAGCTGAATTTTATCGCCGTATTTCAGGCCCTCAAGGGAAGCCGCAGTTTCCGGGGCGACGCCGATCAAAAAGCGGTAGTTCTCGCTTTCATGCTTTTTGGAAAAAACCAGCAGGGTGCGTTGGGCTTTTCCGGTGCGGAAATCGAACCGTGAGGTTTTGGCCAGTAACTTGGCCGTGCATTTATGTTCCTTCCCCAGTATCGTTTCCAGGGTGATGTCGGCCGGTTTCAGCCGGCCGAGTAGCGGTCTGCCCTCTGGCCGATAGGGTACCGCCCCACGGCTGAGAAACTGCTCCTGGGTTTCCAAGAGGATGACGACGTTATTGTTGATCGGCCCGCCGATGGAATGGGATAGGGCTGCCTGGTAATCGCCGCTGACGAGCATTTGATGATTTTCAACGATCTGGACCATTCCGGTTGCGCCGAGGGGGTGGCCGCGGCCTTTCAGACCGCCGGTGAGGTTGGTCGGAAACAGTCCGCTCGGTCCGGTCAGTTTTTCATCGAGCAGCCCATCCAAAAGATTTTTACGGGGAACAACACCAAGGTCAACTAAGTTGATGGCACCGAAGCCGTTAAAGGGGTCGTGCATGTTGATATGGACGGGAGTATTCAGTTCGTGCAGGTTTTTAAGCCCGGCCATGCCCAGCGCCTGAGCCAAGGCAATGCGAGTCGCCGGAAAACTGGTGTAGGTCAGGCGATCCGCAATGGTCGGGATGTCGGTGCCGGAGCCAACCCCTGACACCCGGACCCGGCTCTTCTGCGAGGTCAGCAGGCAGGCCGCAATTCCGTCGGACATGGGGCAAAAATCGTAATAATGGAGAGGGTCGTAATACAGATAATTTTTCCCCCCATCCATTTCTGCCAGATACTGCTCTGCCGGGATTTCATAGTTGAGATGAGCGTTGGGGTTTTGTGCGGCATAGTGATGGGACCGCTCGGTCCAACGCGAGGTATAGTGGCTCCATTTTTCCAGACTCAAGCCGAATTCCTGGATCAGGGACTGGGCAACCAGCGCTCCGCAGGCAGGCATGGTCAGCCCGTATTCGGCTTCTTCCCGGTCGATGACCCCGGCGACTATTTTGGTGGCTTCACGGGTTGAGACATCACTCATTTTCTGAATGCCGAGGGCCAGGACATGATCATGTTGCCCGGATGCGACTTCCATGAAAGCCGCTTCAAAAGCGCTAGCTCCCGAGGAGGATGCGGTATCGACCAGAACGGACTTTGCTCCGCTGATCCCGAGCCGGCCGCTGACCTTAGCCGCAACATTGTCGATCCCTGAAAAAGCAAACGGATTCTGGGAGCCGACCACAACACAGCCGATGCGGTCCTTGTCGATTTTGGAATTGTTCAGTAATGGCTGAAGTGCGTCGACCAGTTCGAAAAAACTCATTTTGGGACGGTGTCTACCGTTGTATTTGCCGACGGGCAGCATGAAAGAGTCTGCCAGGTAAACTGCGCGGGGTTGAAAAAACATGAATTCTGACCTCCTGAAGGGGATGTGGCGTGGAGAATGGGCTGGGGAACGGGTCGGCATTCTGAACCGGCTTTGCTGTTCCACCGAGCTCCGGCGAAATTATAACAGGCAGATGGTTGTTTTGAAAGTTGGTAGAGCAAGAAGGGCAGGAGAGTAAGGCAAAAAAAAGCCCCAAAGACCTGGAGGGGGGGTAGGTCTTCGGGGCGCGAAACCTCCGAAGAGGTTTCTGGAAGTACTTATACTAAAATCGTTCAGAAAAGTGAACTAAAAAAATTTAAAGTTTATTTAATCGAAATTTTCGCTTTCGGTCAGCGGGAGCGTCACGCTGAAGCGGCTTCCCTGGCCAGGGGTTGAGGAAACGCTGATGGTTCCATCGTGGGCTTCGACAATCCATTTGGCGATGGACAGACCGAGGCCTGATCCGCCGTCATTACGGTTAAGGGTTTTATCAACCCGGTAAAAGCGTTCGAAAATAAGTTCCAATTCTTCTTGGGCGATGCCGATGCCGCTGTCGCTGATCGTTATTCTGACCTGGTCCCGATCGGTCAGTTCGATATCTATCCCGACCTTCCCCCCCGCGGGCGTATATTTGATCGCATTGGTCAGCAGGTTTAACAGGACCTGTCTCATTCGCAGGTTGTCCGCAAGAATAAAAATATCCTGGCGGGGGCAGTTCAGGTCTACGCGGATACTTTTTGCTGCAGCCAGCAATTGGGCCTGGTGGTGCAGTTCGACAATAAGCTCCGGCAGATAGATGGGCTCCATTTTTAAAGGAATCTGTCCCAGGTCGCTTTTGGAAAGCAACAGCAGGTCCTCGATCAGGTAGCTCATGCGACTGATCTCTTCAAGGTTTGATTCCAAAACCTTTCTGAGTTCTTCCTGATCCCGTCCACTGCGCAGGGCGAGCTCTGTTTCGCCGCGCAAAATGGTCAAAGGCGTCCGCAATTCATGGGTAACATCTGCCGCAAACTGTCTTGACCGGCGCAGATTGTTGGCCATTCGCTCCATCAGCGCATTATAGCTTTGGGCCAGCTCCTGGACTTCTGCAGGATCGGTACTTTCCGGAGTGAAAAAGAGGGGCTCAACTTCCGGATCGGTTTTATTCATGAGCTGAATCAGGCGATTGATGGCAGATGCCTTTGCATGTTTATATTTTCGCTGCTGGTTGTTTGAGCAGGTCAATGCGATTGTTCCTCCCAATAATAATATGGGTCATCTTGGGGTGGTGGCGATTGGCCGGCTGTTTGTTGCAGAGCAGGCCAATCAATTCTCAATATTTTCTTCATCATAAATGCAGATGACCCTGGAGACCAGGGTCAGTCCGAATCTTTCAGGACATAGCCGACGCCCCGGACGGTATGGATCAGTTTTTTGTCGAAATCACGGTCAATTTTTTTCCGCAGATAATTGACATAGACGTCAATGATATTGGTAAAGGAATCGAAGGTGTAGTCCCAAACATGTTCAGCGATCATGGTTCGAGTCAGAACCTGATTCGGGTTCCGCATGAAGTATTCCAGCAGGGCGTATTCCTTGGCGGTGAGGTCGATTGGCCGGTTATTGCGCCAGACATTGTGGCCAACCGGGTCCAGCCGCAGATCGGCAAAATAGAGTTCGGCCCCGCGGTCCTGTGAGCCACGGCGGATCAGGGCTCTGACCCGTGCCACCAGCTCGGCAAAGGCAAAAGGCTTGGTCAGGTAGTCATCACTGCCGATGTCCAGGCCGGATGCGATATCCTCAACGGTGTCCTTGGCGGTCAGGCACAGAATCGGGGTCGAGATGTTTTTTTCACGTAACTCCTTGATTGCACTCAGGCCGTCTTTCTTGGGTAGCATGACATCCATCAGAATAAGATCATAACTGGAGCTTTCCGCCATGGCGATACCGCTTTCGCCGTCATGGGCAACATCAACAGTAAAATCTTCTTCTTCCAGGCCCCGCTTGATAAAACTGGCGACCTTTTTTTCGTCTTCGACAACCAGGATCCGCATCAATGAGTCTCCTTTTGGTCAATGCCGTTGCACCTGTATCTAGTGGTGCGGAATATTAAAAACCCCGCCACCAATTTGTTGAAATGGGTTTGGTAAAGGGTTGGTTTTAATCTGAAAAAATAATATCATGAGGTTTTACTAGCTCAGGCTCATGAAAATCAGATTAAACTTTAGCAGAGTCTAAAAAAGTGCGCAAGGGCAATGATAGATTCTTTTAATTATTTTTGTTTATGGTCAGAGTGTACAAATTTACTGATTCCTTATTGTTTTCATTGATAGATTCTGTTAATTAGTGATGATGAAAAATGAATGGATTGCGATAGAGGTTGGTGTTCCTGGGGCTTGGGTTGATCTGGTCAGCGTCTTGCTTGCCGATTGCGGATGCTCCGGCGTTGTTGTTGAAGAACGGCAGCTGGATACCTTTGTGGTGCCTGACGATGCCCTTGACGCGGAGCGGATTTATCGGCTTAAGGGCTATTTTGAGGCGGACTGTTCCCCCGAACAGCTGGTGACGAAGGTTGCAGTGGCCCTGCGCCAGGCCCCGCTGCCGGATGAACTGTCCCTGGAAGTCCTCCTCGGCGAGACCGTCCAGATTGAGGACTGGTCCGAACAGTGGAAACAGAATTTTTCCGCTTTTCGCGTCGGTGAGCGACTGGTGGTCTGTCCCAGTTGGGAAGAGGCTCAAGTTGCTGCCAATGATGTGGTCATTGAGATCGATCCGGGGATGGCGTTCGGGACCGGCTCGCATGCGACGACCAGATTATGTCTGGAGGCCATCGCGGAGCTGCTGGCCAGCCCCACGCCGCCCGCTCAAATGTTGGATGTTGGAACCGGCTCGGGCCTGCTGGCATTGGGGGCCGCGGCCCTGGGTTGCGCAGCGGTGCTGGCCAATGACATTGACCCGATTGCCTGTCAGGTCGCCCGCGAAAATGTGCAGAAGAACGGTTATCAGGAGCGCATTAAAGTAACGGAGACGCCCCTGGAGTCTCTTCCGGGATCCTTTGATCTGGTCGTTGCGAATATCCTCGCGGAAGAGAATGTCCGGCTCGGTCCTGCTTTTATGGCGCATTTGCGGCCGGGCGGCTGGCTTGTTCTGTCCGGGATTTTGCGGGAGAAAGAAGCGCTGGTGCGCGCGGGTTTTGACGGTTTTCCGCTGGAATCCTTTGCCAGTCGTTACCTGGACGACTGGGTCTGCCTCCTTTATCGCCGGAATCGTTGATGCGGAGTTTTTTTATTCCCGAACCAGAGCTGAGTTGCGGCAGCGTGCTGGTGCTGCCGGCGGAACAACGAAAACATATCAAGACCGTTCTCCGCCTGAGTCCCGGCGACGAAGTTGAACTGTTCAACGGCACCGGACAGGTTGCCAGGGGGGTTCTGGACGCTTTGGATCAGGTGCAGGTTCTTCAGGTTGAGACCCAGCCTGCCGCAGCCTGCCGTTTGACCCTTCTCCAGGGTCTGCCGAAGGGTGAAAAACTGGAGCTTATCCTCCAGAAGGGGACGGAGATTGGGGTCAGCTGTTTTCAGGTGGTGGCGATGGAACGCAGCGTTGGCCGTCTCAAAGCCGAAAAAAAAGAGCAAAAACTGGGGCGCTGGTGGAAAATCATCCAGGAAGCCGCGCGCCAGAGTCGCCAATATCACTTGCCTGAACTCCAGGCTGATTTGTCTTTACCTCAGGCGTTGGGCCAGGTGCAGGCTGATTTGAAGCTGGTGCTGTGGGAAGAGGAAGCCGGTTCGTTGACAGCAGCTCTGCCTCGCCAGATTCCGCAGAGTGTCGCTGTCATCATCGGACCCGAAGGAGGCATCAGCCGCAACGAAATCGAACTGATCAAACAAGCCGGGTTTGTCCCTGTTGGGCTGGGGCCGAGAATTCTCCGCACCGAAACCGCTGGGCTTGCGATAATGTCGATTTTACAATATCTTTATGGTGATTTTGCTACGGGCCGACATGGTTGAGGAACCGTGCTCAGAGGAAAGGAAAAATCATGAGATGTCCCAAGTGTGGCTTCAACAGTTTTGACTATCTCGACAACTGCAAAAAATGCGGTAAAGACCTGGTTGAGTTCAAAGAGCGTTACGGAATTAAAAGCGTCCTGTTCCCCGGACAGACGGTTGCTGGTGAAACAGCGGTCGAAACCGATTTCGATGCTGATGCCGCGGTTGCCGCTGCAACGGCTTCGGTCGCCGCTGCACCTGTTTTCGAAACTAGTCCGGAACCGGAAGCCCCGACCGCCGAAAGCGATGATTTCGGCTTTGATTTCATGGGGGACAGCACCGAGGATGACGATCTTTCCTTTGACGAGCTTTTTGAGGAAGCTCCGGAGGACGAAGATGTCGAGGAAACCCTGGAAGGCCCAAAGGCCAAAGCCGAAGCGACGGATAGTACTGATTTTTCCTTCGATCTGCCAGAGGAAGACGATCTGGAGGATGATTTCGGCTTTGATCCGGATGAGGATAGCGCGACGAATGCGGCCAAAAAAGAACCGGGAAAGGACCCCGCAGACCCTTTTGATTTTCCGGAGTCCTCTGCAGCCGAGGGGACTCCGGATGCTGAATCTACGGCGGATTTGTTCGACCTGACTCAAAACGAAGCTGAGGCCCTGCTGGACGAGAGTCCTGCTATGCTGACGGACTCCTTTGCCGTTGCGGAGGAGCAGGATGATCTCTTCAGTGTGGCGGAAGAGATTCCCGTCGAACCGGATGCTGAGCTGGCATTGGACGAGCCCGATCTGGCGCCGACCCCTGTGGTCTCGGCACCAGCCGAAGTTCGCGACGAGGAAGCGGTCTACGCTGAATATTACCGGCAATTCGATGAGCTGGCTGAGCAATTGGCGAGTGTCGACGAGGAGGTTACTGCCTCGCCTTTGGCGGCAACTGCTGTGCTTGACGATAGCGACGAAGCGATTGATGATGAAGTTTCCGTTTTGGCCACTGAAGAACTCGACACGGCCGGTTTGGGCAAGCGTCTTTTAGCGGGGTTTTGCGATATCATCGTGCTGGCTGTGGTCGGCGGCAGCTTTGTTATTGCTGCCGAAGCTGCCATGGGAGGGGTGAACGATCAGCTGCTCCCCTCTGTGACCACCTTGCTGGACCTTTCTATCCCTTACTTCCTGGTGTTGTTTTCTCTGTTCTTTGGCTATTTCACCCTATTCCATTTTTTGGCCGGACAGACGCCGGGGAAAATGCTTACCGGTTTGCGGGTTGAAACCATCGGCGGCGATGCCTTGGATTTTCCTCATGCTTTTCTGCATACGGTCGGCGGTTTGCTCCAACTGCTGCCCGCCGGACTCGGGTATCTCTCCGTTTTTGCCAATCCGCAACGCCGCGGCTGGAATGATCGTCTGGCAGGAACCCGCGTGATCAATCTGAAGCGCTAGCGGGTGGTAGGAAAAAAAGCCTGCCGAGCCATGAAGGGACGCACAAAATCGATGACGGTCTTTTTGCGCGGTGGGGAAAAGCGCATTACTCGCCAACTGCTTGAACATTTCAGAGATGAACCTATTTAATGACCCGCTTGGGTTCTGACCGACTGAGTGCCTGGGCAGGTTGGTTCTCTCAGGCCATTCTTAGTCTGATAAAACTCTGCAGGTCGGGACATTTCAGGAAATCATTATGCTCCAGTTCCCAGCCGATCGTTGAGGTCGATTGGGGTCCGTAGTCGTGCCCCGGGTAGATAGTGGTGTCTTGCGGCAGGGTTTTCAAGCGCTGCAGGCTATCGTAAAGGGCTGCCACATCACTGCCCGGCAGATCCGCCCGGCCACAGCGACTGACAAAGAGGGTATCGCCGGTTATCAGCTGCAGGCCACTGCGAAAGACGATCGATCCGGGGGTATGCCCTGGAGTGTGCAGAACCTTGAGCAGACCGTTGCCAAGCTGGATGGTTGAACCTTCCGAGAGGATGATGTCCGGGTTTGGCACGTCCTGGGGGTGGGCCGCCAGTTTTGCTCCGGTCGCTTCAATAATGGCCCCGTTGCCGGCGACATGATCCCTGTGGCCGTGGGTATTCAGCAGCAGTTTCAGGTCGACGTTCAATTCCCGTGCTTTTTCAAGCAGGCGTTCGGGATGCATCGAAGGGTCAACGGCCGCGCCATGCATGGTTTCCGGACAATAGACCAGGTAGGAGAAATTATCCATGTCACTGGCCGGAATCTGAATGATGTTCAATATGTCCATTGGTCCTGCGGTTCCTCCTGAGCAATCAGGCGAATCTCCCGGTCGATGATTTTGAAACGCTGTCCGGTGCTCCGGACCAGCCATTCATCGCCTTCTTCCGGCGGTTGCGGGAACTCGCGGTTGCCGAGGAACACATCCTCATTGTTGATCATTCCCCACCAGTCAAGCGCCCCGGTCTGCCAGATTTTGGTTTTTAGAAAAAACGCCATGATTTCTCCGGAAATAAAACGTTAAGAGTTGAGAGCATGAGATAGTCTCATTATATTATCAGAGAGCTTCATATAATCACAACGGTCCAGGGGGTGAAAATGAAATTTACCAAAATGCATGGTATCGGCAATGACTATATTTATATCGACTGTTTTCAGCAACAGGTGGCCGATCCCGAGGAGTTTGCGCGCCGTGCCAGTGACCGACATTTCGGCATCGGTTCGGATGGGCTGATCCTGATCCTGCCTTCGCAAGTGGCAGATGTGCGCATGCGGATGTTCAATGCCGATGGCAGTGAGTCGGAAATGTGCGGCAACGGGATCCGTTGTGTTGCCAAGTACGCTTATGATCACGGGTTGGTGCGGAAGACCGCGCTGCAGGTTGAAACCGGCAACGGGGTGCTTGATTTGCAGCTGTTTCTGGGGAGCGACGGCCTGGTGGCCAAGGTTCGCGTCAACATGGGCCTGCCGATACTGCAGCGTGCCGCCATCCCCATGACCGGTCCAGCGACCGAAACCGCCGTGCTGGTTCCCTTTGTGGTTGCCGGTCATACCCTTGAGCTGACCTGTGTTTCCATGGGCAATCCCCACGCGGTGGTCTATGTCGATGATGTTGCCGCCTTTCCGGTCACTGAAATCGGACCGCAGATCGAAACCAGCGACTGGTTTCCGCGCCGTACCAACATCGAGTTTGTCCAGATTGTGAGCCGGACAGAGGTGATCCAGCGCACCTGGGAGCGGGGTGCAGGGGAAACCCTGGCCTGCGGAACCGGGGCTTCGGCGGTTACCGTGGCCGGCGTTCTGACCCGCAAGACCGAGCGCAAGATCTTGAATCATCTACGCGGCGGTGAGCTGGAACTGGAATGGCTCGACAACGGACCGGTGCTGATGACCGGCCCTGCCGTTGAAGTGTTCAGCGGCGAATATGAACCGAAATAGGCGGGTATGAAAGCGATACTGTTTGATCTGGATAACACTCTTTATCCGCGGGAAAAGGACCTCTTTGCGCTCATCGATGTGCGGATCAACCGTTACATGGAAGAGATCGTCGCCATTGATCCGCAGGCGGTCGATGGTTTGCGGCGGCGTTACTGGAAAGATTACGGCGCCACCCTGCAGGGGCTGATTCGCCATCATGGGGTCAATCCGGAAGATTATCTGGACTATGTGCATGCCGTGGACGTCGCCAGCCGGCTTTCCTGCGATCTGCGACTGCAGAGCGTGCTGGCCGGGTTGCCGGCACCCAGCTATGTTTTTACCAACGGCTCCCGCGATCATGCCGACCGGGTGGTCAACGCCCTGGGGCTGGACGGGCTGTTTGTGGATGTTTTCGACATCCGCATCGACAATTATCAACCGAAACCGAATCCCGGACCCTATCACAAGGTTCTTACCCAGTTGCAACTGACCGGTGAGCAGTGCGTCATGGTGGAAGATCAGCCGCAGAACCTGCAAACCGCCAAGCAGCTCGGAATGAAAACCGTGCTGGTCGGGCCGCAGGATCCGCAGAACAGCTTTGACTTTGTCGATGCCTGGATCAGGGAACCGGCGGATATCGCCGGATTGCTGGGAATCTGGGCGGGAGCTGCCGGGTGAGTCGGCCTAGCACAACAGAGTTGTTGATCGGCGCCCATGTCTCGATTGCCGGTGGTATTGACCGAGCCTTCAGCCGGGGGGAACTGATCGGTTGTTCCGCAATCCAGATCTTTACCCGCAATGCCAGCCGTTGGCAGGCAAAATCGCTGAGCACAGAAGCCATCGCCGCGTTTCGTAGCGCCCACGCAAATAGTCCCATTCGCTATGTGGCAGCCCATGACAGTTACCTGATCAACCTGGCCAGCCCGGATCCGGAGCTCAGGAAAAAATCGATTGATGCCTTTGTCGATGAACTGGTTCGTTGCGAGCAGCTGGGCATCGGTGATCTGGTCATGCATCCCGGTGCGCACATGGGACAAGGGGTTGCGGCGGGTTTGCAGACCGTTGCCGCCAGCTTTCGCAGCATTTTCGCTGGAGCTCCGTCCAGGGTCAGAGTTCTACTGGAAAATACCGCCGGCCAGGGGACCAGTCTTGGCGCCCGGTTTGAGGATCTGGCAGAAATCTGCAGCCTGGTCGGGACGGAACGGTTTGCTGTCTGTTTTGATACCTGTCATGCATTTGCCGCCGGTTATGATCTGCGCAGCGCCCAGACCTACCATGAGGTGATGGCTGGTTTCGATCGTCTGCTCGGTTGCGACCGGCTGGCGCTGTTTCACCTCAACGACTGCAAGAAACCTTTGGGTTCGCGGGTGGATCGGCACGAACATGTGGCCAAAGGGGAGATCGGCCGGGCCGGGTTTGCCGCCTTGATGAGTGATCAGCGCTTTGCCGACACACCGAAAATACTGGAAACTCCCGGTGGCCCGGAGCATTGTCATGACCTGGAGAATCTGGCCCTGCTGCGCCAGCTGGCCGGGTCGAAAGAAGGAATCTGCTGATGAGAGCAGTGATTCAACGGGTGAGTCAGGCCGGGGTTAGTGTCGCCGGGCAACGGATAGCCGCGATTGGTCAGGGATTGCTGGTTCTGCTGGGGATTGAGGACGGTGATGACCGTGCGGCCGCCGATTACCTGGCGGAAAAAACTGTAGGGCTGCGGATTTTTGAAGATGCGGTCGGTAAGATGAATTGCTCGGTGGCGGATTGCGGCGGGCAGATTCTGGTGGTGTCGCAGTTCACCCTGCTGGCGGACTGTCGCAAAGGACGACGGCCCAGTTTCTCTTCAGCGGCGCTCCCCGAGCAAGCAGAGCCTCTGTGCGACTATTTTGTTGAACAGGTCAGCGCTCGCGGCGTGGCCACCCAAACCGGTAAATTTCGCGCCGATATGGCGGTCGATCTGGTCAATGACGGGCCGGTGACCATTTTACTGGACAGTAAAAGACAGTTCTGAGCTGGGCTGCGATCTGGCCGACGGCGGAGATGCTTTGGGGCGGAGATGATTGGAAAACAGGCCCCGATCCTGTGGATCGGAGCCTGTTTGGTGGTGGCTGTTAAAGAGCTTTCTGGAGCAGATTCTCAACCTGGTTTTTCGGCACGGCGCCAACCAGCTGGTCAACGATTTCGCCATCTTTGAACAGGATCATGGTGGGAATGCCACGCACACCATACTGACCGGGAGTGGCCGGATTTTCATCGACATTGACTTTGCCGATTTTGATCTTGCCTTCATATTCTTCCGCCAGTTGATCGAGCACCGGGGCGATCGCTTTGCAGGGTGCACACCAGGTTGCCCAAAAATCGACCAGAATCGGTGTTGCAGATTTAAGAACGTCAGCTTCAAATTGAGCGTCGGTAATTTCGAGTACTTTGTCGCTAGCCATCGACTTCTCCTTTTTTCCAGTAGTGGCTTTTCTGTTTCGGTGAATTGATATTCGAACTCAAATATATAGAGAAGATTACAGAAAAATCAAGTTGTATTCCGGTGTCCGCTCGCGCTTGACAGCAAGGGTGCCGGTCCATATTATGCTTGTGCCGAGCTTTCCTGAGTTTTGGGGGAACCGGCTCTGGAGGTAAAGAATGAATCAGCAAATCAACGAAGCGTGCGCTCAAGTCCTCGCTTTGCACGAAAAATTCTGTCAGGAACAGAACGATCAGATGGTGGCGCTGGCCAAACGGCTCGCTGGTCTGTTTGCCGAAGAGGGGCAACTCCTTCTGGCCGGACACGGCCATATGGCGGCTATTGCCCAGCTGATGGCGGCGCAATTTGCCTTCCGGCTTGATTTCGACCGCCCGGTCCTGCCGGCGCTCTGCCTCGGGAGTGATCCCCTGCTGAGTGCTCGGATGATGGCGGAAGGGCAGTTCGAACAGCATTTGGTACGCCACTATCGTGCGGTCAACAGCCAGCACCATCTGTTGCTGGTCTGCTCCGACGGGTCTGCTGCTCCCGAACTTCAGGCCCTGGTTGAAGAAACCCTGGAAAACGAGCAGGCCGTGGTGCTGTTGTCCGGCGATTGCCGCAAAGACCCTCTGTTCAAGGATGATCTTGACGTCTGCATTGACCTGGCCACCGATTCTATGCCACGGCTGCTGGAACTGGCTCAATTTGCCGGTCATCTGCTCTGTGAGCTGGTCGAAAAAGAATTATTCGGCCGTTAGAAAAAGACTGCTTCGAAACGGCTGAAGCGCCAAATTGATAAAATCTGTAAGGAAAATAAAAAAGTTGACACACGAGATTGGTGAACAATACAATCTCCCGACTTCATGAGAAGCGGTAACCGAATGATGTTTTATCATCGCGGGTCCGAAGCGCCGGAAAGGGTACCATGGGAACCTCGACTCTGTTGACCTCTAGCACCACTCTGATCTATCTCACCGCGAGCATTCTTTACCTGGCCGCCATGATCGGCAAAAAAACCAAAGCAGGACGGCTGGGGCGTTGGTTCCTGCTCGTCGGGGTCATCGTCCATGCGGGCTCTTTTGCGGTGCTCCACTCCAGGGTCGGCGGGACACCGGTGACCAGCCTGCAGGAATCCCTGTCGTTTTTTGCCTGGTGTCTGGTGCTGCTCTACCTGTTACTGGAATTGCGCTTCCGGCTCTCGGTGATGGGCTCTTTCGCTGCGCCGTTGGCCTTTGTGCTGATGGTTGCCAGCGCTTTAAGCCCCAATGTGGTGGTGCAGTTGAACCCGCTCTTTAAGAGCTGGCTGTTCCCGGTTCACATTACCCTTGCTTTTCTCGGCAATGCTGCGTTTGCGCTGTCGTTTGGTGCCGGCATCATGTATCTGGTGCAGAACCGCATGCTGAAAAGCAAACATTTTACCGGTATTTTCCAACTGTTGCCCTCGCTGGATACCCTCGACAAAGTCAACTACACTTGCCTGAGTGTCGGTTTTCCACTAATGACCCTCGGTATTATCAGCGGTGCCTTCTGGGCCAATACCGCCTGGGGCAGTTACTGGAGTTGGGACCCGAAAGAGACCTGGGCGCTGATTACCTGGTTCCTCTACGCCGCGCTTTTGCACGGGCGTCTGTCCGCGGGCTGGCGAGGCCGTACCGCGGCTCTTTTTTCCATCATCGCCTTTATGTTTCTGCTCTTCACCTTCCTGGGGGTGAACTTGCTGCTCAGTGGTTATCACACATTCGAAGCTTTTGCCGTTAATTGAGCTGAAGCTTACTGAAAACGATGCTATGAATATCATTGTTGTGGGGTTGAGTCATAAGACCGCCCCGGTGGAAATCAGAGAAAAGGTTGCTTTCCCGCCGACCGCCATGGCCGCTCCGTTGGCGCAGATGCAGGCGTTGCCAGCAATCGCCGAAGCGGTCATTGTTTCGACCTGTAACCGGGTTGAGCTGTATGCCGCCACTCGCACTCCCGAAGCCGGGATTGTTGAGCTGAAGGCGTTTCTGGCCCATTATCATCAGCTGGAGCAGGTCGCGCTGGATCCTCACCTTTATCATTACGAGGGCGAAGCGGCCATGCAGCATGTCATGCGGGTGGCTGCCAGCCTTGATTCCATGGTGATCGGCGAACCGCAGATTCTCGGCCAGATCAAAACCGCTTATGGCTATGCCACCGAGTTCAAAACCGCCGGGACCATTCTCAACCGGTTTCTGCACAAGGCCTTTTCCGTGGCCAAGCGGGTCCGCAATGAAACCGAGATCGCCAGCCATGCCGTGTCTGTCTCCTTTGCTGCCGTTGAACTGGCCCGCAAAATATTCGACAGCCTTGAAAACAAGACGGTTATGTTGATCGGCGCCGGAGAAATGTGTGAACTGGCTGCAAAGCATTTTGTCAACAATGGCGTCTCCAAAGTGCTGGTGACCAATCGGACTTTCAGTCGGGCTGAAAAACTGGCCGAAGAATTTTCCGGAACGGCCGTTAATTTTGATGATTTCCAGGAACAATTGCACAGGGCGGATATCGTGTTATCGTCGACCGGTGCCCCGGATTATGTCCTGACCGCCAAAAAGCTCAAGGACGTGATCAAGCTGCGCCGGTATAAACCGATGTTCCTGATCGATATTGCAGTGCCGCGGGATATCGATCCGGCGGCGAACCGGCTGGAAAGTATCTACCTCTATGATGTCGATGATCTTCAGGGGGTGGTGGAAGCCAACCTCAAGGAACGGCAGAAAGAGGCGGTCAAAGCTGAAGCTATCATTGCCGGCGAAGTGCAGCAGTTTCAAAGCTGGCTGGCAACCCTGGAAGTCAAACCGACCATCGTTGCGTTGCGCCGCCAGCTGGAGCAGGTTCGTCAGCTGGAGATGGAGAAAACCCTGTCCGGGTTGTCCCACCTTGGCGAAAAAGAACGCAAAGCCATTGATGCCATGACCGCGGCGATTGTCAACAAGATCCTGCATCACCCAACAAGCATCCTCAAGCAGGCCAGCACCAGTGATGACGGCAACCTTTACCTGGATGCTGTCCGGACCTTATTCGATCTGCCGGAACCAGCCGGCGAGACAACTGATTCCGTTAAACCTAACCGAAGGAGTTGAGATGTCCCGTACTTTGCGAATCGGCACGCGTGCCAGTGCTTTGGCCTTGTGGCAGGCGAACTGGGTTAAAGACCAGTTGGAGCAGCGTTACCCCGATCTGACCGTGACCCTGACTAAAATCAAGACTCAAGGGGATAAAATCCTTGATGTTCCGTTGGCCATGGTTGGTGGTAAGGGCCTGTTCGTCAAGGAAATCCAGGAAGCGATGTTGCGTCACGAAGTCGATATCGCTGTCCATTCCATGAAAGATGTGCCGACTTTTTTCCCCGAGGGGACCGGGCTGCGTTGTATCACCGAGCGGGAAGATCCGCGCGACATCGTGGTTCTGAAACCGGGCTACGCCAGCTTCGCCGATATCCGCCACAAAGGTCGTATCGGCACCTCGTCGCTACGTCGCAAAGCCCAACTGCTCAACCTGCGTCCCGACCTGGAGATGGTCGATATCAGGGGTAATGTCCAGACCCGGATCAACAAGCTTGACGAAGATAATCTGGATGCCGTGGTGCTGGCTGCTGCCGGCATGCATCGGCTCGGGTTCGCTGCGCAGATCGGTGAATATTTTGACCCGAAGGTCTGCCTGCCCGCCATCGGCCAGGGGGCTTTGGGGCTGGAAAGCAGGATTGATGACGAAGAGACCAACAGCCTGATCGATTTTTTCAATCATGCCGAGACCGCCTATGCGGTGACCGCGGAACGGGCGGTCCTTTCCACCCTGGAAGGGGGCTGTCAGGTGCCGATTGCCGCTTTCGGAACCGTCAGCGGGACAGAACTGGAACTGACCGGACTGGTCTCCGATGTCGCCGGCCGGGAACTGCTGAAAAAGACCTTGACCGGGCCGGTCGGGCAGGCCGCCGAACTCGGTGTGACCCTGGCCAAACAGCTCCTGGAGATGGGGGCGGGGCGGATCCTGAACGCGGTTTACGGCTGCGAAACCTTCAAGCAGGATGAGGATTGAACGACGGTGAGGGAGCTGCCTTTGGCCGGGAAAAAATTTCTGGTGACCCGCTCGCAAAATCAGGCGGCCGCTCTGGTTGCGTTACTGGCAGAACAGGGCGGTGAAGCGATCTGCGTGCCGACCATCGACATCGTTGCGCCGGAGAGCTGGCGTCCCCTCGATCTGGAAATCCGCAATCTGGAAGATGTCGATATCCTGATTCTGACCTCGGCCAATGCGGTCAACGCTTTTTTTGAGCGGTTCTTGGAAAATGAGCAGTATTTCGGCTTGTTGAAGGCCGTTACGGTTGTCGCCGTCGGCCCCAAAACAGCTCAGGCTATGGCACCCTATGCGCTCAGCGCGGATATCGTTCCACAGGATCATAGCGCCGAAGGGATTGTCGCAGAGCTGCTGGCGCTGGGCGTTGCCGGAAAGAAGATTCTTTATCCACGAGCTGAATTGGCCCGGCCTTATCTGGTTGATCATCTGCGCGCCGCCGGTGCGGATGTCAGCGCCCCGATCGCCTATCGAACGGTCGCCCCGCGGGAGAATACGGAAAAAATCCGTCGGCTGTTAAAAAACCAAGAGCTGGATGCAATCTGTTTCAGTTCGTCTTCCACTTTTGATAATCTGCTGGCCATGCTTGGCGATGAGTTGAAATTATTACTGGGGAAAACCGAACTGTTTTCCATCGGCCCACAGACCTCGCGGACAATCCGTGAGCATGGCTTCAAGGTCGATCTGGAACCGCCGGCCTGGACTTTGGATGCCCTGGTTGCGGCCATGGTGGAACACTATCGTAATTGACGGCAAACGCTGCGAGCTGGCTGTTGAGCGGTTCTCTATTGTAAAGGAGTCTATTTATGTACTTTCCCAATTATCGTCCGCGCCGCCTGCGGCGCAATGAAAATATCCGGCGGATGGTCCGCGAAACCCACCTGCGTGTGGATGATCTGATTTACCCGATGTTCAGCGCCTTCGGTGAAAATATCCGCAAGGAAATCGGTTCGATGCCGGGAATTTATCAGCAGTCCATTGAGAATATTATCAGCGAAGCCAAAGAGGTCTACGCTCTCGGTATTCCGGCTGTGATCCTGTTCGGTATCCCGGAAGAGAAGGATGCCGTCGGCAGTGACGCTTACAGCGACAGTGGGATTATCCAGAATACCATCCGTGCACTGAAGAAAGAGTTGCCGGAGCTGTTGGTGATTACCGATGTCTGCATGTGCGAGTATACGGACCATGGACACTGCGGGATGATCAAGGACGGCGATGTTGACAACGATGCCACCTTGGAACTGCTCGCCAAGGAAGCTCTCTCCCATGCCCAGGCCGGGGCCGATATCATCGCGCCGTCGGATATGATGGACGGGCGGATTGCGGCGATCCGGGATGTGCTGGACGAGAACGGTTTCGAGCATATTCCGATCATGAGCTATGCCGTCAAATATGCCAGCGGCTTTTACGGCCCCTTCCGGGAGGCAGCGGAGAGCACTCCCGAGTTTGGCGACCGGCGCAGTTACCAGATGGATCCCGCCAACCGTCTTGAAGCCCTGCGCGAAGCGAATCAGGATCTGGCCGAGGCCGCCGATTTCTTGATGGTCAAACCGGCCTTGTCCTACCTGGATATTATCCGCGATTTGAAAGACAATTTTGACCTGCCGCTGGTTGCCTACAACGTCTCCGGCGAATACAGCATGGTCAAAGCCGCCGCGGCAAGGGACTGGGTCGAGGGGGAGCGGGTGATGATGGAAATACTGCTCAGCATAAAACGGGCCGGCGCCGACCTGATCATTACCTATCATGCCAAAGAGGCGGCCAGGTTATTGCGGGGCTAAGCAAGACCTGCTAGATTGAATTACGTCCTCAGCGGGCTGACGCGGTGCGTCGGCCCGCTCTTGTCATTTTAAGGTGCGGTATTGTTAAGGAACAGGTCATCATTTTTGTCCAGCTCAGAATATTTTGTTGATACCCTGCCCAACGGGGTGCGTCTGGTGACGGTGCCGTTGCCTCATCTGCATGCCGCGGAACTGGTCTGTTACCTGGCCGTCGGCGGCCGCAATGAAACTGACGAAATCTCCGGAGTTTCCCATTTCCTGGAGCATATGGTTTTTCGCGGCACCGAAGACTATCCCACCAGCACCGATATCGAGCGCGCTTTCGAGGCGATCGGCGGCGCGGTCAACGCCTCCACCGATGTCGAGACCACCTGTTTTCATTCCCGGGTTCATCCGGCCTATCTCGCGGAAGGGCTGGCTCTGTTCGCGTCGATGCTGCTGCGGCCGAAATTTCGGGAACTTGATGTGGAGCGGCGGATTATTCTTGAGGAAGCCCGCGAGGACTTCAACGAGGAAGGGACCCTGGTCAATCCGGACAACCTGATGGCTGCGCTGCTTTGGCCCGGACATCCCCTCGGAAAATCCCTGATCGGTACACCGGAAAGCCTGGCCGGCATCGACCTGCCCTGCCTGGAGGCCTATTACCGGAGCTGGTACCGGCCCCAGAACCTGGTGATCTGTGCCTGCGGGCCTATTTCGCAGGATGAATTACGCAGCGCGGCAACGCGTGAATTCGGTCATTGGGAGCCCGCTGCGCTGCCCACTTTGAGCCCGGCACCGCAACCAGAAGAGGCTCAGCCGGAGAGTTGCTGGGTTGATGATTCCGATTCCCAGGTCAGTCTGCAACTGGCCTTTCGTCTGCCCGGCCGCAACGATGAACGGATTCTGGCCGTGCGACTGTTGCGGCGCTTGCTGTCCTGGGGCGGTGGAGCCCGATTACCGTTGCGGTTGCGCGAGGAACTGGGGCTGACCTATTCCGTCGAGGCCAACTGTTCGCTGCTCAGCGACACCGGTTATCTGTCCATCGACCTGTCGGTGGCGCCCGCCAACCTGCCGAAGGTTCTGCCGGAGCTGTTTGATGTGCTCGCCGACCTGCGCAATAACCGGTTGCCCCAGGCCGAGCTCGATGCCGCCATCAAGGGCTATCTGTTTGATCTGGAGTTTTCGCAGGACCAGAGCGATTCACTGGCCGTGCGCTACGGATGGGGCTTGCAGGCCGGCTATCTGCGCACCCTGGAGCAGGATCGCCTGGAGTTGCAGCAGCTGACCTGCGAGAAAATTCAACAGGCCGCCCATGAGCTGCTCACCCGGCAGAGTATGAAGCTGGTGGTGGTTGGCCCCTGGCGTGAGCAGGATCGCTCCCTGGTGGAAAAGCAGTTGCACGCAGCCCCCTTTTAGGCGGGGCCGCGCTCTCTCTTCGGGGCTTTTGCAAATGTGGTTGGGAACGTGGCGATTTTCCCCACTATAAACTCGATCCATTGGAGAATCTCGCTGGATGTTGATCCTCCGCCCCTGGGCTTGGCGGATTGTTTGGCCATCTCCGGCTCGTTGATCCTGACCGTTTTATAAAGAAAGTTTTTGAACCGGTAAAATTTTCTGCGTTCCTCAGGTGATTCCTCCGGCTGGGTGCAGGCGCGCAGCAACCGGACCAGCTTGAGCATGTTGCCGGTCCCTTCCCGTTGGGTAAAACAACCACCTTCAGTACCTTCAGCACCACGTCGCGGTCAGTTCCTGGCGTGAATACGATTCGTAGACGTTGCTACAGAAATCACCTGCACCATTGGTGATGTCCTCAGCCTGAATCAGGCGACTCTTTCTGAACGGCATGGCACGCGATAGAATGCTGCACAACTTACAGTGGGGAGCGGATCGGTTGGAGTAATAAGCATGTGGAGGACTTCACGCGGTTCTCTTTTCTCGGGGCGTTGATTCTGTTGATAAGCTGTTCGGTTTGGTGCAGAAGGGTGTGAGTCATTATGTCCTCATCCAATGAGTAGAAAAATGCTCAATGTATTCTGGTTTTTTCGCTGCGGCTGTCAAAAAGAAAGACTAATTTTGGATAAATGGAACCTTCAATGAAAACAATTGGTTATGTTTTTGTTATGGTTTTTCTTTAGCAGTTCTGTGCTCTTTGGCTTGTTCTGAGAATGAGCCGTTTGTTGTTGAATTTGAAAAAAACCTTTTAATTTCGGATGATTACCATTTAGTGTGTGTTCTTTTTGTGCTGTGGCAGATTTCTCCTAAGTGCTTTTTCATTTGTATGAACTGTTGTGATTGACGATCTAAATGCCTGGATATTAAGAGGTTTTTTGGTTATTGTACTTGCTGAATTTTTCTCAATGCATGATAATAAAAAATACAATTAAGATTTTAGTACCGCTTTAAACACCATGTTTTGACTTCTGTGAGGGGTATTGAATGCAAGGGCAGGGCCCATCCATAGAGCCGTTCAGTGAGAGGGATATTTCTACTCTGCTGTGCGATCCGCACGTTCTGGCGGCGCTGATCGAGGCCTGTCTCAATCAGGCGAGCTATCAGAATCTGGCGGACCTTGTTTTGCAGGATGCGGCCCTCTCGGCCCAGGTCATCCAGGCGGCCAGCAAGGCAATCCCCCAAGCCATCAAGCCCGCAGAACCGGTTTCCTCCGCCGTGCAAAAACTGGGGATCCCCATCTTGACCAGCCTGGCTTTGAAAGCGGCTCAGCAGATTTCAAAGCACCGGTTTACGGCCGAAGAGTTGACCTTTCAGGCGCGGCTCTGGGCCACGTCTCAAGTCGGCGCTGTGGCGGCACGCTGCCTCGCCCCTTCGGTTGATTTTTCGCGCATTGAAGAAGCCCAACTCGGTGGATTGTTCCTGAACCTGGGGATTCACCTGCTGTTCGCAAGGTTCGGCCGCGATTATCTGGTAATGAATGTGGGCCCTTGCGGCAGTACCGCCCAGGCGCTTCTGGAAAGAGGGCGATTCGGGCTCGACCATCTGGAGCTGGCGGACCGGATGATCCGCTCCTGGAAGCTGGAATCCTTTCTGGCTGATGCCATTCGTTTTTTGCAGGTTGATGTCTCCCAGATCGAGCATTGCGGGCCGCTGTTGAAGATTGCCCGGCTGGCCCGGCAGTTTTGCCCGGTCCCGCAAGCCCTTCCGGAAGAGCTGCCGCAGCTTGCTGAGCGGCTGTTTGGACTCAGTGCCAGTGAAACCCACTATTTGTTCAAATGGGCGCAGGGTCTTTATCCGGCCAGCGTTGCCCTGTTGGACGATGCAGAGGCGTTGCAGGCGGATTTCTCTCAAAACCTGGATCATTTGCGGGAGTTGACTTTCATCCTGGCAAAACAGGAGGCGGCTCGGGCCAGGCTTGCCCAGATCCATGATCAGGAACAGTTGCTGAGTACGGCGCGGCGGCTTTACCTGGAATACAGCCCGGCTGCGGAGGTGATCTTTTTTTTACTCGATCAAAAAAGTCGGCTCCTGACCGGCCTGCAGATTACCGGGCAACAGAGCTTGGTTCGGGAGTTGGAAATACCCCTGCAGAAGGAGTTCTGTCTGCTCTCTAAAGCGGTTGTGGATACCGTCATTGTCTCCTCTTTTGGCGCCGAAAAAGAGTTTACTGTGACCGATCATTTGATCTCAAGGCTGTGTGGTGATCAGGGCTTTGTCTGTTATCCCCTCAGTGCCGGAGAGCAACCTTTGGGAGCGGTGGTGCTGGCGGTCGATTCCCCGACAGCACTCGCGCCGGTGGAGACTTTGCAGCTCAAAACGATCAGCCAGGTCGTCGGTGACCGACTGGCGGCTTTGGCCCCGGCGACCGGGGACCCGTTCAACGACGGTGCCGGCTTGTTGCGCCGGGTCAGTCATGAGGTCAATAATCCTTTGACCATTATCGGCAATTATGCTGAAGTTCTGAGTCGTTCCGACTCGGCTCAGGAACATGCCAAACTGACCGCTGCCATTAAAGGTGAAGTGCGCCGGGTTGACGATATTATCAGCTATTATCTGCATCGGCAGGAAGCCCCGGATTTTCTTGACCAGGGAGTTGATCTGAATGAGCTGATCCGGGAAACGGTCGAATCGCTGCATGACTCGGTGCTGAAATCGGGTAAAATTGAGCTGCAACTGAATTTACAGGAAGAACTTGAAAAGCTTGAGGCCAGCCCGGTGCTGATCAAGCAGGTCCTGGTGAACCTGATCCGCAATGCCGCGGAAGCGCTGGAGTCGGGCGGGATCATTACCCTGACGACGCGGGTGAATTTTGTTGCCGGCCGAGGCTGGCAGGCCGAGATCATGGTGGCGGATAACGGTCCCGGCATGTCACCACGGGTGCTCAAGCACCTGTTCCGGCCGGTTGCCAGCAGCAAAGGAGCCGGGCATTCCGGAGTCGGTTTGAGTATCGTCAAGAGCATGATTGATGACCTTGGCGGCCAGGTCAGTTGTTGCAGCAATGTCGCTGCGGGGACCAGTTTTCAAGTGCTGATCCCCTACGGCAGCCATTCTCCCCTTGCCTTGCAGGAGCCACAGTGAAGTGCCAGGCTGCTGAATTCAAACTCCCTGCCCTGAATCAGGAGCAGGGCGCAGTGCTGATCGTTGACGATCAGCTGGCGTTGTTGCGTAGCCTGCAGGCCTTGCTGCGGATCAACGGCTATGCCGTTGAATTGGCGGCTGATGGCGCAGAAGCGATCAGCAAGCTGCAGGAGGGCAAGTTCGACCTGGTGCTGCTTGATTTGCAAATGCCCGGCATCGACGGTCTTGAGGTGCTGGAATATATCCGCCGCGAGAACCTCGATCCGGAAATCATCATTATCAGCGGGGTGTCCAGCTTCTCTGCCTTCAAAAGAGTCCTGCATCTTGGCGCTTACGATTTTATCCGCAAACCCTATGATCCGGAAGAGCTGCTGGCGTCTGTCGGGAAAGGTATTCTGCGTTGCCGGCAACGGCGGCAGGCGGCACGGATTGAGCGGTCGTTGCTGAAATCGGAACGGATGCACCGGTTTATTGTCAATCACTCCCCGGATTTCATCTATGTCCTGAACCCTGCGGGGCTGTTTACCTATGTCAACGACACGGTGGAAAGTCTGCTCGGGTTCAAGCGCCATGAGTTGCTGGGAAAGCACTTTTCGACCATCATTCACGTCAATAATGCCGCAGAGATCCATAACATTTTCAGCGAGCATCGCACCGGGAGCAGGGCCGGCAACAAGATTGAAATGCGCTTGCAGGTGAATGACCGGAGTTGCAGCCTTGACAGCGAGGAGGTCATCGTCGAGTTGAGCGCGGTCGGGCTGTATCGCAAGGACGCGGCCGGCAAAAAACATTTTTCCGGAACCCTTGGCTGTGCCCGGGATATCTCGGCCCGGAAAAAAACTGAAGCGCGAATCAGTTTCCAGGCTTACCACGATATGCTGACCCAGCTGCCGAATCGGACCCTGTTCGACGACCGGATCAAGCAGACCTTTGCCCATGCCCGAAGAAGTGGCGAGAAATTTGCCGTAATGTTTCTTGACCTGGATCGTTTCAAACTGATCAATGACACCTTTGGCCATGTCATGGGTGATCTGGTGCTGCAGCAGGTCGCGCAGAGAACTCTCGGCTGCCTGCGCGAAGAAGATACCCTCAGTCGCTTCGGGGGGGACGAGTTCTTTCTGTTGTTGCCAAGAATATCCAGCCGCGACGACGTCGCCGCCGTGGCAGAGAAGATCCTTCGCGAAATCAGGCAGCCGGTTCGGGTCGACAGCCAGGAACTTTTTTTGAGCGTGAGCATCGGGATTGCCCTTTTTCCTGAGGCCGGGCTGTCCAAAGAGGCGCTGCTGCAAAGTGCCGATATCGCTATGTATCAGGTCAAGAAAAACGGCAAGGACGGGTACTGTTTTTACAGCGAGTCCATGGATAACCAATCGGGCTTCCTTTCTGTGGAAAGGGATCTGGCCCAGGGCCTGGCCCAAAAGCAGTTCCAGGTTTATTTCCAGCCCAAGGTCGATTCCTCCAGTCACCGGATTATCGGTATGGAAGCATTATTGCGCTGGCAACACCCGGAGCGCGGGCTGCTGTTTCCGGAAGAGTTTCTCCCTGCGGCGGAAGAATCGAAACTGATCGTGTCCATCGGGCAATGGGTGCTGTGGTCGGTTTGTGAAGAGATTGTACGCTGGCAGCAGCAGGGGTTACCGCAGATCAAAGTGTCGCTGAATATTTCCCCGGTGCAGCTGGAGCAGGATGATTTTGTTGAAAACTTCATCAAAATCGTCCAGGAGTTCGGGCTGGCGGCCGAAATCTTCGAGCTTGAGATCACCGAACAGGGAGTGCTTGATGCCCCGAGTTTGGTTGCGGATAAATTGAATTCCCTGCGCGAGTTCGGCGTTTCCGTGACCCTTGATGATTTTGGTCGGGGACATTTTTCGTTCAGTTATCTGCAGAATTTTCCCGTCAATACTCTTAAAATAGACCGTTCTTTTGTGCGCGAGATCGCCGCCGGGAAAAAACATCCCTATGTCGCCGATGGCATCGCCATGCTCGCCAAGGGGATGCACCTCAACCTGGTAGCCGAAGGGGTCGAGAACCAGCTGCAATTGAACTACCTGCGCGAGCTTGGCTGTCGGGAGGTGCAAGGCCACCTCTATGCCGAGGCGATCAGCGCACCGGCAACCCTGGCTTTGCTGAAAGCGGGCCCTGCTGACGGACCTCATTTCACCCTTCATTGAGAAGCACGAGGGCTTTTCTCTTCCTTTGCCTTGCCCTGGCCAGCTCAGCTTCCGGAAGCTGCGGGTCAGGGCTTTTTCAACTTTAGCTGAACAGAATTAAGCTGGAGAACGGCCAAGGCCCCGTCACCGGGACAGGGCCTTGGTCAAGTTATGGCGGGTTTCGCAACGGTCGGACTGCCTTTTGGTTGCGTCCTGCCCGCAATGTGGCAGCAATGGCTCGCCGGGGCGAACTGAGCTTAATTGCCGAAGAAAACGCTCGGCAGGTAAGTAATGATCCCGGGGAAAAAGACCATTGTCACCAGGGCGACGATCTGCAGCGCAACAAAGGGAATAATCCCTTTGTAGATGGTTGCCATGGTGTATTCCGGCGGCGCCACTCCCTTGAAGTAGAACAGGGAGTAACCGAACGGCGGGGTCAAAAAAGAGGTTTGCAGGTTGATGCAGACCATCATGGCGAACCATAGCGGGTTGAAATCGAGATCCATGGCGATCGGCGTGAAAATCGGGACCACCACCAACAGGATCGCCGCCCAATCAATGAACATGCCCATGAAGAACACCACGGTCATCATGATCAGGAACACCACATAGGGGCTGACCTCCATGCCGAGCAGGACATCGGAAACAACATCGCCGCCGCCCATGCTCAGAAAAACCACGGAAAAGAATTTCCCGCCGATGAACAGGGCCATAATCATGGCTGTGGTCCGGGCCGTGGAAATGCAGGCCTGGGTGATGACCTCCCAGGTCAATTTACGACCGACCAGCGCCAGGACCAGCGCACCGACACAACCAAGGGCGGCTGCTTCGGTCGGTGTGGCGATGCCAGCCAGGATCGTGCCCATGACGGTTAAAATCAGCCCGAAGGGCGGGACGAAGTTTTTCATGGTCATGGTGATTTTCTGACCCACCGTCGCGGTCCGGTCTTCCGCGGGTATGGGCGGACCCATTTTCGGATTCAGGTAGCAGCGGATGCCAACGTACAGCAGATAAAGCCCTGACAGCAGCAAACCTGGTAGAATTGCCGCTGCAAACAGGTTGCCGACTGAAGTTTCCTTTTGCCCGGTCAGGCCGCCATAGACCACCAGCATGATCGACGGCGGGATGAGGATGCCGAGGGTTCCTGAAGAACAGATAATCCCGGCGGACAGGGCAGTGTCGTAACCTCGGCGCAGCAATGCCGGCCCGGCCATCAGGCCCATGGCCACGACCGAAGCACCGACAATACCGGTGGTCGCGGCGAAGACCGTGCTGACCACGATAACCGCCAGTCCCAGACCGCCGCGCAAGCCGCCCAGAACAATGTAAAGCGCGTCGAACAACCCTTCCGAGACCTTGGATCGATCCAGGATCTGCGCCATGAAGATAAACAGCGGAATCGCCACCAGGGTATAGTTGAGAAAAATTCCCCAGGCGTTATTGGCGAACAGGCCGAGCAACCCGGGCACATCAAAACCATTGTCGATTAAACCGAAGACCGTGGCCACTGCGGCAAGGGTTACAGCCAGCGGATGCCCCAAGGCGATCGTTGCCATCAGGGTCAGGAACATCAGGATGGTCAGTATCTCAACACTCATTGGTACTTGCCTCCAGGCTCGAACAGGGTCAGGATTGTTGCGAAAGGGAACGGATGTCTTGAATCAATTTTGCGAGCCCTTGCAGAAAAAACAGGCTGAAACCGATGGCCATGAAAGTTTTGTAGGGGTAAATAGCCGGGGCCCAGGAGCTCGAAGCATGTTCCAGCTGGTTCCAGGAGGTTATGGCAAGTGTCCACGTGTAATAGGTCAGCAGGCCTATCGTCGGCAGGAACAGGATCAGATTGGTGATAATCCGTAAAATTGTCCGCGGCCGTTCCGCCAAGCGTGCTTCGAAGACATCTATAGCGACATGAGTGTTATGTTTGTGGGCATAACAAAGGGCCAGCATATAGTGCAGCCCGTACAGAAAAACAGTCACTTCAAATGCCCAAGACGTCGGGGCATTAAGGCCGTAACGCATGAACACTTCAAAAACTACGACGCCGATCAATGGTAAAATCAAATAAGAGGCGTAAAACCCGATTTTTTCGTTCAGGGTATCGATCGCTCTATCAATCATAAATAGTGACCTCTAACAGCTGATCCTCTGGGTTTATACGGGGGCCTTGCGGCCCCCGTATGGTTTATCATTGCATATGCTTGCCTTTGACAAACTGCTCATAAGGCCACGGGGCGATGCCGCCGCGCTCTTGACGCCAGTCTGCAAAATCTTTCTTGAATTGTTCCTGGGAATCGAGAACTTTTTTGACGTCAGGGTATTGCGCCTTAAGGGTCTCGAGATAATCATGGGACGCCTTTGCAAACTGGTTGATGGCGTCTTCATCCATGCGGACGAATTCAACTTTTTTCTTGAACAGTTCAATGGCTTGCGCGTTGAGGTTTTCAGCCCATGCGGTCGACCATTGCTGGGTTTCCGTTGCGGCAATTTTGACGATCCACTTCAGGTCGTCGGGGAGTTTGTTCCAGGAATCCATGTTGATGAAGAGTGCGCTCTGGCAGGACGGTTGATGAACGCCGGGCTCGATCACGTACTTGGTAATGTCGTCAAAGCCCATCGGGTAGTTGATGGCCGGGGTACTGAACTCTGCAGCATCAATAACCCCGCGCTCCAGGGCCAGATAAACCTCACCACCGGGCAGCGGGGTGACACTGGCACCGATGTTGGTCAAAATATCCATGTACCAGCCTGCGGTTCTGACCCGCATTCCCTTGAAGTCGGCCATGGTGGTCGCTTTTTTGTTGGAGAACAGACCCAGTTCCTGCCCGACATTGCCGCCCGGGAGGGCATAAAGATTATAGCGACCGTATAATTCCTGCATCATTTCCTGACCGCCACGCTCATACAGCCAGACATTGTAGCCTTCTGTATCCAGCCCCATCGGAACCGACGCAAAGGCGACGAATGCTTCGTTCTTCCCTTTCCAATAACCTGGCCAGTCGTGACCGATATCGGCCTGGCCTTTACTGACGGCGTCAAAGCTCTCCATGGCACCGACCAATTCGCCGGCCGAAAACAGTTTGATATCCAGACGGCCACCTGAGGCCAGCTTGACCGAATCGGCAAAGTGTTGTGCGACATCATAAAACAGCAGTCCTTTGGACCACGGCATAACCATTTTCCATCTGAAGGTTTCCGAGGAGGTTTTGATGGAGCGCAGGTCTTTTTTTGCTTCTTCGTGGCGATTGTCTGCCCCGAATTTTTCCCGCTTTGCCGCAAAAGCGTTGGGGGCAAGGGCTAACGCCAGAATGAGTGCCAGGCCGATCAGAAATCTGAATCTTTTCATTCTTTCCTCCTTAGTTAGGTTGTGAGGGGGATTGATGGTCTGTCCAGTAGTAGATGAGAAAAAGTTTCATGGCTAGTCCGCAGCGAAAAATAAAAGGTTTGACCAATTTTCGGAAGGATAGGGTATCGTTTTTTTCGTGTCAAGGAAATAAAACAATGTTCTTCTCGTGTCCGTTGGCAGCTTTCTATGCTACTGATAAAATTATGTTTTATCTTCCGCATCGATCAGTTCTGGTGATAGTCGGTCAGTGATTTTAATTTGCGCGCTACACTGGCTTGGCTGATACCGAGAGCGGCTGCGATTCTACGGGTGGTGTGGAATTGATCGCGCGCCTGGAGGAGGATTTCGCGTTCCCGCTCTGCCAGTAGTTTTTTGAGTCCCATCCCTTTGGGAATGGTTTTGCCGATTCCCGGGATTCTGACTTTTTCTGGGGTGATGTAGTCTCCCGAGGTGGTTACGATACTCCGTTCCACGACATTTTCGAGTTCGCGGATGTTGCCTTTCCAGGTCATGCCGACCATCTGGTTGATCAGGCTTTCGGAGAACTTTTTGTAGCTGTTGTACCTGCGGTTATATTTCTCGGTGAAATGTTGCACCAGTGGGGGAATATCCTCCTTGCGTTCCCGCAACGGAGGGAGGGTAATCGGTACAACATTCAGGCGATAGTACAGATCTTCGCGAAACCGGCCGGCGCTGACCAGCTCGGCCAGGTCCTTGTTGGTGGCAGCGATCAGCCGGATATCCACTTTCTGAACCTGGCGACCGCCGACCCGGAAAAATTCCTTGTCCTGGATGACTCCGAGCAGTTTGGACTGCAGGTGCAGGGGCAGCTCGGAGATTTCGTCCAGAAATACAGTCCCTCCCTGGGCCATCTCCAGCAGGCCGCTTTTCCCTTTGCTGTCGGCCCCGGTGAACGAGCCGGGTTCATAGCCGAACAGTTCCGATTCGATCAGGGATTCCGGGATGGCCGCGCAGTTGATCTGCAGCAGCGGTTTGTTTTTGCGTTCGCTGGAGCGGTGAATGGTTTTCGCCAGCAGACTTTTGCCGACCCCTGATTCACCGTTGAGGAGGATTGTGGAGTCGGTTGCCGCGACGCGCAGAGCCAGGTCGATGACGGCCATCATGCTGTCGCTGCAGGTGACCAGTTCATCTTCACTAAGCATCTGGTTACGGGCGGTGTCCGCATCAATCGGCTGGCTGTATTGTACGACCGTGAGGTCCCAGATGGTGTTGATGACATACTCGATGTCGCCGTTTGCATCAAAGATGGGCCGCCCTTTGACCAGGAATCTGCGGTTGGTGCTGGTGGTGTAGGTCGCGGTGACCGGCCGTTTTCGTTCCAGGACCAGCAGGCTGGCCGCCCCGGAAAAGTAATTATCCTTACCAACCAGGTCGTAGAGGTTGCGTCCGATCAACTCTGCATTGGTGAAACCGGACAGCTCCTCGAAGGTCTTGTTGACCCCGATGGTGGTCCCCTGACCGTCAACGACATAAATGCCGTTATAGAGGTTGTCGAAGATGATTTCGAGGAGTTTCTTGTCGATCATAGTCGGCCGCTCGGGAGCCCCGCCGTGCCGATAAGCTGAGCGCGGTGGGGCGGGTCCTTGTTGGGTAACGAATTATATCATACCTTACTGGGCAATCCTGAAACAGTGTTTTTTTATCAGGTAGCTGTCCAGCCACAGTCCATGGTCAGGCAGGAGCCGGTAAAGCAGGCGGCCTTGTCCGAACACAGGTAGGTCACCAGGTCTCCTATCTCCGACGGTTCGATCAAGCGTTTGACCGCGGCGTTCTTGAGCATGATCTGTTCGATGACCTCATCTTCGGACAACCCGTGGGTTTTGGCCTGATCTGCGATCTGGTTATCGACAAGCGGTGTTCTGACATAGGCCGGGCAGATGGAGTTGACGGTGATTCCCAGGGGGCCGCCTTCCAGGGCCGTGGTTTTAGTCAGGCCCGAGACGCCGTGCTTGGCAGAGATGTAGGCCGATTTGAACGGGGAGGCGATCAGGCCGTGGACGGAATTGATGTGGATAATCCGGCCCCAGCAGTTCTGCTTCATTGACGGCCAGCTGTATTTGGTCAGTAAAAAGGGGGCGGTCAGCATCAATGAGATCATGAAGTCCCATTTGTCCTCGGGAAAATCTTCCACCGGGCTGACATGCTGAATGCCGGCGTTGCTGATCAGGATATCGACCCGGCCGAACCGGTCGAGGGTGGTGTCGATCAGCTGCCGGCAGCCGCTGCGCTGGGACAAGTCCGCTTTGACGAACAGTGCGCCGATTTTTTCGGCCTCCTGCTCTCCGGCTGCTGCGTTGACATCCGCCATGACGACCTGGTCGCCGTCTGTGGCCAGAGCCTGGGCAACGGCCAAACCGATACCGCTGGCTGCTCCGGTAACAACTGCAATACGTTGTGCCATAAAGTGAGTCTCCTCGCAAAGATATGAATGGGCCAGATATTGCTGTCCTCTCCAGGGAGAGGTGACTGCTGAAGGGAGGCTGCTTGCAGCGCATCCCTTCAGCTGTTTTTGTGCCGATATCCTCCCGTCTCCGGGAGCGGGGTGACCTTGATCCGGTTGTCGAAGAGTCTTTTCTTGGGTGCGGTTGCTAACTCAACGCAAGTCCGCCGCAATGGTAAACGGACAGCCGGTCTTCTCCTTGATCAGCTCAATGGATGAGCCCGGTGCCAGTTCGATCAGGGTCAGCCCGGCTTCCGGGTCGACCTCGAAGACCGCCAGATCGGTCACCACCATATCGACCACATTCTTGCCGGTCAGCGGCAGGGTGCATTCCTCCATCAGTTTGGAGGAGCCGTCTTTGGCGCAATGATCCATCATGATGATGATCTTCTTGACGCCCGAGACCAGATCCATGGCCCCGCCCGGACCTTTGACCATGGCACCGGGGATCATCCAGTTGGCCAGGTCGCCGAAGCGCGAGACCTGCATGGCACCAAGGACCGACAGGTCGATATGGCCACCGCGTACCATGGCGAAGGATTCGGCGCTGTCGAAGAAGGCTCCGCCCGGCAACCAGGTGATGGTCTGCTTGCCGGCATTGATCAGGTCCGGATCCTGCTGCCCTTCCTGCGGGAAGGGGCCGACTCCGAGCAAGCCGTTTTCGGCGTGCAGGGTCACGGTAATGTCCTCGGGAATATAGTTGGCGACCAGGGTCGGCATGCCGATACCGAGGTTGGCATACATGCCGTTTTTGAACTCCCGGCTGATCCGCTTGGCCTGCCATTCGCGGGCCGGCGAAAAGCCTTTGACGCTGACTTTGCCGGCCAGGGTCAATTGCTCGATCGGTTTTTCGAGGTCTTTGCTGACCAGGATCCGGTCAATATAGTTGCCGGGGGTGTGGATTTCATGAGGGTTGAGTTCACCGATTTCGACGATTTCCTCAACTTCGGCGACCGTGACCCGGCCGGCCTTGGCGCAGGCTTCGTTAAAATTGTTGGCCGTGTAGCGATAGACCAGGTTGCCAGCCTTATCGGCCTTCCAGGCTTTGACAATGGCCAGGTCGGTGGTGATGCTTTCTTCAAGGACATACTCCTTGCCGCCGAAGCTTTGGACCGGTTTGTTTTCAGTCAGAACCGTGCCGTAGCCGGTGCGGGTAAAGAACGCCGGGATGCCGGCCCCGCCGGCGCGCAGTTTTTCCGCCAGGGTCCCCTGGGGAGTCAGCTCGAGTTCCAACTCGCCGCTTAAAAACTGCCGTTCAAAGGTGGCGTTTTCGCCCACGTAAGAAGAGATCATTTTTTTGATCTGACGGGTCTGCAGTAGCCAACCCAGGCCGAAATCATCAACCCCGGCATTGTTGCTGGCTACGGTCAGTCCGGTGACCCCGCTGTCCCGTAGCGCTTTGATGAGGTTTTCCGGAATGCCACAGAGGCCGAAGCCCCCGGCGGCGACAGTCATATTGTCTTTGGTCAGACCTTCCAGCGCCTTGGCGGCGTCCGTATAGATCGGTTTCATACCATGTGCCTCCTTGCTGTTGCGAAAGCGTCTTGAGGGTTGGTAGCGCGCACGAAGCGAGCAATGTCTGTTCTGTTCCCGGTTGGGCCGGCTGGCGACGGCCAAGCCGGCCTGCCGTTAAAACAGGACGAGTCCCAGGGCAATGATGATGCCGGAATAAAACATGACCACCAGGCAGTAGCCCATGATATCCCGCGCCCCGAGGCCGGCGATACCCAGCGCCGGAAGAGCCCAGAAGGGCTGGATCATGTTGGTCCAGGCGTCGCCCCAGGCAATCGACATGGCGGTTTTTGCCGCCGGGACACCGAGGGCTGCACCGGCCGGCATCATGATCGGCGCCTGCACGGCCCACTGGCCGCCGCCGGAGGGAACGAAAAAGTTGACCAGACCGGCGCTCAAGAAGGTGAACAGCGGAAAGGTGGTCGGATTGGAGATATCGACAAACCAGTTGGACATCAGTCCAGCCAGGGACAGTCCGTCCATGTTGCTGCCGACCATCATCCCCATGATCCCGGCATAGAACGGGAACTGCAGGATGATTCCGGCCGAACCTTTGACCGCTACGGTGATGGCATCGAGAAAGCGTCGCGGGGTTCCGTGGAGAATGATCCCGGCGAACAGGAAGATGAAGTTGACAATGTTCAGGTTCAGTTGGAACCCGTTCTTGGCAAAGTAGAAGATAATGTAGACCAATCCCATGATGCCGATCAGGATCGACAGCAGCGGACTGTTTTCCAGCCAGTCGGCCGGGGTCTTGTATTTGTCCGCCGGGTCTGTGGCTTTGGGCTGCTCGTCGAGCAGGCTCGGATCGATGCTGACCGTCTCTTCTTTGTTCGGGTGCATGGAGCGGCAGATCAGCGGCAGGGTCAGGATCAGAATCACCACGATGATCATGTTGAAGGGGGCAAAGATGGTGGCGCTGGTGGAAATCGGATCAACCACGGCGCCTTTGGTCATTTTGGCCAGATCGGGCCCCGCCGTAGCAATCTTCAGGGGGATCGAACCGGAAATGCCGGCATGCCAGACCAGGAAGCCGGTGTAGGCCGAGGCAATCAGCAGTCGATAATCGACATTTTTGACCTCCTTGGCGAGCTGGCGGGCGTAGAGGGCACCGATCACCAGGCCGAATCCCCAGTTGATCCAGCAGGCAATGGCTGAAATAAAGGCGACTGCCATGATCGCCTTACTTGGGGTGTCAGCGGGGCGGGATAAGGCCTGGAGCCCTTTCTGGATGACCGGGGCGTGAGCCAGAGTATGACCGGTCACCAGGACCAGCACCATCTGCATGGAAAACGCGAGCAGGGTCCAGAAGCCCTTGTTCCAATGGATGATCATATCCATTGGACCCTGGCCGGTCAGGGTGACCCCGCCGATAAAAACAATCAGGGTCAGGATAATGCAGAACAAAAACGGGTCGGGCAGGTAGCGTTGCACAAGTTTGACGCAGAAATGGGTCAGTTTTTTGAACATTGTATGCCTCCTGTGGCAGCCAGCTGGAGTTGACCTCCCCTCATCGTTGAGAGGAGGCCGGGTGATGCTTTAGCGGTTGTTAAACAAGTTCAAAAATTGCGGCAACGGCTTCGCCGCCGCCGATGCAGAGTGTTGCCAGACCGTATTTTTGCTGACGGGCTTTCATCTCCCGCAACAGGGTTGCCACCAGGCGTCCGCCGCTGGCGCCGATGGGGTGGCCGATGGAGACCGCTCCGCCGTTGACGTTGACCTTGTCGGCCGTCAGGCCCAGTTGTTTGATAGCGACCAGCGGCACGGCGGCAAAGGCTTCATTGATTTCAAACAGACCGATGTCGTCGAGTTGCAGTCCGGCCCGGGCACAACAGCTGCGGATGGCGTCGACCGGAGCTTCGGCGAATTTGTCCGGATGGATACTATTGGTGGTGCTGGCGACGAGCCGGGCCAACGGTTGCAGATTGTTGCTTTTGACCGCCTGCTCCCCGGCCAGAATGGCCAGGCCGGCACCATCATTGATGGTCGAGGCGTTGCCGGCGGTGATGGTACCGGTCTTGCTGAAGACCGGCCGCAGTTCGACCAGCTTGTCGATGCTGCCACGGAATGGTTCTTCATCTTCACTGATGGTGATATCCCCCTTGCGGGATTTTTTCACCACCGCAACCAGTTCGTCCTGGAAGGTGCCGTTTTTAACGGCCGCCTGCGACAGGCGGTAAGAACGCATGGCAAAGTCGTCCTGCTCGGCGCGGCTGAGGCCGTGACCGGCAACCCAGTCTTCAGTGATTTCACCCATGTGCCGTTTGCTGTACGGATCCTGCAGGCCGTCATAGACCACCAGGTCGAGCATTTCCCCGTTGCCGAGACGCTGCCCGAAACGAGCGCCGGGGAGGGCGTAGGGGGCCTTTGACATGCTTTCCATACCGCCGGCAATAACAATTGAGGAGTGCCCCAGGGCAATGGCGTCGGCGGCCAGCATCATCGCCTTGAGGCCGCTGCCGCAGACCTTGTTGATGGTCATGGCGTGAACGCTGTCGGGGAGTCCGGCGTTGCGCATGGCCTGCCGGGCCGGCGCCTGTGCCGAACCGCCCTGCAGGACCTGGCCGATGATGACCTCATCGACCAGGTCTCCGCTCAACTGGTTGCGTTGCAGCAATTCTTTGATGACCTGGGCCGCCAGTTCAGGAGCGCTGACATCAGACAGGGAACCACCGAAAGAACCAAACGGGGTTCTTAAAGCGGATACTACAAAGACGTCTTTCATTTTATCTCCTCCTGGTCTGTGAATGGTTTTCTGGTTTGATGAAAAGCAATATTTGTTCCATTTTATAAAAACGTTCTATGTCTGTGGATTTGCTGGAACAGGATCGTGACAAGCAGAATCGTTATTGATCAAATATTGCTTCAAATATTTTTATATATTTTTAAGTTATTGAAAATTAAATATAAAAAATTGACTCATAAATGAATCAAAAGAGATTTGAATGAGTCAATGGCACAGCTCTGAGAGTTTGATCCCTGCTGTGTTGCGGTCGCTGGTGCGCTTTAGAGGAAAGGGGCCAAACGGTGGGCTATTGGAGTGGTAAAATTGCACACATTGTTTTTTTTGTTGACAGGATTATTTGGTCATATATTCTACTGGTCAGACCAGTTGAGGGAGATTTGCTATGACACAAACAGAAATTCTCGAACGATTTTCTCAGACGGCAGAAGCTGCCGGGGCGGTCATGGTGACCGTCGATTCTGCCGAAGCCGTTGCTGCTTATGTCGCAGCAAGGGTTTCCGGCCCAGTCATGCTGCCGGCCTTTGCGTCTGGAGAGCGGCTGAAATTGAAGGAGGCCCTTGAAAAAGAAGGGCTGTTTGTCATCACCGAGCCACATCGGGCGGATGTCCTGAATGCTGCCGCCGGGGTCACGGGCGTCAATTTTGCCATTGCCGATACCGGGTCTTTGGTGCTGGACAGTACCGCCGAAGAAATCCGCCTGGCTACCACTTTTCCTCCGCAACATTTTGCTCTGCTCGATCCCGACAAGATCGTCGTCGATGGCTTGGCTGCCGTCCCCCCAATGCGGGAGCTGCACCGCCGTGACGGCCGGAATTTTGTCGCCTATATCACCGGGCCAAGCCGGACCGCTGATATTGAGCGGGTGCTGACCATCGGTGTTCATGGTCCCAAGCAACTCCATATTCTGCTGGTTTCAGGTTTATCCCGCGATCCGCTGGAAATGTAGGGAGGTTTCAATGAGTAAGAAGCGTGCCAAAAGTTACCGCAAAAAAATAGATGGAGCGTTGGCGACACCCAAGTTGCAGGAAGCTCTGCACCGGTTCGGGGATGCTTATCTGGTCTCTCGGGAAAAGGCCTTTTCCGGGCTCGATTTTCAAGAGCTGCGCAGCAATATCTCTGCGATGAAAAAACAGGCCTGTATCGATCGGGAGCAGCTGCAACAACAGTTCATCGATCAGGCAACAGCTGCCGGGGCCACGGTTTACCGTGCGGCCACCGCAGATGATGCCAATCGTTATATCGCCGAGCTGGCCGTGAAAAAAGCGGCCAAGCTGGTGGTGAAAAGTAAAAGCATGGTCAGTGAGGAAATTCACCTCAATCATGCCCTGGCCGACAGCGGCGTCCGCGCCCTGGAGACCGACCTCGGCGAATGGATCGTGCAGTTGGCCGGCCAGCGCCCCAGCCATATGGTTATGCCGGCGATTCACATGTTCAAGGAAGAGGTTGCCGAGTTGTTCGGTCGGCAAACCGGCAAGGAAGAGCCCGCCGAGATTGAGCACCTGGTTGAAGTGGCGCGTAATTTTCTACGCAACAGCTACCTGGAGGCCGAAATCGGCGTCACCGGAGCCAATATCGCGGTGGCTGAAACCGGTGGGATCGCTCTGGTCACCAATGAAGGAAACGCCCGGCTGGCTTCAACGACGCCCAAGGTCCACGTCGTGCTGATGGGCACGGAAAAGATCGTCCCGACTCTGGAAGACGCGGCGCGGATCATTCAGGTTCTGCCGAAAAATGCTACCGGCCAGCTGCTGACCTCCTATACCACCTGGATCCGCGGTGCGGTCCCCTGTGAAGGTGGCGACAAGGAACTGCACATTGTCATGCTCGACAACGGGCGCAGTGAACTTGCCGAGTCGGAGCATTGCAAGGACGCCCTGAACTGCATCCGCTGCGGCGCCTGTGCCAACGTCTGCCCGGTTTACCAGACCGTCGGCGGACATGTTTTCGGGCATATCTATATCGGGGCCATTGGGATTATTCTGACCGCTTTTTATCACGGCTTGGACAATGCCGCAGAACTGGTCAAGGCCTGTATCGGCTGTCGTTCCTGTGTTGCTATTTGTCCCAGCCAGATCGATCTGGAAGAGATCATCCTCCATCTGCGGGAAACCATTGGCGACAAGGAAGGGATCGGCACCGGCAAGGCTCTGGTCTTCCGCAAAGTCATGCAGAACCGCAAGTTGTTCCATACTTTGATTCGCGCGGCTAGCAAGCTGCAGAAACCGGTGACCCGGGGCGAGCGGACCATCCGCCACCTGCCGCTGTTCTTCTCGCCACTGACCGAATGGCGGACCCTGCCCGCGGTGGCGGATACCGCTCTGCGCGACTGTTTTGATAAGCAGGAGCAGAAGCTTGCCAAGCCGCGCTACCGGGTTGCCCTGTTCGGCGGCTGTGCGAATGATTTCCTTTATCCCGAACTGGGGCTGGACTTGATTCAGGTCATGAATGCTCTGAATGTCGAAGTCTTTTATCCCAAAGGGCAAAACTGCTGCGGGATTCCGGCGAGCTACTCCGGTGACAAGGAAACCTCCGTCGAACTGGCCCGGCAGAATATCACGGCCATGCTGGAAGAGAACCCTGATTTTGTTCTTACCACCTGCCCGACCTGTGCGGTGGCATTGAAACAGAACTTCGCCGAGTATCTGAAGGATAGTCCGGAATGGGTTGACCGAGCCAAGGTTCTGGCCGAGAAAACCGTCGATGCTTCCAGCTTCATTCTGGAATACCTCGATGGGGCAGACCTGTTCAAAGCGGCAGCCAAGAAGGAAAAAGTGACCTATCACGATTCCTGCCACCTGAAGCGCGGCATCGGCGTTTCGACCCAGCCGCGTCAACTGCTCCAGAGCGCCGGGCTGGATCTGGTGGAAATGGCTCATGCCGATCGTTGTTGCGGCTTTGGCGGGTCCTACTCGTTAACCAGTCACCCGGAGATATCGGCGAAGATCCTGGCCGATAAGGTGACGGATATCAGTAAATCCGGGGCCGATACCGTAGCCATGGACTGCCCGGGCTGCATGATGCAGATCCGCGGCGGGCTGGACAAGGCCGCTGTTCAGGTACGCGCCCGTCATACCGTCGAAATCCTGGCGGAAGCGCTCAGGAACAAAAATATCCAAGCTTGACACGTGATCTCTCTCCTCACGTTTTTGCCCCGGCAGCTTCATCCCCTGCCGGGGTCTTTTTTTGGTCAGACCAATTTCGGACAACTTTTTGAGAAGAGAATGAATGTTGCTGATGAACAGAACGCCGGTTGCTCGCCGCTGGCGGAACTAGGGGATGATCTGCTCTGAACGCGAAGCCGGCTCGCGGCTTTGTCCTGCTTCCCGGTCGGACCGTTGCCAACGGTTTTTGACCGCAGTCTGAACTTTATCAAGATAGTAGTAGATAATCGGCGTGATATAGAGGGTCAGCAACTGGGAAACCAGCAAGCCACCGACCACCGCCAGCCCGAGGGGGCGACGGGCATCGACACCAGCACCGATGCCGATAGCAATCGGCAGGGTTCCTGCCAGGGCCGCCATGGTCGTCATCATAATCGGCCTGAAACGGATCAGGCAGCCTTGGTAAATGGCTTCCAGGGGGGGGAGGCCGTCTTTGCGTTGGGCTTCCAGGGCAAAGTCGATCATCATGATGGCATTTTTTTTGACAATCCCGACCAGCATGATAATACCGACAAAGGCATAGAGATTCAGATCCTTATGAAAGGCCATCAGGGTCAACAGGGCGCCGAACCCGGCCGCTGGAAGACCGGAAAGGATGGTCAGCGGGTGGATGTAACTTTCGTAAAGAATCCCCAGCACAATGTAAATCACCAGGATGGCCAGCACCAGCAACAGGGCCAGTCCCTTGGTCGATGCCTGGTAAACCTGGGCCGCACCTTGGAAGCCGGTACTGATGGAGGCGGGCAGGGTGGCGGCTTCCCGTTCAACGGCGGCGACCGCGTTGCCCAGCGGGACGCCCGGCTGCAGGTTGAAGGAAAAGGTCACCGCGGTGATCTGCCCCAAATGATTGACCGATAAGGGGCCCAGCCCCTTGTTGATTTTAACCAGTGCGGTCAGGGGGACAAGCTCGCCGCCTCTCGCCCTGATATAGAGCAGTTCCAGGGCCGTTGGGTCGGTCTGATAGCGAGGTTCCAACTCCATGATGACCTGATACTGGTCGTTGGGGGTGTAGATGGTCGAGACCTCGCGCGAACCGAATGCTGAATAGAGCGTGCTCTCAATCTGTTCGGCGGTGATGCCGAGCACCGCGGCGCGGTCGCGATCGATGGTCAGATTCAGCTGCGGATTCTTGATTTCAAGGTCGGAGGCAACATCCTGCAACTGCGGCAGGCCGCGCAGCTGTTCCTCGAAGGTCGAGGCGCGTGCGTAGAGCTCGGCGCTGTCGGGACTCTGCAGGACGAACTGGAACTGAGCCTTGGAACTTTTGGTCTCCAAACGGATCGGCGGCGGATTCTGCAGGTAAATTCTGATCCCGGGAATCCCCGCCAGTTGCGGCCGCAGCCGCTGGATGATCTGATCGGCGCTGGCCTGCCGTTCGGAGCGGGGCTTGAGTCTGATAAACATGAAGCCGCTGTTGGAACCGACCCGTGATCCGGCAGCGCCGACCGAGGACATGAAGGCTTCCACATCCGGGTCCCGGATCAGGATCTGCGCCAGTTGGGTTTGGTTGCGTTTCATCTCATCAAAGGAGACCCCCTGGGCTCCTTCAGTGATGCCACGCAGTGCGCCGACATCGTCGGGCGGAAAAAGCCCGGTCGGTATCCGCGTGAACAGCCAGAGAGTCAGCAGGGTCAGGGCCAAAGTCAAAACCAGTGCGGAGCGGCGAAAGCGCAGGACCCGGCGGAGGCTTTTTTCATACAGCCGCAACCAGCCGTCAAAGAACCGTTCCATGAAATTATACAGCCGCCCATGCCGTTTTTCGCTATAGGGCCTCAGGAACCGGCTGCTGAGCATTGGGGTCAGGGTCAGGGAGACAAAGCCGGAAATCAAAATGGCCACCGAAATGGTCACCGCGAATTCATGCAGAACCCGCCCCAGCATGCCGGCCATGAACAGGACCGGAATAAAGACCGCCACCAGGGAGATGGTCATGGACAGGATAGTAAAGCCAATCTCCCGGGCACCGTGAAAGGATGCCTCCCGGGGCGTCTCCCCCTGCTCCATGTGGCGGACAATATTTTCCAGCATGACAATGGCGTCATCGACAACGAAGCCGACGGACAGGGTCAGCGCCATGAGGGTAATGTTGTTGATGGAAAAACCGAGCAAATACATGGCCGCAAAGGTGCCGACAATGGAGAGCGGCAGGGCCAGGCTCGGGATCAGGGTCGCGGGAAGATTGCGCAGAAACAGGAAAATCACCATGATGACCAGGCCGATGGTCAGCAACAGGGTGAACTTGACTTCGGCAACCGACTCGCGGATCGAGCCGGAGCGATCGTACATCAGGTTAAGACTGACTCCGCCTGGCAGCTGCCGGTGCAGCTCGGGGAGCAGTTGTTTGATGTTGTCGACCACCTGGATGGTGTTTGTGCCGGGCTGCCGCTGGATGGCCAGAATGATGGCCCGATCGGTTTTTTCTTTGGTGTAGAACCAGGCCGCGACCTTGTTGTTCTCGACGCTGTCCGTGACCGTAGCGACGTCACGCAGGCGCACCGGGGCCTGCTCACGATAGGCGATCACCACATCCTGGAAGGCTTTGGCGTTGTAAAGCTGGCCGCTGACCTGGATGGTAAAGGCCTGGTTTTTACCTTCCAGCCCCCCGGTGGGCAGGTTGACGTTCCAGGCGCCAAGGGACTGTTCCACTTCATCCAGGCCGATTTTCAGGTTGGCCAGTTTGCGTGGATCCAGGCCGATGCGCACCGCATATTTCTGGGAACCGTAGACATTCACCTGGGCCACCCCGTTGACCATTGAAATCCGTGGGGCAATGATCGTATCGGCGAAATCGTTGACTTCGGACAGGGGCAGGGATGCCGAACTCAGGGCCAGGTAGAGAATCGATGAATCGGCCGGGTTGACTTTGCGGATCGATGGCGGGTTGGGCATGTCGCGCGGTAATCTACGCGCCGCTTGGGAAATCGCCGTCTGTACATCCTGGGCTGCAGCGTCGATATCGCGCTCCAGGGAAAACTGGATGGTGATGATGGTCGAGCCTTCCCCGTTGGTGGAACTGAGGGAATCGATGCCGGCGATGGTCGACAGCTGTCGCTCCAGCGGGGTGGCGACGGCGCTGGCCATGGTCTCCGGGCTGGCTCCTGGCAGGTTGGCCCGAACCTGGATGGTCGGAAAATCGATGTTCGGCAGGTCATTGACCGCTAGCAGCTGGTAGGCAAATGCGCCAAAAATCATGATCGCCAGCATGACCAGGCTGGTCATGACCGGGCGGCGGATGAACAGGGCTGAGATGTTCACTGCGCAGCCCCGGTGGAATCGCCGCCGCTCGCCACCGGCTTGACGGTGGCGCCTTCCTGCAGGCGTAACTGGCCATCGGTGACGACCGTTTCACCAGTTGTCAGCCCCTGGTCGATAACCGTCAGGGTGCTGGTATTAAAGGCAACCTTGACCGGGCGTAATTTCACCCGCTGATCTGCGCCGACAACATAGACATAATCGCCGTCCAGGCCGGTCTGCACGGCCTCAGTCGGGACGACAACAGCATCTTTGCGGATCGCCAGTTGCACGCGCACCGGCACGAACTGTCCCGGCCACAGAGCGGCATCGGTATTCTCAAAGTTGGCTTTCAGCCGGATGGTGCCGGTGGTCTGATTGACCATATTATCGATAAAGGAGATTCGGCCGGTCCGGGTCTGCTCTTTTGCTGCGACGTCGCTGAGGCTGACTTGCACTTGGGTCGAAGGCAGATGGCTTCTGAGTTGGGCGAGATTCTGTTCCGGCAGGGTAAAGCTGACCTTGATCGGTGAAACCTGATTGATGGTGACCAGCGGCCGGTCCGCGGCAGCCCTGACCAGGTTGCCCCGGTCCACCAGGAGGGCTCCGGTGAAACCTGAAATGGGCGCCCGGATAACACAGTTGTCAAGGTCGAGCTGGGCGTTGGCCAAGGCGGCCTCATCAGCCTCCAGCACTGCTGCCAGCGTGGCGACGCTGGTTTGCGCTTCATCTGCCTGCTCGGCCGAGACATAGCCGTTGGCTGCGGCTGCAGAATAGCGGGCTGCTTGCTTGCGGGCGTTGTCCAGCGCAGCCTGGTCTTTGACCAGATCGGCCCGGGCCTGGGCGACCTTGGCGGCAAACGGGCGGGGGTCGATCTTGAACAGGATGGCGCCGCTGTTGACCTGATCACCTTCTTTGAAGCCGACTTTTTCAAGAACGCCATCGACCTGGGATTTGATGGCGACCGAGGCAAAGGGCTCCACCGAGCCGATGGTTTTGAGTTCGATGGGGACATCGTCCAGGCGGACCTGGGCCATGCTGACCGGGACCGGTTTGGCGGTATTTTTGCCCCCCTTGTTATCGGTTGCACCGAGATCGGAACAGGCGGCCAGCAGGGTCAGGCAGAGCAGCAACGCCACCCCTTTAAAAAGTTGGCAAAACATGGAGAAGCAGGATCTGGAACAACCGGATGTGGCAAAGGTCTGGTTCATGGCAAAGTCTTTTCCGCTGGTTGTCATGGCGTTGCTGTCACTGCGGGGGCTGGTTCGGTGTCGAGGGGCCAACCGCCGCCTAAGGCTTTAAACAGGGCAACCATGTTGACGGCGGTCTGTTGTTGGCTGAGGAGCAGTTGATCCTGGAGTTGAAAAAGGGTTCGTTCGCTCAGGAGAACTTCCAGGAAATCGGTCAGACCGCTACGGTAACGGCCGCTGGCGAGTTCGACCGCGCGCTGGCTCGTAGTCACTGCGGTGACCAGGGCGGCCCGGGTCTGCGCTTCGCTGACCAGGGCAAGGATAGCGCTTTCCGTTTCATTGAGAGCGGTCAGCACCGTTTTTTTGTAGGCCGCTTGAATTTCTTCCCGCCGGCCCTGCTGCAGATCGATATTGGCCCGGACCTGGCCGCCGTTGAACAAAGACCAGCGAACTGCCGGCCCGGTGCTCCAGTAACGGCTGCCGGTGCTGAGCAGGTTGTCCAGGTGGTTGCTCTGCAGGCCGATCAGCGCAGTCAGGGAAAAATGGGGAAACAGCTCTGCGGTGGCCACGCCGACGGCCGCGGTGGCGGCCGCCAGTTCGCGTTCCGCCTGGCGGATGTCGGGGCGGCGGCGCAGCAGCTCAGACGGCAGGGTCTGCGGCAGCAATAGAGGTAGCTGCGGCAGGGGCTGGCTGGCCGTCAGCTCGCTGGTTAAGCCTTGCGGTGGCAGACCCAGCAACAGGGCGAGACGCTGGATGGTCTGACCGATGGTATTCTGCAATGACGGTAATTGCGCCTTGCTCAGGTTCAATTGGGTTTCCGCCTGGGTAACTTCCAGGCGATTGCCCAGGCCGCTGGCGAAACGTCCCTGTGCCAATTCCAGAGTCTGTTGCAGAATATCGATATTTTTCAGGCTGGTTGCCAGGCGTTCCTGACTGCCGCGCAAGGTCAGGTAATTGCGGGCGACTTCAGCCTCCAGGGAGATCCGAATGGCGCTGCCGTTTTCCAAGGCGGCGCCGAAGCGTGCCTCCGCTTCTTCCCGGGCCCGTCTGATCCCGCCGAAAACATCCACTTCCCAGGTTGCATCAAAGTTGACCTGAAACAAATCCTGGGTTGAGCCGCTGGAGCTGCTGGGGACGTTTGCGCTTTTTCTGCTTGAGGAATAATCCCCTTGAGCGGTCACCCCGGGAAGCTGTGCCGCGCTGGTTACCCGGTACTGGGCACGGGCCTGGACAATCCGCGCTGCGGCGATTCTCATATCAGGGTTGGCACGGTTGGCCCGTTCGATCAGGGAGGTGAGGGTGGGATCGTCAAACAAAGTCCACCAGCGATCCAGTTTTTCCGCAGGCAGGGGCTGAGCTGATGCCGTGTCACTGTGGCTCCAGGACGCAGGCAATTCCTGCTGTGGTGGCTGGTAGTCCGGACCGACCGGAGCACAGGCCGCAAGAGTGACCAGCAGTGCAGATGCACCTCCGGCGAGAATCCACCGCCAAAATGTTGGTCTGGCAGGGCGGGGAGGACGCTCATGAATAAAATGATCCAGAACTGTCATCTCGGTTTCGCTGTGGGGGAATGGGCCTGCGAAAGAGTAGGATAAGTTCCTGATTTTGACAATATTAATAATTGTTGGCGCTGATTTTTATGGTTGGCTAGCGGTAACCTTTGGCCTGTAATGAAAACAGCTGAGCATAGCGGCCGTTCAAGCTCATGAGCTGGTCATGGTTGCCCTGTTCGATGATGCGGCCCTTGTCCAGCACGATGATCTGGTCGGCCATGCGCACGGTGGAAAAGCGGTGGGAAATCAGGATGGTCATCTTGCCCCGACTCAATTCCCGGAAATGCTCGAAAATGGTCGCTTCAGCGGCGGCGTCCATGGTTGCGGTCGGTTCGTCAAGGACCAACAGGTCGGCCCGGGTGCGCATGAAGGCACGGGCCAGGGCGATTTTCTGCCATTGTCCACCGGAAAGTTCCCGGCCGCCCTTGAACCATTTGCCCAACTGGGTTTCGTAGCGATTCGGCAGCTTGTCGATAAAATCCGTGGCCATCCCTTTTTCAGCCGCCTGCTGCCAATGATCGCGATCTTCAAAATGGTCGACATCGCCGGCGCCGATATTCTCCCCGACCAGGAACTGGTACCGTCCGAAATCCTGGAAAATCACCCCGATCCGGCGTTGCAGGGCGGCGGCGTCCCATTGCTGCAGGTCAAGCCCGTCGAGCAGGATGCGCCCGGAATTAGGGGGATAGAGACGGGTGAGCAATTTGATCAGGGTGGTTTTTCCGGAGCCGTTTTCCCCCACCAGGGCCAGGCTGGTTCCCGGCTGCAGGTGCAGGCTGACTTCTGTCAATGCCGCCTGGTCGCTGTCCGGATAGCGAAAACAGACCTTCTCGAAACGCAGGCCGTCGCCAGGACGTGGCCCTTGCGGTAAGGCGCCGTTAACGGCGGGCACCGGCTGCTCAAGGTATTCGTAGAGGTTGGACAGGTAGAGATTGTCTTCGTACATTCCACTGATGGCTTTGAGGCTGGCTGAAACCGCGGATTGCCCCTGTTTGAAGAGCAGCAGATACATGGTCATCTGGCCAAGGCTGATCACGCCGTGGATGGCGGCCAGGGCAATCCAGGCATAGGCTCCATAGAAAGCGGCGGTCCCCAGCAGCCCGAGCAGAAATCCCCACAGGTCGCGGCGCAGGGTCAATTGGCGGTCTTCGGCAAACAGCTTGGCGAAGATTTCGCGATAGCGCCGCAGCAGGCGGGGGGCGAGCTGGAACAGTTTGACTTCCTTGACATAGTCTTCGCGGGCGAGGACCGTTTCCAGGTACATCTGCATGCGGGTTTCCGGTGAACGGAAGCGAAACAGGCGGAATTTATCCCCGGAAAATTTCGCTTCGGCGAGGAATTCCGGAATTCCGCCCAGGATCAGAATCAGCACGGTCAGCGGGGAAAACTGAATCAGCAGGACGCCGTAACTGACCAGGGAAATGCCATTCTGAACCAGACCGAAGGTCCCGGTAACCAGACTCAGCGGCCGGGTCGAGGCTTCCCGCCGAGCCCGGGTCAGCTTGTCGTAAAATTCCGAGTCTTCAAACTGACTCAGGCTCAGCTGTTGGGCTTTTTCCAGGATCAGCAGGTTGATCTTCTGCCCCATCAGCGCGCGCAGCAGCGCCTGACAGGTGGAGATACCACGCTGCCCCCCGGCGATGACCGTGACAATGCCCGCTTCACAGCCGACCAGGAGCAAAATGAAGGTCGTTGCGGCGCTGCCGGTCTGCTGATACTGGGCGATGGCCGCAACCACGCCGTCGACAATTAACTGGCCGATCCAGGCCACCGCGGCCGGCAACACCCCGACCACCAGGGTCAGCAGGGCAAAAATGAGCGTCAGCCGGTGGCTGGTCGACCAGACCAGCTCCAGCGCCCGGCGGCTGTAACGGAAAATATCCAGAAAACGCTTCGGCGGTCGGTTGCTGTCACTGGGCAAGGGCGGATATTTCAACGGCGGTCCTGTGGCTGGGCTGGAGAGTGTGTGGTTTCTGGCATTTTAACAGAGAATGACTCAATTCTCAGTATGAACTGAGCGTTTGGCTCTGGGAGCTTTTTATGATGGGCAGATATTTCGGAAATATATCTTTCCCGGGAAGGAAGCTTCCGGGAATAATTCGCTTAAATAAAAGCAAGCCTGTTTAACTAACTCGATCCCAGCCCACAGGGGCGGATTACATTCTTGCAATTCCGTTCAGGCCGAGTTGAATGGTCAGGTCCGGATCCTCATTGACACGGATGAACATGACGGTGTCGGCACTCCCCTGGGGATCAAAGGTGATGGTTCGGGTGCCGCTGGCGGACAGGCTGGTGATGTCAGCGTCCGCGGCAATTTTGGTGCGGTCGGAAAAGTTCAGATTAACGCCGTCATAGCTCAAAGCACGACCGCTCATATCGATTGTAACCGCAATGGGAGTGTTCTTGGAAATCGCCGTACTGCGAGCATTTCTTAATCCATAGAGAATGTCCCGCGCGGCGCTTTTGCTTTCGGAGCCTTCCCGCCAGCCGGAAAGGGACGGCAAAGCGATTGCGGCAACAAGACCAAACAAAACAAGGACAATCATTGCTTCCAGGAGGGTGAAGCCGCGCTGGTTATTTTTCAATGCTTCTCTCCTCGATGTCAAAATTCACCATGGTCTGTCCGCCATCATGATCATCCAGCAGGATCTGCACATGGTACGGGCCTTGGCTGAGCTGGGCCTCCTTGGGGGCCCAATAAAGCTTGCCGCTCTGGGCATCGATACTCATCCCTTCCAGAGCTCCGCTCAGGGAAAAGGCGATCTCGTCACCATCGGGGTCGGTCGCCGGAATGACAAAATCGAGGATATTGTCTTGAAAGACCGGCTGAAGATCTGTGGTGAGCTGGGGTGGTGCATTTGGAATAACGAATTCTGAGCCGTAAAAAGTTTTTCCGGGACCATATTCGTCCGCAGGAATCAGCCATAAAGCGATGCGATCCCCCTTCACAAAACGGTCGCCGGGGAGAATCGGGCCAAGTTCTTCCTGTAATTCCTGGCCGTTGAGAAACCAACGGTAGGTCACAGAGACATCGTCGCCATCCGGGTCTTCGACCTCCGGAATAGCTTCGATGTCGACCCCGCGGTGAACATACGGATTGGCAAAGGCAACCGAGTTGATCAGGGGTGGCTGGTTGGTCGGCTGCAGGCTGGACGTTTCGGTTTCCGACGTTGTTTCCGTTGGCTCTTCGCTTGCAGTTGGGGCCTTTGCGGGAGTTATCTCAGACTCCTCGGCAACCGCCTGGGTGGTTGCCGAGGGCTTTTCCGATTCTGATGTTTGCTGGCTACAGCCGAATAAGATCAGTAGACAGAAGAAGAGAAGTACAAACCGTAGCAGCATCATTCATCCTTAACTATCCAGGTTAATAGGTCCGCCAGTAGATCGGGTATACGGTTCCACCCGGAACGGGATCTTCCGAACAGAGTCCGCCACCGCAGCCGATCAGCAGTTTGGCATCGCCCGAAGGCGGCAGCAGCACGACAATCCCTGAAGGAATCCCGACCCCTAGATCAACCGATCGGTCTGCCTTGCGCAGGACATTGCCCGAATCACTCTCCGCGCGGGAGTTGTTGGCGGTGGATTCGCTGTCATTGTTGGACGAGCCGTTGTTTTCTTCGTTATTAAAGTTCAGGACGGCTTCTCCGGTCAAGTAATCAACGGCATACAATCGGGAAATTCCAAGATTTCCCGGGTCGCATGGCGATGTATTGAGGGTGCCGGGAGCATAGGTCGTATAATAGGCCACCTTGTTGAAAGCCAACGCCGGAGAGAGGACTTTCTCTCCTTCATGGTCGGTTTCATCCAGCTTGATCAGAAAACCGAAGTTGCCGGTGACTGAACCGCTTCCCGTCAACAGCGGGCCGGGGGCGAGAGCGGTGAGCAGAGCGGAAATATCGTCGGCGCTGGTGGAATTGTCCTGCAGCAGGTTCTCGGTCACGTCAACCAGGTTATCTTCATCAATGTCTTCTATGGTGACCTGATTGCGATCAAACAGGGCATACATGCGATCAACGACATCTTTATTCAGGGGGTGGGCGCGGTCACCCGTTCCAAAGTAGAGGTTGACAATGCCGCCGAGCTGCTGGGTCACGGAAGGACGGTAAAATATTTTCCGGCCGACCGTGCCGTCGCCGCCGACATTGGCGGAAAAAATCCGCTTACCGAACCAGGTGCTGATCTCAGGATCGGCCAATGGTCTGAGACCGTCACTCCCGCCGCCATACCTGCTGAAGCGCCACATATGGCCGCCGGTGTCGCCTGCATAGAGCCGGTCAACAAAACCGTCGTAATCCGTGTCCAGGACAGTGATATCGGTCGGGAAGGAATAGGTCAGCCGGGCAGAATTGTAAGAATTGCTGCTCTCCCCATAGACAAAGTCCCAGACCTTGGTTGCGCTGCTGGCAATGGTGGGGATCCCGCCGCTGCCGATTGTCGCCACCTCGAAGGCATAGACACCGCGTCCTTTCGGGTTGTTGGTCACCGGATTAGAGCCGTTTTCCCCCGGGGTGACGGTTGCATCCGAGGTTTGATAATCGGCATCGTCCGTGGGCGGCGAGACATCACTGTTGGTGAAACCCTGGGTTGCGCCAAAGCGACCGTCTTCGTTCAGGTTGTCGTAGCCCGCGCCGATAAAGGCGGCCAGCACCACATCTCCGGAATCATTTTTAACCAGCCCCAGGTTCGGGGTGCTCCAGGACTGCCCCAGTTCAGCAAAAGCCGCGTTGCTGCCGTCGATCTTCCAGAGGTAAACCGGTGCATTCGGATCGGTGACGTCAAGGGCGTAATAGGCATCGCCGCCGCGCCGCAGGCCGAACAGCAGAATGACTTTATCGTGGTTGCCGTCCTGGTCCGTTGCTTCGATATTACCGTCATGATCGGCATCGTAGACATAGGTGACCGGAGATCCATCGACAAAATATGGGTGGGTGTTATTGCGCACCTCTTTCAGTCTGGGCAGCAGGTCCGGCGGGATGAAGGCCCAGCGTTCCTGGCCGTCGCAGTCCCTGAACGCATGCATCATACCGTCGTTGGCACCGACAAAGATGGTGGTTTTGTTGACGCTGCAGTTGGTCTCATTGCTGGCGACGCTGAAGTCATATTGGGTGTAGTTGACGACATTCGGGCGCGAATGCAGGATGTCTCCGAGGATCCAGGGGCGGGTGCTGTCGACATATTCGTCGTAACTGTCATAGCCATGGATAAAGTTGATCAGCTTGTCCTTTTCCGTATCGTCCGCAACATCCATGAGCGCCGCGGTCAGGTTGGAATTTGCGGTGGAGAAGGCGTTGGAGGAATTGGTCAAATTGGTGTCAGAGAAATAGGTGTAAATATGCCTTGACCCGATCTGGGTCAAGAGTACGGCCCCGACCCCCCCTTCGGAAACCCGCCCAGAATCACCGCTGCTCCAATAGGAACTGGCGGTATAGGTATTGCTGCTGGGGTTGTAAGCATCCTGGACATCTTTAAAACTGCCGTCGTTGTTAGTGGCGGTATTCCCAGCCACATCGACGATTCGGCCTAATGAGTCGATGCCGAATTTTTTCAGGTTGCCGTGCCAGGGTTCGTCATTCTGCGGGTAGAAAAAGCCGAGATAGACCCGCTCACCGCTGTAGGTCCGGTTGTCCGGGCTGGTCGGCACCACCGGGGCGATGAAGGCGGTGTCGGTTTCCAGCAGAATATCCGTCAGCGCGTCTTCCAAGGCCGAGAGGAGTTCAGCGTTATCCGTGACCTGATAGTAGTTGCCGTCGCCGTAGGTTTGGGCGGCTGTTTCCAGGCGGGCCACCTTGGCGGTCATCAGCTGGATAATGTGGGTCTGCACTCCCTGGTTATTGCTGACCAGGCCGTTGACCAGGTCGCCGATGCCATTGGCCCCGGTTTGGTCCGGTGAATTGAGATATTTGGCGACATCATCGACATAAATGCCGTCCGGATCCGCCGGATCGTCAGGGTCTTTGGCAACGATGTTGTTGATATCCCGACTCTTGATATTGGTGTCGTCATCCTGGCTCCCGGTGGTGAGCAGAACCACGAAGTTTTTCTGGCAGCTTTCTTCAATTGGACTGGTATAGGAGGAATCCCCTGCGGCAATGGTGCCGAGCCGCTCGTGGGTGTCGGTAAAGTCTGAAGGGCCCTTAAAATAGAGCCCTGCATCCCAGAGAATCTCGTTGACCGGTTGGGTTGAATTGCCGGGGATCAGCGTAAGCGCATCGATGGCCGCTTTGAAGGCATCCAGTTTGGTAGTGTCGATGGCATCAGGGTCATTCGGGTCGGGGTGTTTCGTCACGTTAGCAATGGATATCTCCAGCTGCCCGCCCTTGCCATTGTCACTGAAGGTCATCAGCCCGATATTAACGCTTTCGCTGACCGCATCGGCAACCTGCTTGACCGTTGACTGCACCATGCTGAGCAGGTCCGCCGTCATGGTCCAGGTGACCTCGTTATCGGTGACGGTCGCCCCCGGGGTGGTCGGCCAGGTCGGTTGTGACGCTCCTGACAGGCCGCTGCCGGTAATTCCTACCACTTCATAGATTGTTCCGCTGACATCGACAGCGTCTCCAGCCGTGTAGGCGGTCGAGGCAGCCCAGCTGCCGACGCCTTCCGGCGGAGTGACAATATAATTGAGCTGGTTACCGAGGAAAAAACTGTCGTTCTGAGACGATGAACAGTCCCCTTTGTTTGCTTTGAGCGGTCCGAAGAAGGAACCGTTTTCGATCAGTGAAGTGTAGGCGGTATTGCAGCCGTCGATGTCCTCAACGCTGTCCATGACCTTGGAATAATTGATGGTTCCTCCGGTTGCTGCAACCATCTGATAGACTGCCAGTGGATCGTATGGCCCCGGAGACCCGGCAGAGCCTGTTCCTGGATAAAATTTGCTGGTATCAGTGTCTGGCAGAGAAGGATCATAGGTGTAAAGCTCCCTGGAACCCTGCTGCTGCATCGGCTGGGTGTTGTCGATGATGAACATGATGTTGGGTTTTGGCGAGGTGGCAGATGTGGTGCTGTAAATGGCCGTATCACCGATATAGGTATCGGCGCTCGCAACTTGTAACATCAGGAACAGGGCCAGGACGGCGGTATTGATAACAACAAGGCACTTTGACATTTTTTTGCTCCTATTTCGGGACAATCCTTCCGTACTGGGCCTCGATCCGTTTTTTCGAATCGTTCGGTCCTTGCCCGGTAGCGTTGACAATATAGTAGCGGGCTTCAAAGTAGGTGGGGTCGGAGCCGCTTCCCGGAGGCAAATTGGTGGTCAATTGAAATTCGACATAATTATCGTTGCCTTCCAGGCCAAAGCCGGTACCGGCTTCAATGTTGGCCTGGTCGGTCGTGTTGTCCAGATCGTAGGGCACCGAACCCGGTCCCAGGCTGGCATAGATGGCTTGTCTGGTCGAGGCGTACTCAACCGCCCTCTCAGCGGTTTCGAAGGCCATCTGTGCGGTCCGGTAGTTGCCGGAAATGCTGGTTTCCGTGGTTGCGGTGTTCAGGGCCATGACTCCGAGAATGCTCATGATGAGCAGCATGGACAGGGCCAGGATCAGGGCAAACCCGCGCTCATTGTTGAGGGTTTGCAACGCTTTCCGGAAAAATAACTGTTCTTTGCTTTTCATTTTGTCATGTCCTTAAGCTCAATTGTTTTTCAAGGTAATCAGCTTAACGAGCTGTCTGGTTTTGTTGGTCTTCGCTTTCAGATCGAAAGCCGTGCCGGTCAGAGTCACGCGGACAGCGCTGGTCTGGCCGGAAGTTGTCAAATATTCAAATTCAACCGCTGAAATATTGTCGGCAATGATGTCAGGGGTGCCGCCGTTGATGGTTCTACGCAGTTGATTATTGTTCAGGTCATAATCGATCTGATACGGGTGAGGAGACGCACTGCTGTCGACTTTGACCAGCAAATCTGCCTGATTGTAATTGGCGACGGCATTGAAGCCTTTGATGGCCAGGCTGGTACTGGTGGGAGCGGAATCGATGGTGAAAACAAGATCAATGCGCTGGTCGTGGTCCGGCGTCTTGAGCAGGCGAACTTTGTCTCCGGCCGCGAACAGGTTGACCATTTCTGCCGTGGCAATGGGGAAGACATAGGCTGTCGCTGGCGCATTGGCAACGGAGACCGTGCCGGTCAGCCGGGCGATGTCGGTATCGGTCGATGCGGTCCGCAAAGTCAGTAGCTGACCGCCGGACAAATCGGCAGGGGCCGCTTCGATTGCTGAATTTGTCGTCGGAATCAGAAACCCGGCCATCTGGATGTCCCGGGTTAAAAAATTCATGGCAATGCGCAGGTTCTGCTGCGTTTCAGCCACCTCTTCCTGGGTGCCGGCTTCCTGCTCGGTCTGGATAAAGAGGCTATACATGGCTGTTGCGGCCAGACCCATAATGACGATAACAACCAAAACCTCGACCAGGGTGAAAGCTTTGGTGCTGATTATTCTATTTGGAATGCTCATATTGCTCTCTTGAACCCGGTCACCGAATAGGTCCGTTGCAGACCGTTGGTTTGTTGAACGTTCACCTGAATAAACACCAGGTTGGCAACGCCGTTGTAGTCAACGGCAATGGTATAATCAGCGGCGTAGGTACCTCCACCCATCACCGTTTCATCGCCTGAATTGAAGACCCACGGGACATTGACCGCATCGGCAAAACTGCTGACCGGCCAGGTTGTTATTTCGTTGAGAATGCTGGTGGCAATATCCGTCTCGACCGCCCTGGTGTTGGCGGACGAATTGGTTTTGATGGCGGTGATCTGCATCCCTGCAATGGCCAACAGGCCGATGGCAAAAATGGTTAGTGCGATCAGAACCTCAACTAAGGAAAAACCTTGTTGAGTGCAGCAATATTTGCCAAACGGAACGTTCATGGTCGTTTTTTGAGGGTCACTATTGTTTGTCATTTGAATTGATTCCCCACCTTGCTATCGTTTTTTACGATACTATATCGTACAATTGTGACTTTCGCTAACACTCATCGGCGCTGTTCGCAGGTCGCTTTCAGCGACCGACATCCCGAGGAAACGTTACATTTATATTCCTGTATACTATGCAAGATAAATGCCTGCTAAGATTTCTGCTAACATCTTGAAATATCTGCAATTGAAAACGAATCACAAGAAAAGGGTTGCAAGAAAAGTTGAGGCATTTATTTGCCTGACGATGTAACAGGTTGTTGTTTAGACGAAAAATGGAATTGAGATAAATTGCAGGTGAAAAAAAAATTGCAAGGGTTTGTTGCTGGAATAAATGGACAATTTTGACCCCGGGACAGGTTTTTTCAGCGTGGTTGGATATTCTCCGCGCGGCAAGGTAAAATGTACTGGAAACGATATTTTTTTACGGGGGATGTATTGTGTCAGAATCATTCCACTTGATCTGTCCTCATTGTCAGGCTATCAACCGGGTTCCCGAAAACAAACTTTCCGTTCATCCGAACTGCGGACGCTGCAAAGAAGCCTTGTTTAGCGGTCGTCCGGTTGAGTTGACTTCAGCAACCTTTGACCGCTATCTGCAACAGAATGATATTCCGCTACTGGTCGATTTTTGGGCACCTTGGTGTGGGCCCTGCAAGATGATGTCACCCGCCTTCAGCGAGGCGGCCAAGGATTTGGAACCGCGTGTGCGCCTGGCCAAATTTAATACCGAAAGCGATGCCGGCATTGGTGGGCGGCTCAATATCCGCTCCATTCCGACCCTGGTGCTGTTTCATAAAGGGGTTGAGCTGGCCAGGCAATCCGGCGCCATGGAGCGCAGGATGATTGTACAATGGACCAAAGCAAAACTGGGCTAACAGGTCACGGGCCTTTATCTTTTTGACCGCTGAACTTGCTTTGGAGAGGCAGAGCGCCCTTCGGTTAAAACGGGGGAATAGCGGAATTTACTGTACTCTGTGGGCCTTTTGCTGTTTCCTCTCTGTCTGTGCTGAGGTTGTCCGAACTGTTGCTGCGGCAACCTCCCTTCTTTCCCAATTATCGCCTCCAGCGAGGATGTTCAGGAATAAATCACTATCATGGTTATGAACAGTCTGGAACAGCAAATCATCAGCCTGCTCAGTCAGCGGCGCAAAAAGTCACTGACCCGCAGGGAAATCGCGGATCACCTCGGATTGCGCGGCGGCGAGCGCAAGGTGCTGACCAAGGTCTTGGAGCAATTGCTGCGTAGCGGGCAGCTTGGCGAACGCAAAGGGCAGTATCGACTGGCCGAGCAGCAACGGACTCTGGAGGGAACCTTTGCCCAGGCGGAACAGGGCTATGGTTTCCTGCGCGTGGACACCCAGGACCAGGAGGACCTGTTCATTCCGGCCCGTCATGTCGGCAGCGCCATGGACGGCGACCGGGTGTTGGTGCAATGGCGAGTCTCCAGCCGTGACCGGCGTCCTTTCGGGCAGGTGCTGCAGGTTCTGGAACGGGCACACAGCCAGTTGCTCGGCACTTATCAGCGTCGTTCCGGCAAGGGGCTGGTCTGGCCGCTGGAGCAGAAGTTGCCCGGGCCGGTCCTGGTCGGGAAGCAGTCGGATATCGAGCCGGGTACGGTTGTGGAAGTCAGTTTGGAGCGTTTTGCGACACAGGAATTGCCGGCAACAGGGAAAATCAGCGAGATTCTTGGTCCGGCCGGTGACCCCCAGGTGGATATTGAAACGGTTATTCGCAGCCACGGCTTGCCACGGACATTTTCTCCGGCGGCTCTGGCCCAGGCCGAGACCGCAGCCCGGCCGGTCAGTCGTGAAGAAACCGCCACGCGGGTCGATCTGCGTTCCCTGCCCCTGGTGACCATCGACGGTGAGACCGCCCGTGACTTTGATGATGCCGTGGCGCTGAAGAAGAAGCAGGACGGCTCTTTTCGGCTCTGGGTCTGTATTGCCGATGTCGCCCACTATGTCACTCCTGGCAGCGCCGTTGATATTGACGCCCTGGAACGTGGCACCAGTGTCTACTTTCCCGGCTTTTGTCTGCCGATGCTGCCCGAAGCGCTGAGCAACGGGATCTGTTCGCTGAACCCGGCCGAGGATCGTCTGGTCATGACCGCCGAGTTATGCATCGATCAGCACGGCGTGACCACTGCTGCTGAATTCTATCCGGCGGTGATGCGCAGCCGGGCGCGGCTCACCTATACCCAGGTCGCTGCCTGGCTGGAGACCCCGGACAGCTGTCCGCTGGAGCCTGAGGTTCAGGAACAGTTGCCGCAGATGGCGGATCTGGCGCAGATTTTGACCCGGATGCGGGCAGACCGCGGCAGCCTTGATCTCGATGTCCCAGAAGTTGAAATCCTCCTTGCGGAGGACGGTCAGCCCCGCGACCTGATACGGATCGAGCGCAACCAGGCCCACCGCCTGATCGAAGAGTTCATGCTCGCTGCCAACGAGGCGGTTGCGGCCTTTTTGCAGAAGCGGCAGTGGCCGTTCTTATACCGGATTCACGAACGGCCGGATCTGCTCAAATTGCAGGAATTGCAACAGCTGGCAGCGGAATGTGGGGTCGGCCTGGTGTTGGGGAAACAGCTGCATCAGGCATTGCAGGGCTTGTTGGCCGAGGTAGCCGAGCGTCCGGAGGGGCGGCTGATCAATCAGCAGCTTTTGCGCAGTCTCCAGCAGGCCTGCTATGCGCCGGATAACCAGGGGCATTTCGGCCTGGCCGCGGACTGTTATTGTCACTTCACATCGCCGATCCGGCGTTATCCGGACCTGGTGGTGCATCGGGTGCTCAAACAGGTTCTGGCGGCGGCTCCCAAATCGGCATCCTATTCCCATGCCGAGCTGGAAACCCTGGGGCGCGACTGTTCGGCCCGGGAACGCCGTGCGGTGCAGGCGGAGCGGGATCTGATCGATCTGCGTTGCTGTCAACTGATGGCGGGGCGGGTCGGCGAGGAGTTTTCCGGAACCATTTCCTCGGTGACGGAGTTCGGTTTTTTTGTCGAGTTGGATGAACTGCTGATTGACGGCCTGGTCCACATCCGGACCCTGCGTGGGGATTATTACCACTTCGACCCGCTGAGCCGATCTTTAACGGGTGAGCACCGCCGCCGACAGTTCCGCATCGGCATGCGGGTGCAGGTGCGGGTCAAAAAAGTCGAAGCCTGGCGGCGGCGGATCGATTTCGAGCTGGTTGAATAAGGAGTGCCCTGTGTGGTAGCCGGTTTGCAGGATGCCTGTTATTGCGGAATCACGTAGTAAAAAACCGCAAAAAAATGAAAGCAGCTGCCGGCCAGCACAAACAGGTGCCAGATCGCGTGTCCGTAGGGGAGACGTTTCCAGGCGTAGAAAATGACCCCGAAGGTATAGGCCAGTCCGCCCAGCAGCAGCAGGGTGAAGCCGGTCGGGGCCAGGACCGAGAGCATTGGTTTAATGGCGATAATGACGGTCCAGCCCATAATTAGATAAAGGGTGGTCGAGACCCCGCGCAACTGGGCGTAGCGGGTTGTCTTCAGCAGAATGCCGAGCAGGGCAATGCCCCAGACGATGCCGAACAGCGACCAGCCCCAGGGGCCGCGCAGGTTGACCAGGGTGAACGGGGTATAGGTTCCGGCAATCAGCAGATAAATGGCCGAATGGTCGAAGACCCGCAGCAGGCGTTTGACCCGGGGGGAGGGGATGCTGTGGTAAAGGGTTGACGACAGATACAACAACAGCAGGGTCCCGCCGAAAATACTGCAGGAAACAATGTGCCAGGCATTCCCATGCAGACTGGCAAAGACCACCAGCATGACCAACCCCAAGATCGCCAGCAGGGTTCCAATCCCATGGGTCACACTGTTGGCAATCTCTTCTCCCACACTGTAGCCGGTTATTTCGTTGCGTTTCATGGTCATTCTTTGCTCCCTTTGAAGGCTGAATATCACCCTCTCAATTTAGCACGAGTGACCATGGGAAAGAGCTGTAGGCAGTTGTTTTTACAAAACTATTACCAAAGGAGTAAAAGTAGGTGCTTCATTGGTCAGCGGCCGGACCGTTGCGCTGTTGATAAGCGCGGGCGATGCCACCGGTCGAGGTTTCCCGGTAGAGCAGGGGCAGGGCGTGGCCGGTCTCGCGCATGACCGCGGTGATTTCATCAAAGCTGATTTTATGTTCACCGCCGGCCAGCAGGGCAAAATGACAGCAGCTTAAGGCCCGGGTGGCGGCGTGGGCATTGCGTTCGATGCAGGGGATCTGGACCAGCCCGGCGACCGGATCACAGGTCAGGCCAAGGTGATGCTCCAGCCCCATCTCGGCAGCGTATTCGATCTGCCTGATGCTGCCGCCCTGGAGCTGGGTCGCCGCCGCCGCGGCCATGGCGCAGGCGGTGCCGATTTCCCCCTGGCAGCCGACCTCGGCTCCGGAAATGGAGGCGTTTTGCTTGACCAGGTTGCCGATCAGCCCGGCGGTCGCCAGGGCATGCAGAATGTCCTCATAACGGCAGGCCAGGGTTTCGTTCAGATAGCGCAAAACCGCCGGCAGAACGCCGCCGGCCCCGCAGGTCGGCGCCGTGGCGATCATGCCGCCGGAGGCATTTTCTTCGGCCACGGCCAGAGCATAGGACCAGAGCCGGGCATTGTTCTGCAGATGGGTGCTATAGAGGGTGGCTTTGCGATAAAAATCGGCCGCTTTGCGGGCCAGGCCGAGACCTCCGGGGAGCACTCCGGCATGACTCAGTCCATTGCGGATAGACGAAGTCATGACATCCCAGACATTATCCAGGTAATCGAGGAAGGGGCGCTCCTCATGGTTGATCACGAATTCCCAGAGGGATTCCCCGCTCTGCTCCAGGGCGCTGATAATTGCGGCCATGGTGGTCAGCGGGTAGCGTGACAGCTCGGTCGGCCGCCCCTCCTGGTCACTGAGCAGGGCGCCACCGCCGCTACTGTATTCGTCCCGGTTGGCCAGCAGAGCCCCCTCTTCGTCGAGGGCCTCAAAACGCATGCCGTTGGGATGGCGTGGGAGCTGTTCCTGTGGCCGCCAGAGCAGCTCAAGCTGGGATGGCGGAATGACCTGAGACAGCGCCTGGTCGGTCAGGTGGCCGCGGCCGGTGGCGGCAAGGCTGCCGAACAGGGTCACCCGATAACGGGCGGCGCCGGGGTAAGCGGCGACAAAATTGCGCGCGGCCCGCTGCGGAGCCATGGTGTGGCTACTGGACGGTCCGGTTCCAATGCGATAAATATTGCAGATCGATTCCATAGCCAGATCTCCTTGCCTGCTGAACCCACGGATGGCCGAGCGAAATCAATGACGGTCGTTGAACTGATTGATTTTGCCAACTGGGGAAAAGTGCATTTTTCTGCGTTGCGCTTGAGCCATCAGCCCTAACCATGCCGATAAACGCCAGCCGGCGCAAGGGGCAATTGCGGAGACATCCGGCGACAACGCCGTCGGTTGCGTTTGGCAACCCCCTTGTTGATGATCATTGGTCGCAATGATCTTGTCAAAATGAATAGATTGTTCGGGCTTTCTGTTTTCTTTAATTGATTGAAATCGTTAGATAATTTTCTAAGGAAGGATATTTTTTGAAATATAACAAAAAAAGTTATATTTTTTGTTTGACAAAGGTGACTTATTTGGTTATAAATTAACCATCGACGCTTTGTTGTGGCAGGCGAAGCGGCGATAGCCAAAGTAGATATCTTTCGAGAAACCTCTCAAAATCTTACCCCGTGGTCCCCCTCCTGGCCACGGGGCTTTTTTTTGCCCCGCCTGCATCAATTCTGGTGGACTTTCCCAGAAGTCGCTGTCCCGACTCCTCTTTGTCGTATTGCTTCCTCTTTGCAATCATCTGGTTGGACAGGAGCAATGCCAATTCGGGGAATAGCAGGCGGTAGGGGCTGCGGGTGCGGCGTTTGGCCAGTATCGTGACTTCGGTAGCCGGCTAACGAAGGCTGTGTTTTCGGCGGATTATGAATGTTCAGCTGGCGATATAGTATTTGCTGTTTCCGCCAAGTTTGTTTTTGCCCCATGGTTTTTGCTTGATCTGATCGCGTTCATCATGGTAACTGGGCACGGATTTTTATGAAAGAGAGTTATCGATGATCCATCTGACAGATATGACCAAACAGCATGGCAACCGGGTGCTGTTCAAGAATGCCTCCTTCCAGCTTCTGCCTGGCAGCAGAAGCGGTTTGGTCGGACCCAACGGGGCCGGCAAATCGACCATTTTTCGCCTGATCACCGGCGAAGAAAGCCTCGACAGCGGCGAGATCTCTTGTGCCAAGAAAACCGTTATCGGCTATTTTTCCCAGGATGTCGGCGAGATGGCGGGGCGCAGCGCCCTGGCCGAAGTGGTGGCGGCCTCCGCGACCACGGTCCAGCTGGGGGAGCAGATCAGCGCCATGGAGGCACAGATGTGCGAGCCCATGAGCGATGACGAGATGGCCCGGCTGTTGGAACGCTACGGGGACGCCCAGCAGGAATTCGAACATCGTGGCGGCTATGATCTCGAATCCCGGGCCCAGGCGGTTTTGACCGGACTCGGCATTGGTCCGGATGACTATGACCGGCCGGTGGAGAGTTTCAGCGGTGGCTGGAAAATGCGCATCGCCCTGGCGCGGATTCTGACCCTGAATCCCGATGTGCTGCTGCTCGACGAGCCGACCAACCACCTGGATGTCGAGTCGATTGTCTGGCTGGAAAACTGGCTCAGCGAAGATTATCAGGGCGCCCTGCTGATGACCAGCCACGACCGCGATTTCATGAACCGGCTGGTCACCCGGATCGTCGAAGTCGGTAACGGCAGCATTACCAGCTATTCCGGCAACTATGATTTTTACCTGCGCGAGCGCGAGGTGCGCCGGGAACAGCTGGAAGCCAGTTATCGGCGCCAGCAGGAGATGCTCGCCAAAGAAGAGGAGTTTATCGCCCGTTTTGCGGCGCGCGCCTCCCATGCGGCCCAGGTCCAGTCGCGGGTGAAAAAGCTGGAAAAGATCGAGCGGATCGAACTGCCTCCGGAACAGAAGACCATCCGTTTCGAGTTTGCCGAGCCACCGCGCAGCGGCGACGACGTCATCGCCATTGTCGATCTGGCCAAGCACTGGCCGCTGGACGACGGTGGTGAGAAACAGGTCTTTTCCGGAATGTCCGGAATGGTCCGGCGCGGCGACAAGATTGCCGTGGTCGGGGTTAACGGGGCGGGGAAATCAACGTTCCTGAAAACCCTCTGTGAACAGACCGCGCCGAGTGCGGGGACGGTGACCATCGGCGCCAACGTCTTTCCCGGTTATTTCAGCCAGCATTCCATGGAATTGCTCGATCCGAAGAAGACCGTCTTTGAAACGGTTCAGGACGCTTTGCCCCAGCAGACCATCGGCGTGCTGCGCAACCTTTGTGCGGCGTTTCTGTTCCAGGGGGATGACGTGGACAAGCGGGTCGACAAATTGTCCGGCGGGGAGAAAGCGCGGTTGATCCTGGCCACCCTGCTCGGTCGGCCTCTCAACCTGCTGATTCTGGACGAACCGACCAACCATCTGGATATTCAATCACGCGAGGTGCTGCTTGATGCGCTGCAGAAATTCAGCGGTACCTTGCTACTGGTCAGTCACGACCGGCACTTCCTGCGTTCTTTGGTGGATCGCGTTTTCGAAATCGATCATGGTCAGATGATCCCTTACGACGGCGGCTATGAATACTATCTGCAGAAGACCGGTCGCGATCACCGCAGCCTGTAGCCTGGTGAGCGCGACCGCGCAGAGCAAATAGCGAAATTTCTTGGCTGGTGACTTACAGTTTCCGGCCGAGTTTTTTTTCGACCTGTTTTTTCTCCCATTCCGGGCCGAAAAAATTGAAGACTTCGAAGACATTGAGGCCATGAGAAATAATACCAATGCCCCAGCCCAACGCTACCCACCAAGCCCAGAAATAACCGGGATTGGTAAGGAAATTGATGATGAACAGCAGCACCAGCACGACCAAGTATTTAATCAGATGTGAATAAAATCCTTTGATGTCACGAACCTGTTCAATCGCTTTCTGTTCCGTTTCGATCTGTTCCTGAGTGATTGTCATAGTGTTCTCCTGTCGTAGTTCGTCCAGATCGATCTCAAAAACCGCCGCCAGGCATTTCAGTGTTTCCAATGAGGGCGTTTGCCCGCGTTCGATGCGCTGAACGGTCCTGACACTCAGCCCACTCAGTTGGGCCAGCTGTTCCTGAGACCAGCCTTTTTTTAATCGTAATTTTCTGAGTTGCATTCCAGACCTCGTTGTTTTGAGTCGACACTAGCAGATGTCCTGGACGAAGGTAACGACAGGAGGGCGACAGGCCCCCGACAGCAGCCCGTCATGGGGATTTATCTTCGATGATTCGGGGCGGAAGAGTCAAATTTTTCTTGGTAGATCGTTGCTGCCGTTCAGACGGCAGTCCTGATTTTACAGGTCTTCGCTAGGCCACGAGCCGAATGGCCGCTGGCCACGCTGAGGTGGGTGATCTGCTCATCACTGGGGCCTGTGTTTGTGGTGGCGGTCAGGGCAGGACGCCGTTGACGACGCGATTTTGCTGGTTTGCGCCCGGATGCAACTGTTTCGACGGCTGATTCGGAAATGCTTATTGCTGATCGGTAACGACAGATCACAACCGGTCGGGGGTTGGTTTTTCCTTAGCCTTGGCTGTCGTGGTCAGGTTTGCCGGGAGGGAAGGACGGCCTTTGAGCGATGACCGTCGTTGCCGAGGAAAGCAACGACTTGAACAATTTGAAGATGGCCCAGAGAAAAGCCAGTGGCAGGATGACGGTATTGAGTAAAAAAATGACCAGCAGGGAGACAAATTTATCGATCATCTGTCCGCTCCGCTGGCTCAGCCAGCCGCGTAAGCGGTCAAAATCGATGGCTCGCTCGGCCTGGCCGAGACGCGTCCGGAACTGCTGCCACCAGCTCTCTTCTCCTGCCCCGGTCGCAGGGCTGCTCAATTGTTGCAGCTCTTCGTTGCCGGAGGCAATGACCGCCGTTGCCCGGGTGTAGTCCGCCGCGAGGAAGGACTGGTAAACCGCTTCATTCAAGCTGGCTGCGAGGGGGACGGCAAAGCGGACCACCACGGCCAGCAGGACCATTTTCCGTGCCAAGGGGAGCAGTTGCAACGGCTGCTTGCCGGCCGGCAACCAGAGGCCGATCAGCCAGAGCAGCAACGCCAGCGCCCCCAGGATCTCGACCGCAAACCAGGGGCCTATCGCGATGAGAAACCGCTGGATGCCGAGGGAGGTGACCGCGGCCAGCATCACCCAGGAAAAGCGTTCGACCAGATCGTTGAGGGGATCGAGGATCTGCCCCAGGGCCAGGTTCAGGCCCAGCCCGGCCGGCGCCAGCTCCAGTTGCGACTCCTGAATGACGGAAATGACCCCATTGGTGAGACGGGCCATGGCAAAGACCGCAACCGCGCGGGTCAGGGACTCTTCTACCCGCTCGCTGGTGGCCTGATCGACCCGCTGCAACAGGGAATTATCAAAGACCAAGCTGCGGGTTGCGGGGAGCATGATCACCGCCAGCAGCACCAGCAGGATCAGGCTGCTGCCCAGCCGGCGTCGGGCAGCTAAGGAGAGGCGAGTCCAAATCATCGTGGCAGGCCGAAGGTCTTCAACGTTTCCGGGGGCGCCTGGGCAAAGTGGGAAAATTCCATGGTGAAGCTGCCTTGTCCTTTGGTTGCACTGCGCAGTTCGGTCATATAGCCGAACATCTCCAGCAACGGCACTGTGGCCCGGATCACATCTTGGCCGGGGCGCGAGACAATTCCTTCCACCTGCCCCCGTTTCTGATTAAGGCTGCTCATGACCCGGCCGGTATAATCGGAAGGGGCGACCAGCTCAAGGGCCATGACCGGCTCGAGCAGGGTTGGTTTTCCCTTGCTCAAGGCTTGGGGAACCGCTCGGCTGATGGCCGCGAAAATCCCCAGATCGGTGGTCTTGTTACTTTCATACGGTAGCTCGATAATCGTCAGTCGCAGGTCGGTCAGCGGATAGCCCGCGGCCGGACCGGACTGACAGGCTGCGGCCAGTTTTTGGCGGATCAGATCCGCCAGCAGCGGTGGCCAGGGCGCGAGGCGTTCCTCCGCCACCACAATGTCCAGACCGCTTTTGCGGGCTGTTGGCGTGACTTCGAGGGTGACGGCACCGTAATGCAATTTGCCGTCGATGTCGCGTTCGAAGATTTCTTTCTGGCGGGCGGCGGTGAGGATGGTTTCTCGATAAACGACCTGTGGCCGACCGGTCACCACCGCAACGCCAAAATCGGTATGCAACCGCTGTACAATGACTTCCAGGTGCAGCTCGCCCATTCCGGTCAGTAAGGTCTGGCCGGTTTCCGGATCTTCCTTGACGCGAAAGGTGGGGTCTTCCCATTGCAGCTTTTCCAGGGCCAGGGGCAGTTTGTCCCGATCCTCGACGGTCTTCGCTTCCACAGCCAGGGACACTACCGGCTCCGGGTATTCCAAGCCGCGCAGCTGCAGCGGCTCGGCGGCGGCGCTGATGGTGTCTCCGGTAAGGACATTTTTGAGGCCGGTCGCCGCGACAATGTCGCCGGCTTCAGCCAGGTCGATTCTTTCCCGCTTGTGGGCATGCATGCGGAACAGCCGGGCGACTTTTTCGACCCCTTCGGTCCTGCTGTTGTAGACGTTCTCACCAGGTTTGAGTCGGCCCGAATAAATGCGCAGATAGGTCAGCTTTCGCCCCTCGTCAGCGATGACTTTAAAGGCCAGGGCGCAGAGACTGCGGTCCGGATCGGTGGGCAGCGCGACTTTTTCCCGCGTGTCGAGACGCACTGCCGGGGCCGGAGGCGTATCCAGGGGGGAGGGGAGCAGGGCGCAGATCATATCGAGAAGCGGCTGAATGCCTTTGTTGCGCAGGGCCGAGCCGAGCAGGACCGGGAAGATCTCACCGCGGATAACCCCATTGCGTAGCGCGGCCAGCAGCCGCTGCGAGTCAATGGCATTTCCCTCCAGGATATCGTTGAGAATGCTGTCATCGAAATCGGCGGCGGCCTCTAGCAGTTTCTCGCGCGCTGCGGCGACCTGCTCCTGCAGTTCCGCCGGGATCCGGTCGGTGCTGACCGTTTTTCCCTGATCGTCGGCACTGAAAGTGATGGTCTGTTCATTGACCAGGTCGATGACGCCGCGGAAATTTTCTTCACTGCCCACTGGCAACTGCAGCAGCACCGGCGTGGCTTGCAGCTTTTCGCTGATGTCGGTCAGGACCTGCTGGTAATCCGCACCAATACGGTCCATTTTGTTGATCAGGCAGATCCGTGGGACCTGATAACGGGCTGCTTGGCGCCAGACCGATTCGCTTTGCGGCTGCACCCCTTCGACCGCACTGAAAATAGCGACCGCGCCGTCGAGCGCTCGCAGGGAACGTTCCACTTCGATGGTAAAATCGATATGGCCGGGGGTGTCGATGAGATTGAAGGTATGTCCCAGCCAACTGCAGGTGGTGGCTGTCGCGGTAATGGTGATGCCGCGTTGCTGCTCCTGCTCCATCCAGTCCATCACCGCCAGACCGTCATGGACCTCGCCCATTTTATGGATTGCTCCGGTATAGAACAGTATCCGTTCGGAAACCGTCGTTTTCCCGGCATCGATATGTGAGATAATGCCGAAATTGCGGATTTTGCCGAGTTCTGGGTGTGTCATGGAGACCTCAGTCGATTATCTGGAATTGAGCTGCTGTAAAAGCTCCTGGTCAAGGCCGTTCAATTGGAGGTATTCCCGCTCCAGTTCTTCGATATGGAAATAGTCCAGGCCGCTATTGGCGATAAAGTCGTCGCGCAGGGCCAGATTTTCGCAGGCTACAACCTCCGGCAACAGTTGCCGCAGGTAGAGGACCTCTTTCTGAATATCGAAAATGACTGCCTGAAACAGTTCCGCGCTGAGTGGCTGCTCAAGCTGGCCACGGACAGTCAGTTCATCGTTGAGTTCCTGGAAAATCTGTTCCTGCTCGGTTCTGGTGTCGTAGCGGTAATAATGCCGGCGGACCCGTTCGCGGACCCCCTTGAACATGGTTTTGTAGAGATGCTCCTCATGCTCGATCATTTTCAGGTTGGCCTGCAGGCGTTGCACGGACGACACTCCGGCGCCGAGTTCTTCCAGCCCTTTTTGCAGACACTCAAGCTTGCGGCGGCCGTAACGGCCAAGGTAGCGGCTTTGCATGATGTCGTCAAAAAACAACCGGTTGAACAGGTTCTTGTCCAGTTTGTTGAATTCCTGTCGATTCTGGAACAGACTGCTGAGCCAGTCCGGGCTGGAATGGAAATTGTCCATAAAAGCGATCCGGCTGAGCTGGGTCAGGGTGGTGTCGTAACGGTCAAAAAAGGTAATAATGCTGGAAAAATCTTCCAGCAAAGAGAGTGGCGCCCCATCTCGAATATGCTCGTCAAACAACTGTCCGGTTTCCAGCAACATCTGTTCAAAGCCATTGTCGTGGCGGCGGCGTGCTTTCTGTTTGGCAAACAGGATCTGCGCCATATCCTGATTGTGAAGGCCTTTTTCCTGCAGCAAATCATGAAGGATATCCCGAGTGATCGCCATGTACTCCGGCTCACGAGCAATCCGGCCACTCTCTGGTTGCAGTTTGCGGTCCAGGGCGTCGAGCAGGTCGAGAGGAATTTCCCGGCGCAGGGCCAGGGTCTTGAGGCGGAGCAAACGGGCATGCTGCGCCTGGTCGATGCGGCCCTGGCGGTAGGCTTCGATCAACACCCTTTTATAATCATCGATGATGCGATAATTGTCCCGGTGGCGATATCTGACATCAATGGCGATGCGTTCCTGCTGGTAGGGGTCCAGGCGGAGGTTTTCCGCCAGCTCCTCCAGCAGCTCATGCTGGCTGGCGCTGATTTTGCGGCTGCGGTAGTAGACGTTCTGGAACTCTTGCTGAAAATGGCGGCCTTTGCTATTGGTCAGCCGGATCAGAAAGACGGCGCAGCCCTCCGGCAGCAGGGTGCGCAAGGTTTCTGCCAGCAGGGAGTCGTCGCGCTGATTCAGTTTGCTGAGGCGTTTGAGAGGTTTGCCAAGCTTGCGCAGAATCTGTTGCTGTTTGTGGATGTTATTGTTGCCGCTCAGACCGTCGACAAAGAAAAAGAAGTTATCGACCGCATGCCCCTGGCGGAAAATTTCGTCGTAAGGCTGCTGGAACCGCGGGTGATCGCTGATGGTCAACTGCCCGTCTTGGTCGTAACCGGCGCCGAGCAGGATCAGACGGTTGTGAATCGCCGGTTTGGTCAGATCGGCAAGGGGCTGCTCCACCCCGAACATGTATGCGCAGAAGGTTCCGCCGATGCCGGTCTGGATAACTTCGTCCGCGGTCAGAGTCAATTCGCTGCCCGGCGCGAAAAAACGCAACTCATTTTCGGCCACCTGGAAGAAGTGCTGGTGAGCCGATCGGCAACCGGCGGCGGTCGCATAATACTCTACCGAGTCGTTGATCTGCCCGTGCAGCCGTAATTCAGGGCTCATGGTTCGACCTGTTCCGCGACTTCGGTGGCAACCTCAAGACAGAGGTGCTGGCCGTCGTAAGCGAGATTGATCCCGTCAGGCAGTTCGGCATCATCGCGCAGATGTTCGACATCGTGGCTGAGATGGGTGAGCAGGGTCTGCCGGGCACCGATGGTTTTGGCCATGGCAACAGCCTGGGGAATGTTGAAGTGACTGGCATGCGGTTTGAAACGGAGCCCGTCCAGAATCAGCAGGTCGAGTCCTTTCAGCAGTTCCAGCGAATGTTGCGGGATGGCATTGCAGTCGGTCAGATAGGCGAAGGGCCCGCAGCGATAGCCGGTACTGACCCCGTAACCGTGTTGCAGGGGGAGCGGGGTTATCTCCAGTCCGCCCAGGGTGACGCTGCCGGCAATCGGGCATAACCGCAGGTTGGGGATATAGCCACTGTGCTCGGCCGGGTCGAAAATATAGCAGAAGCTACGTCTGATCCGGGCCAGGGTTTCTTCGCTGCCGTAAAGCGGGATCGGTTCGGGGGAGAACAGGCTGAAGCTGCGCAGATCGTCAATTCCGTGCAGATGATCGGCGTGACTGTGAGTGTAGAGGACCGCATCGACATGACGCATGCCTTCGCGCAGGGCCTGCTGGCGAAGATCGGTTGAGGTATCGATCAGGATGTTGTATTTTCCATAGCTGAGGAGAATACTGCAGCGGGTTCGCTGATTGTACGGGTGGCTGGACGAGCAGACCGCGCAATTGCAGCCGATGACCGGGACTCCGGTACTGGTCCCTGTCCCCAGAACGGTGATTTTTAATTTTTGAGACTGCATAAGCGGGCCGCTGGTCAATGAAGATGGCGTCGCAATAGATTTTCACAACTGCGTTACGTTGGTTTCTCGGGACCCCGACCACCCCTGCGGGTCGACACCTCCACTCCCCTGTCAGGCTTGGTCGGCCGAAATTGTGACTTGGCCATCGAATTCTATTTTACGTGTGTCCATTCCAGAAAAGGCTGGTAATTCTTCGAGTAATCTAGCATTTTGCCACTATGGCAGACAATAGCTGATTGTGGTTCACGCTTCATATGCCGGCTGCAGGCTTTCGCAGAGGAAATCGAAAAATGGAAAATAAATCGCAGGGCATCTGTAAACTTTGCCGGCGTTGTATCCGGCACTGCAAACAGCCCCTCAGCATCGTGATGCTTGATTGTCCCCGCTTCCAGCCGCGCCCCTTTAAATCGGAAGAGTTCCGCTTTGCCCAGCTGGATCTGTTCGGTGACGACTGAATCGGCCCTTCTTTTTACTCGTCCAACAGCATCAGGCCGGGGCCAGTTTATCGAGAAATTTTTTGAGATAGGGGATGAACTTCTCCGGTTCCACCAGAAACGAATCGTGACCATAGTCTGACTCGATCAGGTGGTATTCGACCGGCTTGTTGAGTCGTTCGAGTTCATGGACCAGTTCTTCGGTCTGGCGGGGGGGATAAAGCCAGTCCGAGGTGAACGCGAACCAGAGGGAGGGGCAGCTCAGCCGGCCCAGGGCTTCGGTCAGGGAGTCGAAATTCCAGGACACATCGTATAAATCAAGGGCTTTGGCCAGATAGAGAAAAGCGTTGGTGTCAAACCGATCGATGAAATTCCCGCCGTTGTAGTCCAGATAGCGTTCAATCTCGAATTTCCCGAAAAAATCGAACATTCCGTCGCGAACGGAAAAGCGCCGGCCGAATTTCAGCAGCATGGAAGCGTCGGACAAAAAGGAGATGTGGCCGACTGCCCTGGCCAGGGACAGGCCGTCCGCAGGGGGGTGTTCGGGTTGATAGTTCCCCTTTTTCCAGAGCGGATCGTTATAAATTGCCTGGCGGGCAAGGGCATTCAAGGCAATGGCCATGGGCGAGGTCCGGCCGGTCCCGGCAATGGGCACGATGGCACGGACCATCTCGGGGAAATTGATTCCCCATTCCAGCGCTTGCATGGCGCCCATGGAACCCCCGACCACGGCCAGCAGCGAGGTGATGCCCAGCCGATCAAGCAGCAGTTTCTGCGCCCTGACCATGTCACGAACCATGATCACCGGAAAACTGAGGCGATAGGGACGCCCGGTGCGCGGATTGGTGCTGGTCGGCCCGGTCGATCCCTTGCAGGAGCCGATGGTGTTACTGCAGATGACAAAGAAGCGGTTGGTGTCGAGGACTTTGCCGGGGCCGATCATGTTGTCCCACCAGCCGGGCTTGCGTTCGTCCTGAGTGTGGAAGCCAGCCGCATGGGCGTCACCGGTCCAGGCGTGGGTCGCCAGGATAACATTCGATTTATCCGGGTTCAGAACCCCGTAGGTCTCGTAGGCCAGGGTCAAGGGGCCGAGCAGACGGCCGCTTTCCAGCTGCAGCTCAGTGTCAAACTCTGCGTATTCGGTTTTTACCAGTCCAACACTGTTTTCCAATCTTCATCCTTTTACAAGGCAGTCGCCGCTAACCGTTATTGAAAAATCCTGCTGCGGGCTTCTGCAAACAGGGGTGGGGCGATTTCTCCAATCCAACAGGTCTGTATCCCCAGCCTTGATTTTGCTCGCCTCTTCCTGGCCTTTGCAGACTCAGTTCAGTCGGTCTGCTGAGCAAATAACAAAGGCCCCTCCCGGAAGTCGGGAGGGGCCTTTGCGGGATACTGTGGAAATAATCGTCTCGCAGGCTCCGTCCCCATCTGTCCCAGGCTGGTGTTCCAGCAGGGCAGGAATTGGCACCGGACAGTCTGGTTGCTCACAGAGAACCCCGGTTGCCGTGGCTTCAAAGGGCCTTTCCCTCCACCACTCTTGATAAAGACGTCTGAATTTGATGCTCGTGGAGTGTGACTCTAGCTTTCCGGGGTAGATTTGTCAATCGTCCGCATGCGGGAGGGCCATTTTCTCGGTCCGAACAATTGCAGGTATTTGCTCAAAAAATAGCCAGTAGTGATTAAAAAGTAGGCAATGTGGGCGGCTTCCAGGGGCGAACTTCTAAAAAAGCAGTCGGTTATAAAGCGGCATGACAATTGAATGTGGACAGCGGTTTCAGAATTGATCGGGCTCGACGATGACGTCGGGCGTTTACATGAGACGAGGAGGTCTGGTTATGGAAGTGTCGCTTCTGGCGTTACGACACAGTGGGGACGTATTGTTCCTTTTGCTTGGTGCGGTCATGGTTTTTGCCATGCACGCGGGTTTCGCGTTTCTTGAAGTCGGTTCTGTCCGCGAAAAAAACCAGGTGAACGCATTTGTCAAAATCCTTTCTGATTGGTCTGTTTCCACGGTCGTTTATTTTCTGATCGGTTACCCCATTTCCTACGGAATCAATTTCTTCACTTCGGCAAGCGGCCTGCTTGGCCAGAATCAGGGCTATGAGTTGGTGCGGTTTTTTTTCCTGCTCTGTTTTGCCGCTTGTATTCCCGCCATTATCTCCGGCGGTATCGCCGAACGTGCCAAATTTTGGCCCCAGGTCTGTGCCGGGGCAATTTTCGCCGGAATTTCCTACCCGCTTTTTGAATCGCTGATCTGGGGACAGAACAGTGCCGGGCTGCAGGGCTTTTTCAAGGCGACGCTGGGCGCCCCTTTTCATGATTTCGCCGGTAGTGTCGTGGTCCATTCCATCGGCGGCTGGTTGGCGCTGCCGGCTATTGTCGTGCTCGGACCGCGCCTGGGGCGCTATGTGCGCGGGCGCAGCCAGGCCATCCCGATCAGTAATATCCCCTTTCTGGCCCTGGGGAGTTGGATTCTTGCGGTCGGCTGGTTTGGCTTTAATGTGATGAGTGCCCAGTCCCTGGAAGGAGTTTCCGGGCTGGTGGCGGTCAATTCGCTGATGGCCATGGTCGGCGGGGTCTTGTTTGCCCTGATCGCGGGTCGGAACGATCCGGGCTTTGTGCATAACGGTGCTTTGGCCGGCTTGATCGCCATCTGTGCCGGCTCCGACCTGATACACCCGATCGGAGCCTTCCTGGTTGGCGGTATCGGATCCCTGATCTTCGTGTTCGGTTTCAAGTATGAACAGGAAAAACTCCGCATCGATGATGTTCTGGGGGTTTGGCCGCTGCACGGAGTGGTCGGCAGCTGGGGCGGGACCGCCGCCGGTATCTTCGGATCGCAGGCCCTGGGTGGCCTGGGTGGGGTGTCCTTCCTGGCCCAGTTGGCCGGCAGCCTGCTGGCCGTCGTTTACGCATTGGTGACGGGCTTTGTGGTGTACCGGATTATTCATCGGGTCAGCGGCTTCCGGTTGGATGAGGAGAAGGAATTTGCCGGCGCTGATTTAAGCATTCATCAGATCAATGCGTATCCCGAGGAAAATCTTAAGTGAAAACTAATTTCTGCTGTGATTTGACGCATTGAAATGACGTAGTAAAATAAAGAAAAAAGTCACTTTACGGAAGGCCGTGGCAGCCTTCTGTCTTGCCCTGGACGTCCTTTTCCCTCCTGGACGCCAGGGTTTTTTTATCTTATTTCGGTGCTTCAAAAAAACGAGGCAACCGCTTTGGTGGCGGCGCCTCGTCAGAATTGATCGGTCTGTGGTGGCCTGGCGTCAGCCGGCCTGCTGTCTGGCTTTCTCCAGCTTGACCTGCTGTTGCCTGACCAGGTCGGCAACGGTATAGCGTTTCAGCACTTTGGCCATTTCGGTCTGCGCTTCGGTCCAGACGTCATGGGCCGAACAAAAAATGTCGCGTGCACAGCTTTCGGAATCAAGCAGGCAGTGATTGAGTTTCAGCTGTCCTTCTTCTGCCTGAAGGACATCCAACATGGTGATCTCTTCCGGCCCCCTGGCCAGGAGGAAACCTCCGCCAACGCCACGTTGAGAACTGACAATCCCGGCTTTGATCAGTGGCTGGAGGATTTTGGTTAGAAACGCCGGGGTGACGTCCTGGGTGCGGCAGATATCCTTTTTAAGGACAATTTCATCTTTCGGCTGTTGCGCCAGATAGATGACAGTTCTGACAGCATATTCAGTTGCACGTGTAATAACCACTAGTCGAGCCTCCCAAAGGTAACTTTTTCAGTTATGAATACACTGAAGATAATTCTTTGTCAATCATCTCTTAAACCCGCATGCTACTGAACTGTTTTGGCCGCGGAGCAAGCCGTGGCTGACCAGTTACGGTGCGCCGCTTGGCGTATTCACAGCTGGGTATTGACAGCGGCGTTGGGCCACAGCATGATTCCCGGGTCGAAAGGATGGTTGCCGCACAGATGGATGATATTCAGGAAAATCACAAGATTGTAGGTCGGTTTGCACCCAGTCCGACCGGACCGTTGCATTTCGGCTCGCTGGTCGCGGCGCTGGGAAGTTATCTTGCGGCCCGATCCTGCGGCGGCGAATGGCTGGTCAGAATAGAGGATCTCGATCCGCCCCGGGTGGTTCCCGGCTCTGCGGCCGCGTTGTTGGAACTGCTGGAAACCCTCGGTTTTGAATGGGATGGGGCGGTTGTTCAGCAGAGTACCCGACTGGAGCGTTATCGGGACGTGCTCAATGAATTGCAGGGCGCCGGGCTGCTCTACGATTGCACCTGCTCGCGGCGGGAGGTCCTGGCCAGCGCGCCTCATGTTGGCGAGGATGGGCCGGTTTATCCCGGAACCTGCCGCCATGGGGCCAAGGGGAGTCGTGCTGAGAAGGCGGTCAGGCTGCGGGTCCCGGATCAGACCGTGAAGTATTGCGACGGGGTCTATGGCTGGCAGGGGCAGAATCTGGAGAGGCAGGTCGGAGATTTTGTCCTCTACCGGGCTGACGGTCAATTTGCCTACCAGCTGGCCGTGGTTGTGGATGATATCGACTCCGGGGTCACCCAGGTGGTGCGCGGGGCCGATCTGCTCTCTTCAACGCCCCGCCAGATTTACCTGTATCGCTGTCTGCGGGCAGCTCTGCCGGATTATTATCATTTGCCCCTGGCGCTGGGGGAGGATGGCGAAAAGCTGAGCAAGCGCCATGGCCGGGCCGGGCTGGTCAATGCTGCAAACGGCGCGACCATGCTATGGCAGGCTCTTGATTTTCTCGGTCAGCAACCACCGGTTGAGTTGCAAGCCGGGACTGCGCAGGATCTCTTAAGCTGGGGGCGAAAACATTTTTCACCGGCGCGGATTCCAACGGTGAGCCGCCGAGTGGTTTTTTCTTGACGGGTCTCTTTTCCGGGAAGGTGTCTTCTGCTACCTTTGACAAGAGCCTTCCTGCCGTTCATGGCGCGGCGGGTGCCGTTGTCGGCAGGCGGTGTTTCATGCCGAATGAGAGTGAATATTTCTATTTGTCGATGCAAGGGAGATGTTGCAAATGAAAAAGATGATTTTCAGCTTAGTGTTGACTGTTTTGCTGGCGGGTTGCGGTAGCGGCACGTTCCATGTGCCGAAACAGGAATACCAGAGCAGGGTTCAGGTGCTGGGGGTACTGCCACTGCTGGTGGACCGCAATACCACCATGAACTATCCTTACAGCGATGCCCTTTTCGATATCCTCAGCCGTTCTGCGGTAGACAAGCATCAGGCCCTGGCGGATGAGCTGCGCAAGAAAAAAGGCTACTTTGATGTCCGCACCTTGCAGGTTGACCCACAGCTGACAGCATTGTCTCTGCTCGGCCCGGCGGCTCATGATAAGAACGGTTATCCCCTCGGCTATTCCTTTGATCTGGCCACTGTCTCTGAGCTGACCAAGCGCAATGTCGTCGATGCTCTGTTGGTGGTGGTCTTCTCTGGAGAACAGGTCAAGGAAACCCGGCGGTCGCGTACCAAGCTTGAGACCCTGAATACCGACTTCAGTGATCTGCTGGCCACCGCTGCGGTGGTCGATCGCAATGGCCAGGTGCTCTGGCAATTGGCGGGCGAGGACAGCTTCCAGGCCCTGCTCCTGCAGTATGCGGATTTTGACGAGGCTTATTATAATCGGACTGATGTGGTGAAAGTGAAAAATATCAGTATCTCCGGCATAGAGCGGGCTCTTGATGAAGATCCTGAGCACAAGGGGACCAAGGTGTTGCCGGAAATGTACGAGGACTTGTTCTCCGAAATAGCTTCCGGGATCAGCCCGGGCTTGCTTGATTCCCTGAGATGATTAAAAAATAAACAGTTGTTTTGAAAAATATATAAAAAGAGGGTTTTTTTTACGCTTCAAGGTTGACATGGCGGGATAAAGCGGGTACAAGCTCTTTTAAAGCAATGAAAATAAAAGCGCCTGCCCGCTCTATTCCCTGCCGTTGCAGGTTGGATTGAATATAAAACCCTTCAGGTAAAAAATTCCGATTGAACCATTCAAAGAATAAAATAAAAGAGCTGATCTGGCCCGGAATCTATATTCTTTACATTTAGAATTATTTATATCAATTCAATTTATTTATAAGACTTGTCAACTACGTAACTCAATGTCGAAAATCCACTCATTCATATGTATTGTGCGGACATCCGTCGATATTCCTGTGTAACCCCTGAGTACAGGGCTGGAGAACCTTTATGAATCTGAAAGAATTGAAGCAGACAAAAATCTCTGAACTGATTGCTTTAGGAAAAGACCTGGGGCTGGAAGAAATCGGCGGAATGCGCCGGCAGGACCTGATTTTTAACATCCTAAAAGCAACAGCAGCCAAAAAGAAGGCTATTTTCGGAGAGGGGGTTCTCGAAATCCTGCCGGACGGGTTCGGTTTTTTACGTGCTCCGGATGCCAACTATCTGCCGGGGCCGGACGATATTTACATTTCGCCTTCGCAGATTCGCCGTTTCGCCCTGCGCACCGGTGATACGGTCGCCGGACAGATTCGTCCGCCCAAAGAGGGGGAGCGCTATTTTGCCCTGTTAAAGGTTTCCGAGGTCAACTTTGAGGACCCTGCGAAGATGCGGGAAAAGACCTTCTTCGACAACCTGACCCCGCTCTACCCTGAAGAGCAACTGGTTCTGGAAACCTCTCCTGACAACTATTCAACCCGGGTCATGGACCTGGTCGCTCCCATCGGCAAAGGGCAGCGCGGATTGATCGTGGCTCCGCCGCGAACCGGTAAAACGGTGCTGCTGCAGAATATCGCCAATTCCATTTCGCAAAATCACCCCGAGGTGTATCTGATTGTTCTGCTCATTGATGAACGCCCCGAGGAAGTGACCGATATGCAGCGCAACGTCAACGGTGAGGTTATTTCGTCAACCTTTGACGAGCCGGCCAACCGCCACGTCCAAGTCGCCGAGATGGTCATCGAGAAAGCCCGCCGGTTGGTGGAGCATAAGCGTGACGTGGTCATTCTCCTCGATTCGATCACCCGGTTGGCCCGTGCCTACAATACCATTATCCCGTCCAGCGGCAAGATCCTCTCCGGTGGTGTCGATGCTCACGCGCTGCATAAGCCGAAGCGCTTTTTCGGTGCGGCCCGGAATATCGAGGAGGGCGGCAGCCTGACCATCATTGCCACCGCCCTGATCGATACCGGCAGCAAGATGGATGAGGTTATCTTCGAAGAATTCAAGGGGACCGGTAACATGGAGCTGCATCTGGACCGCCGGTTGGCTGACAAACGGGCTTTCCCGGCCATGGATATCAACCGCTCCGGGACCCGGAAGGAAGATCTGCTGGTCGATGCGACCCAGTTGCAGAGAACCTGGCTGTTGCGCAAGGTCCTGTCGTCGATGAACACCGTCGACAGCATGGAGTTCCTGCTGGAAAAACTGACCGAGACCGAAACCAATCAGCAGTTCCTGGATTCCATGAATCAGTAGGCCGGCTCAAGAAACCACAGATAGGGCTTGCCCCTGGCTGTGAAAAGTGCTATCTAATCGGTTTGTCCGATATTAAAAATCAGGCCTGTACTTACGCCAGGTCGCCAAGGAGAAGAATCATGAAAGAAGGCATCCATCCCAAGTATGAAGTAACGACCGTGCGTTGTGATTGCGGTAACAGCTTTGAAACCCGCTCCACCATCGCCGGCGAAATTCACACGGAGATTTGTTCCGCGTGCCACCCTTTTTATACCGGTAAGCAGAAACTGATCGATACCGCCGGCCGGATCGAGCGCTTCCGCAAAAAGTACGCCCAGAAGTAATCGGGTAGATATTGAAAAAAGGCGGCCCGTTGAGGCCGCCTTTTTTCGTTCAGGAGGCCGGGGCAGCCCTCGGCCGCAACCATCTGGATCGAAAGAAAATTATGTTCGCAAATCTCGAAGATGTGGTCGATCGTTTTCGTGAAGTTGAAGGACTGCTGTCCGACCCCGCGGTTATGGGGGACCAGAAACGCTATCGTGAACTGACCAAGGAACACTCTGACCTGTCTGAAGTCGTAGCGGTCTACAGCAGCTACAAACAGGTCTGTAACGACATCGAGGGGAATCGTGAACTGCTCCAGGACAGCGATCCGGACATGAAAGAACTGGCCCGGGCGGAACTGCCGGAACTGGAAGCGCAGCGGACCCAGCTCGAAGAGCAGTTGCGGATCCTGCTGCTGCCCAAAGACCCCAACGACGACAAGAATATCATTCTGGAAATCCGTGCCGGCACCGGCGGTGATGAAGCGGCTCTGTTTGCCGCCGACCTGTTCCGCATGTACTCCCGCTATGCCGACCGCAATCGCTGGAAAGTCGAGATCATGAGTGTCTCCGAAACCGACGGCGGCGGGTTCAAGGAGATCATCGCCCTGATCAGCGGTGAACGGGTCTATTCCAGGTTGAAATTCGAAAGTGGTACGCACCGCGTGCAGCGGGTTCCGGATACCGAAACCCAGGGGCGCATTCATACCTCGGCCTGCACCGTTGCGGTGTTGCCGGAAGCCGAAGATGTCGACATCGATATCAACCCGGCGGATTTGCGGATCGATCTTTATCGCGCCTCGGGTTCCGGGGGGCAGCATGTCAACAAAACCGAATCCGCAGTCCGGCTGACCCATATCCCGACCGGGGTGGTGGTGGCCTGCCAGGACGAAAAATCCCAGCATAAAAATAAGGCCAAGGCTCTCAAGGTGCTGAAATCCAGGATCTATGACCAGATGCTGGCCGCACAGCAGGCCGAAATGGCCGCCGATCGTAAGAATCAGGTTGGCAGCGGCGATCGCAGCGAACGGATCCGCACCTACAACTTTCCTCAGGGGCGTTGTACCGATCACCGCATCGGCCTGACCCTGTACCGGCTGGACGCGATCATGCAGGGGGATATCGACGAAGTGCTCGATGCGTTGATTGCAGACCAACAGGCGGCTCAGATGAGCCGGCAGGAGTCCTGATCCTTGGCTGAATCCTGGACGCTGCTCAAAATGTTGCGCTGGATGACCGGTTTCTTTGAAGAGAAGGGGATCGCCTCACCGCGGCTCGAGGCCGAACTGCTGCTGGCGCACACGCTCCAACTCGACCGGGTCGGCCTGTATATGAATTATGATCGGCCGTTGAGCGCCGGGGAGCTGGATCAAATCCGGCCGTTGGTTAAAAAACGCGGCCAGCGCGAGCCGCTCCAGTATCTGCTCGGCTATACTGAATTCTGGTCACGCCGTTTCAACGTCAGTCCGGCGGTGCTGATCCCGCGTCAGGATACGGAAATCCTCGTCGAAGAGGCGCTACGTCTGGCCTCTCCCGCGGGGTCCCTGCTGGATGTCGGCACCGGCAGCGGAGCGATTGTGATCAGTCTGGCCGGAGAACTGCCCGGCTGGACTCTGACCGGCATCGATATCTCGGCGGACGCGCTGGCCGTGGCCAGGGACAATGCCATTCTTAATCAGCTGGCCGATCGGGTTGAGCTGGTTCCTGGCGATCTGGCTCGGCTGCCGGAGCAGCGCTACGATCTGATTGTGTCCAATCCGCCCTATATCGCCAGGCAAGAGTGGGTCGAGCTGATGCCCGAAGTGCGCTGTCATGAGCCGGAAATAGCGTTGCTGGCCGAAAATGACGGCCTGTATTGTTACCAGGAGTTGGCCCGACAAGCCTCAACCCGGCTGCAGCCGGGCGGGTGGCTGGTGGTCGAAACCGGAGCGACCCAGACTGAAGCCGTATGTCGCTTGTTTATTGAAGCCGGCTTGAGCGACACTTTTGTTCGTAAAGATTATTCCGGTCTGCCGCGGGTTGTCGGCGGTCAGCTGAAATAGAAAGTAGGAATATCCTGTGGAAAAAATAGTTATCAAAGGGGGCGTTGCGCTCAATGGCGAGGTCCAGGTCGGCGGTGCCAAGAATTCCGCCTTGCCTCTGTTGTTTGCGACGCTGCTGGCGGACGGAACCAGCGAATTGTGCAATATTCCCGCATTGCGCGATATTACCACGGCCGAAAAGCTGCTGAAAATCCTCGGTGCCGAGGTGAAGGCAGCTGATCATTGCTATCGGATCGACGCTTCCCGGATTGAAAGTGTTGAAGCGCCTTACGAACTGGTGAAGACCATGCGCGCCTCGGTGCTGGTGCTGGGGCCGTTGTTGGCCCGCTGCGGCCATGCCCGGGTCAGCCTCCCCGGCGGCTGTGCCATCGGCGCCCGGCCGATCAATCTGCATCTGAAAGGGCTCGAACAACTCGGCGCCAAAATCAAGCTTGACCACGGTTACGTCGAAGCGACCGCCGATCGCCTTAAGGGGGCGAAGATATCGTTTGATATGCCCACGGTCGGAGGGACGGAAAACCTGCTGATGGCGGCTGCTCTGGCGAAAGGGGAGACCGTCCTCGAAAATGCGGCCCGCGAGCCGGAGATTGTGCAGTTGGCCGAGGCCCTCAATAGCATGGGCGCACAGATTGAAGGGGCCGGGACCGCTATCATCCAGATTCAGGGGGTCGACAAGCTCATGCCGCTGCAGTGCCGGGTGATTCCTGATCGCATCGAAGCCGGGACCTTTATGATCGCGGCCGCGATCACCGGTGGCAATGTCCTGGTCAGGGAAGCCCTGCGCGAAGATCTGGAGGCATTGATCAGTAAACTGAAGGAAGCTGGTGTCAGTGTGGAAGAAGAAGCCGATGGCCTGCGGGTGCAGGGACCGCGGCGACCGCTGGCCGTCGATATCAGGACCAGCGTCTTTCCGGGGTTCCCGACCGACATGCAGGCGCAGTTCATGGCGCTGATGTCTTTTGCGGAAGGGACCAGCCGAATTTCCGAGACGGTTTTTGAGAACCGCTTCATGCATGTCTGTGAGCTGCAGCGGATGGGTGCCGATATCCAGATCGATGGGCACAGCGCCATCATCCGGGGCACAGCGCAGATGACCGGAGCGCCGGTCATGGCCACCGACCTGAGGGCCAGCGCTTCGTTGATCCTGGCCGGGTTGGCGGCGCATAACACCACCGAGGTTTCGCGCATCTACCACCTGGATCGCGGTTATGAGAAGATTGAACAGAAACTGGCGGCGCTGGGAGCTCGCATCTGGCGCGAACAGGAGTGATACGAATGAGTGACTGGATCACCTTCGCCCTGCCGAAAGGGCGGATTATGCAGGATTCCATGGAATTGTTCAGCCGTATCGGCATTACCTGCCCGGAAATGGAAGGGGAGAGCCGTAAGCTGGTTTTTGAAAATCCTGAGCAGAAGTTCCGTTTCATGGCGGTGCGGGCGACGGATGTTCCGACCTATGTCGAATATGGCTGCGCCGATCTCGGGGTGGTCGGCAAGGATACCCTGCTGGAGCAGGGGAAGAATCTTTACGAGCCCCTGGATCTCAAGTTCGGCTACTGCCGCCTGGTGGTCGCCGAACCGAAAGCCCTGCAGGACTCGGATAACCCGCTGAATTGGTCGAACATTCGGGTGGCAACCAAGTATCCGAATATTACCGAGCGCTATTTTGCCGGCAAAGGGGTGCAGGTCGAACTGATCAAGCTCTATGGTTCCATTGAGCTGGCGCCCCTGGTCGGTCTGTCCGAGCGGATTGTCGACCTGGTCTCCACCGGCGGTACGCTCAAAGCGAACAACCTGGTCGAGGTCGAAACCATCGCCGAAGTGACCAGCCGACTGATTGTCAATCGGGCCAGCCTGAAGACCAAGTATCAGCGCATCAGCCAGATTATCGAAGGCCTGGAAGAGGTCATCGGTGACGAGGTGAAGATCTCCCTCTGAGCGCTATGACGGCAGTGATGAGTTCTTTTGAGATGAAAACGGATCAACTATGATACGGATATTGAAATTTGACGATGCTGATTTTGCCGACCAGTTCCGGCGTATTGAACAACGCGCCGAAGCGGTTCCCGCCGGGGTGCTGGAGACGGTCAAAACGATAATCGACGAGGTGCGGCAGCGCGGCGACGCGGCGCTGTGTGAACTGACCGCCCGTTTCGACCGCCTGGAGCTGACCGCAGCGACCCTTGAAGTCAGCGCGGCGGAGATCGCTGCGGCCTGTGCCGCGGTCGATGAAAGATCGCTGCAGGCGCTGCAGCTGGCAGCCGACCGGATCGCCCGCTATCACGCCAAGCAGAAGCAGGAGACCTGGCTGTCAACGGATGAAAGCGATATCCTCCTCGGGCAGATGGTGCGTCCGCTGGACCGGGTCGGGATTTATGTTCCGGGCGGTAAGGCCGCTTATCCTTCATCCGTCCTGATGAACGCGGTGCCGGCCAAGGTGGCCGGGGTTGGCGAGGTGATCATGGTGGTGCCGATGCCGGGCGGCGAGGTCAATCCCCATGTTCTGGCCGCCGCCAAAATTGCCGGGGTCGACCGGATCTTCAAAGTCGGCGGTGCTCAGGCCGTGGCGGCCCTGGCTTACGGCACCGAGACCATTCCGCGGGTCGACAAGATCACCGGGCCGGGCAACATCTACGTGGCAACCGCTAAACAGCTGGTTTTTGGCCGGGTCGATATCGACATGATCGCCGGGCCGAGTGAAATCCTCATCATCAACGACGGCAGCGGCAATGCGGCGCATATTGCGGCCGACCTGCTCTCCCAGGCGGAACACGACGAACTGGCTTCGGCAGTGCTGGTGACCAGTAGTGAAAAGATGGCCCGGGCCGTCCAGGAAGAAGTTGAAAGACAGCTGGCTCAGCTGAGCCGGAAAGCAATTGCGCGCAAATCCATCGATGATTTCAGCGCCGTGATTGTTGCCAAAACCCTTGCGGAAGCCATCGAGTTCTCCAACCGCATCGCTCCGGAACACCTCGAGCTGGCGGTGGACAACCCCTTTGCGATTCTGTCCGGGATCAAACACGCCGGGGCCATTTTCATGGGCCATCATACCCCGGAAGCCGCCGGCGATTACCTGGCCGGACCGAACCATACCCTGCCGACCGGTGGGACGGCGCGGTTCTTCTCCCCCTTGTCGCTGGATGATTTCGTCAAGAAATCCAGTTTGCTCTCCTTTTCGGAAGCGGGCCTGCAGCGGCTGGGAGAGGATATTGTGCATATTGCCGAACTGGAAGGGCTGGAAGCCCACGCCAAGTCGGTTGCCATCCGCCTGAAAAAATAACCCCGGGCGCTCCTCGCGCTCGGCTGGAACCAACACCAATGCCCCAAGGGGAGATGACCATGGCACGTATCGCTGCAATCGCGCGTGAAACCAAGGAAACCGACATCCGCATCGAACTGAACCTGGACGGTTCAGGCCAACAGCAGATCGAAAGTCCGGTGCCGTTCTTCAATCATATGCTTTCGGCAGTGGCCCGCCACGGCTTCTTTGACCTGCAGGTGCAGGCCACGGGTGATATCGAGATCGATGCGCACCATACCGTGGAAGATCTGGGTATCGTCCTTGGCGAAGCCTTCAAAAAGGCCCTTGGCGACAAGGCCGGGGTGCGCCGTTTCGGTCGTTCCGTGATGCCCATGCATGAAGCCCTGGCCTCGGTGGTCATCGATTTCTCCGGCCGGCCGTTCCTGGTCTTCAATGTGGAGTTGCCCAAAGCCAAGGTCGGGGAGTTTGATGTCGAGCTGGTGGAGGAATTCTTCGTCGCTTTCTGCAACCACGCCGGGGCGAATATTCACGTCAACCTGGCTTACGGCGATAATCTGCACCACATCATTGAAGGGATCTTCAAAGCCTTTGGTCGTGCTCTTGATGAGGCGACCAGTATCGACCCCCGCATTGACGGGGTTCTCTCGACCAAAGGAAAACTGGAATAATGATCAATATTATCGATTATGAAATGGGGAACCTGCGCAGTGTGGCCAAGGCTTTTGAAAGCCTCGGCTACTCGGTGCGGGTCAGCGCGGACCCGAAGGATATCGCAACTGCCGATAAGGTTGTTCTGCCCGGAGTGGGGGCGTTTCGTGACTGCATTGCCAACCTGCGTAACGGCGGATTTGTGGACCCGCTGCTGAAGCATATCGAGGCGGCAAAACCGATGCTCGGCATCTGTGTCGGCATGCAGATGCTGTTCGAACAGAGTGAAGAGTTCGGCCTCCACCAGGGGCTGGGACTTTTTCCCGGCAAAGTGGTCCGTTTCCCGGCCGGGATGGTGGAAGGGGGGCAGCGTCTGAAAGTCCCGCACATGGGCTGGAACAATTTGCAGCTCGGCACCGGTTCACCACTGTTCCAGGGGATTGAGGACGGCAGCTTCGTCTATTTTGTCCATTCCTATTACTGCGCCGCGGAGAATGCCGCCGATGTGGCGGCCAGCTGTCGCTACGGGGATGTCGAGTTCTGCGCTTCGGTGTGGCGCAACAATATCATGGCCACCCAGTTCCACCCGGAAAAGAGCCAGGCCGTCGGCCTGCGGATTTTCCGTAATTTTGGAGAGTTATAAGTGATTATTCTGCCCGCAATCGATTTGAAGGAAGGCTGCTGCGTCCGCCTGGAACAGGGGCTGATGGAGAAAGATACCGTTTATCATGATGACCCGGCCGCCCAGGCGCTGATCTGGCAGGAGCAGGGCGGTGAATTTCTACATATCGTCGATCTGGACGGCGCTTTCGCCGGGGTGCCGAAAAACCGCGAGGCGATCAAGGCGATTGTCGCAGCCATCGATATCCCCTGCGAACTGGGCGGCGGCGTGCGTGACCTGGACACCATTGAGGCGTATCTGGCCCTGGGGGTCGATCGGGTCATTCTCGGCACCGTGGCCAAAGAGAACCCGGCCCTGGTCGAGGAAGCCTGCCGTAAATTTCCCGGTCGGATCGTGGTCGGCATCGATGCCAAGGATGGGCTGGTCGCGGTGCGTGGCTGGGCCGATGTGACCGAAAAACAGGCTACCGAGTTGGCCCGGGAGATGGAGGGGTTCGGCGTCGAAGCGATCATCTATACCGATATTGCTCGCGACGGCATGATGCAGGGGCCGAACATCAAAGCGACCAAGGCTCTGGCTGAAGCCATCAGTATTCCGGTGATCGCCTCGGGCGGAGTCTCTTCTCTCAACGACATCCGTAATCTCATGGAGATCGAAGCGTCTGGGGTGACCGGAGTCATTACCGGCAAAGCGATCTATTCCGGGGCCATCGACCTGCGTAAGGCGGTCGCCCTGACCAAAGGGGGGCTGTGATGCTCACCAAACGAATCATTCCCTGCTTGGACGTCAAGGACGGCCGGGTGGTTAAAGGGGTTAACTTTGTCGGTCTGCGCGATGCCGGCGACCCTGTCGAAGCGGCCGAGGCCTATTGCGAACAGGGTGCCGACGAGCTGACCTTTCTTGATATCACCGCCAGCAGCGACAACCGCGGCATCATTCTCGACGTGGTTGCCAAAACCGCCGAGCGGGTTTTCATGCCCCTGACCGTCGGCGGCGGGGTTCGGGAAATCAGCGATATCCGCAACCTGCTCAATGCCGGGGCCGATAAGGTCTCCATCAATACCGCGGCTGTCCACCATCCTGAATTTGTTCGCGAAGCGGCCGAACGTTTTGGCAGCCAGTGTATCGTGGTCGCCATCGACGCGCGCCGGGTACCCGGGTCCGAGCCGCAGGCCTGGGAGGTCTATACCCACGGTGGACGGAACCCGACCGGGATCGACGCCATTGAATGGGCCAAAAAGATGGAAGCCTTCGGTTGTGGCGAGATCCTGCTGACCTCCATGGACTGTGACGGCACCAAGGATGGCTATGACATCGAGCTGACCCGGGCGATCAGCGATGCGGTCGGTATCCCGGTGATCGCCTCCGGCGGGGTTGGTAACCTAGAGCATATTCGTGAAGGCCTGGTGGAAGGCGGTGCCGATGCTGCGCTGGCTGCATCAATTTTTCACTTCAAGGAATATACCATCGCCGAATGTAAAGAGTATCTACAGCAGCACGGCGTTGCGGCGCGAATCTGATGGAGAACGGAATGACCAATAAAGACAACCAACCTGCGGTCGCAACAGATATTCTTGATGCGGTCTACCGGATTATTCTGGAACGCAAACAATTGGGTGACGGAGAAAAATCCTACGTCAAATCCCTGTTCGACAAGGGGCTTGACAAGATTCTCAGCAAAATCGGCGAAGAGGCCACCGAGACTGCCGTGGCAGGCAAGGGGGGCGAGGCTGACGACATCGTCTACGAAACCGCCGACCTGTTTTTTCATGTTTTGGTGCTGCTCGGTTATTATGAAATCCCACCAGAGCGGATTTATGCCGAATTGCGGCGCCGGTTCGGGATGTCGGGGATTGAGGAGAAGGCGGCACGCGGGGATAAGTAGGTGCCGGGACAATGCCGATTTGGCTGTGCCGTTCAGAAAGTCAAAACCGTGAATTTCTGAAATTGCTACAATCGCAGCAAAGAAAGCCTTCCCACCTGTCCCTTCCTAGCGTGAGAAAAGGGAAATTCAGCACCGGTTGTTCTCCTTCCCGAAGGCCGGGAAGGTCAAACAGGCAACCTCTCTCCCCCTTTGAAAAGGGGGGACGGGGGGGGATTTATAAGGTTTTGGTCTGGCAGTCAAATCTCAAAGGCAAGGCCGCAGCGTCGGCGAATGCGTCCGGCGAGAAGCGTTGCTTCTCATACTGGCGGACTCAGGGGCTGCGGGATTGGGAGGACTTGCTTCACTCACTTGACAAAAATGAGGGATGATTTTATTCTAAGCTTGGCTTAATAAATAAAAACAAAGCTTGCTCCCCGGAGACTTGTATGGCGAGTCATCGATCACAACATCTCACAGAGCTTATTCGTGACAATGAAGAATGGTTGATGGAGCGCATTCTTCATTATGCCTCTCTGCACAACTATACCGCTTATACTTCAACCCTGATGGAAGCATGGCGTGCTTCCATCTCCGGGTTGTCAGAGGCTTTGATTCAGGCTTTGGCTAGTTATGACAATCCTCCCGAATTTGGCCCGACCGAGGATTGGTTCGGCGATCCTTGCGGGATCTTTGGGCGTCACGAAGCTGATCTGCATCGCAGTCGCGGCATCACCCTGTCCATGTTTCTCAGTCTGATGAAGTACTATCGGCAGACCTATCTCGATCTGTTGCAGGCTCGCTATCCAACAACCTGCGACTGGGAAACCCTCTTTGTGCAGCGTTTTTTTGACCGGGTTGAGATCAGTTTCGTGGAAAGCTGGGCCAATGTCGATATGACCCAGAACAATGTCGAGCTGCAAAGAGCCAATCGTAACCTTGCCAACGAAAAGAACAAGTTTCTGACCCTGTTTGAAAGTTCCAGCCTGCCCTGTTTCTTGGTCACCAGGGATGGCCGTGTCGATGTCATGAACCTTGCAGCTGTACGATTTTTCGGCCAGGGAACGCGGCCGGGTGAAGCCTATTATTTTGGTCGGCAGAATCTCACTGTACCCGAATGGCTGGCCGATGATATTGGCGGGTTTTGCAGCAGCGATAAGAGTGAATTTGAGTTTGAAAAGATCTTTTGCTCCGCAGGGCAGGAATATTATTTCGATATCCTTTTCAAACGGATGCTGGACGTCAGTCAAAAGTTCTCCGGGGTGGTCGTGACTCTCAAGGATACGACCGCCCGAGTCTGCGCACAGAAAAAACTGGAACAGTTGCACAGCAACCTCAAGGCGACCCAGGCGCAACTGCTGCAGCGCGAAAAGATGGCCTCCATCGGTCAGCTGGCCACCGGAGTTGCTCATGAGATCAACAACCCGATCGGGTTTGTGCAGAGCAATCTGTCCAGTTTGCAGAGATATGGTGAGAAGCTTGGCCTCGTGTTGCAACAGACCGAGGCCCTGCTGGGAGAAGGACAGGATACCACCCTTGCTACTCGGTATGCCGAAATTTTGGGCAAGAATCGCATCGGGCAGGTTCTGGAAGATATGCCTTCGTTGATTAAGGAATCCCTGGAGGGAACGGCACGAGTTGCCACGATTGTCCGGAATTTGAAAACCTTTTCCAGGGTGGACAGCGACAGCTGGGGGCTTTGCGACCTGAATGAAAGCTTGGAAAGCACCCTCAGTATCGTCTGGAATGAATTGAAATATAAGGCCGAGATTCGCAGGCATTACGGCCGTCTGGAAGCGGTTTATTGTAATCCACAGTTGATCAGCCAGGTCTTCCTAAACCTGCTCATCAATGCCGGGCAAGCCCTGGGTGACAAAGGAACAATCAGCTTAACAACCTGGCAGGATGACGCTGACAGCTATATCACCATTGCCGATACCGGTTGCGGGATGACCGAGGAGACCAAGCGGAGGCTGTTCGAACCGTTTTATACAACCAAGGAGGTCGGCCAGGGGACCGGACTGGGGATGAGTATCGTCTATGATATCGTTTCCACACATCATGGCAGTATCATCGTTGACAGTACCCTTGGTCAGGGCAGTTCTTTTACCATCCGCCTGCCGAAGCGGGCCGCGCAGCCACAGGAGGGTCTTTTGCAGGGAGCAGAGCCCGGCTAACGCAGGCCGATTCTCCTGAACAGGCGACCGGTGAAGATGTTGACCATGTTTTTTCGGTCGAGAAAGCCGAACACCGGTGACTTGCGAATCCCGATACTGCTCAGGAGCCGGTAGATCTCTCGATTGTTGTCGATTTCGAGTCCGCGTTGCAGAACCCGAATGGCCGCAGACCTGTGGCCGGCCAGCAGATAAATTCTACCGAGAGCGAGGCAGATCTCCGAGCTGTCAGGTTTTTTCTCCCAGGCGTCCTGACAGGAGGCAATCGCTTGCCGAAAGTCCCTTTTTTCTTTGGCGAGGCAGTAGCTGAACCAGGCTTTTGCCTCGTAAAAACGATGATGAGGGGAATCCTCCTGCAAACCGTTTAATAGTTGCATTCCCAGCAGTGTGTTTCCCCGTTTCGCTTCTTCGATGCCGATGAACAATTGGCTGATATGGTCATGTGACATAGGTCTTCCTCTGGTGTATCCACAAACGGAGTAAGCTAACAATATAAAAATCTGGTCAGACTGTCTAAATTATAACCGGCATGGTAATAATTGGCAAGCCGAGAGCAGTGCGGCGTTAATTTGTGCGATGGTTTGGTGAGAAAGGGGTTCTCCTATAGGGCTGTGAAAGCTGTCGAGAAGTTTCTGTCGCCGAATAGACCAGCAACGCCAAGATAACGGATCACTGGGAGCTTCATAATGGCCGATGCCGAGCCGCAATAGCGGATCATGTTTGAAACGATGACACAAGGGGCCTATTTTTTCGATGCCCGTGGCCTGGCTGCAATCATTGCTTTTCTTGCCGGCGGAGTTCTGTTAGTGTCGCCGAAACACAGTGCAACTCGCCCCGCAGTGCTGCACGGCGGTGGCGGGGCAAAGCGATTTTCTCTCATTTTTGAAAAGGAAGATTCAGCCAATGGCAAAGGCGAAAGAGGCAGACAAAGTCTCCATTCATTTTATCGGGAAGTTAGCCGACGGCACCATTATCGACAGTACCTATCCGGATCCTGAGCACGAAGCATGTCATGACGAGGATTGTTGCCACGAGCACGGCCCCATGGAATTGACTATCGGCGCGGGAGAGTTTTATATCCCCATCGAAACAGCTCTGGTCGGCATGCAGGTCGGCGAAAAGAAAACTCTGGTCATTACCCCTGATGATGCTTTTGGTGATTATGATCCGGAATGCGTTTTCAGCGTCAAGCGTACCGAACTGCCGGAAGAGATCGATCCTGAAGTGGGTATGGAACTGGAAGTGACCAACGAAGATGACGAGGCCTTCATGGTGACCATCGTTGAGGTCAATGACGAAGAGGTGACCCTTGACCCCAATCATCCGCTGGCCGGTGAAGAACTGACCTACGAGTTCGAACTGCTGGAGATCCTCTGATCCCCGGCACTTGTTTTCGTTCTCATAACAGCTGGCAGTATCAACGCCCCTGCGCTTTTTCAGCAGGGGCGTTTTATTTGCGGCAGCGCAGGGTCCCATTGCTAAGCGAACGCCGGTCAGCAGGTGTTGGAAGATCTATTACCGATTTGAAAAATGTTGCAGCAGGATTTCCAGGATGCGCTCTTCTTCCTGACGGGTCACTTTGAGCCCGACGGCTTTCATGCCGTGCAGGACCTGCTGCCAGCGTTGCTGGCTGAAGCGTTGCTGATAAACAACCTCGGCACTGTGACAGGTTCCGCATTTTTGCTCAATGAGCGGGTATTCGGTTTTCTGGCAGCCCGTCGTCAGCAGGCCGAGTCCACCAGTCAGCAAGAGCAGGAACAACCCGGTCGGGCCGGTGGGGCGATGGTTGGGGGATGGCAGAGGCATACAACCTCCTTTAAGAAAAGTTGATAACATTGTTTTATAGTATTGTGGACGGTGTGGCTGCGATGCCTTTATTTTAACATCGTTGCCGAAGCTTGCAGCCCTCAAGCCGGTTTTTGTCGACGCTTTTCTCCTATAACCGTTCTATCCCAATATGACTGGTCTGTTGGCTCGGTAGCGTAAGAAAAGTAGCTGTTATCCAAATATCTATGTGCTGGTTTTCTGGTGCGTCGTTTCATCCGCCGGACAGCGCTTGGCCTTGACAGCGAGTTGGATGGTCATATCGAATGAGGCTGGATCTGCAGCCGGCCGGCCCTGGTGATTAATAAAACGTAGGTTGACTAAATACGAATATTTGATCTAATTAAATTATCTGCCACGTTTCAATAGTCCCATGTCGGATGGAGGTGTAAAAATGGGTGACTTTAATGACCTGTTGACCAGCCACGGCATCTCGCGGCGTGATTTTCTGAAATACTGCTCAACCCTTGGCGCTGCCCTGGCGCTGCCCCTCTCCCTGACGGCCAGAATCGCTGCGGCGCTAGAGAGCGATACCCGCCCCCCGGTGATCTGGCTGGAGTTCCAGGACTGTGCCGGCGACTCGGAATCATTGCTACGGGCGAACCGCCCCGGTGTCGCCGAACTGATTCTCAAACATATCTCCCTGGACTATCATGAAACCATTATGGCCGCGGCCGGACAGCAAGCCGAGGCCAGTAAAAAAGCCACCCTGGAGAAATATAAAGGGCAATATCTCTGTGTCGTCGAAGGGGCTATTCCAGTCGGTGCGAATGGCGCTTTCTGCACCATCGGCGGACAGTCAGCCGTCAATATCCTGCATGAGGTCGGCGGCAATGCCGCGGCCATTATTGCGGTCGGCACCTGTTCGTCCTTTGGCGGGATTCAGGCGGCCTATCCAAATCCCACCGATGCCCGCTCGGTTCGCGACCTGTTGCCCGGCAAGACCATTATCAATCTGCCCGGTTGTCCCATGAATGTCGATAACCTGACCGGGACCATTGTCCATCTGCTGACCTTCGGTCATCCACCCGCTCTTGATCGGCACTTAAGGCCGCTGTTTGCCTATGGCAAGCGCATCCACGATAACTGCGAGCGGCGCGCTCATTTCGATGCCGGGCAGTATGTCGAAAGTTTTGGCGACTATGGCCATCGGCAAGGCTGGTGCCTGTATAAAATGGGCTGCAAGGGGCCGGAGACCTTCCATAACTGTCCGACGCTGAGGTGGAATGAAGGGACCAGTTGGCCGGTCATGGCCGGCCACGGGTGTGCTGGCTGCAGTGAGCCGGGCTTTTTCGACACCATGATGCCGATGTATTCGCGGTTACCGAATGTGCCGGGGTTCGGGGTCGAAGCCTCGGCCCTAAAGGTCGGTGCCGCCATCGTCGGGGTTTCGGCGGCGGTGTTTGGCACCCATGGCGCGGTCACCCTGGCTCGCAACTGGAAGCATATCAGAGCGGCCAAACAGGAAACCGACCAGGAACTCGAAGCGGATGTCTCCGACGGCGACAAATAAAGGGAGGGACCGGCAATGGCTCAGAAAATAGTGGTAGATCCGATCACCCGCATTGAAGGCCACCTGCGCATCGAAGCACAGATCGAAAACGGCCGGATCGTCGATGCCTGGTCCAGTTCGACCATGTTCAGAGGGATTGAACGGATCCTGCAGGATCGCGACCCGCGCGACGCCTGGTATTTCACCCAGCGTTTCTGCGGCGTCTGCACCACGGTGCATTCGCTGGCGTCGATCAGGGCGGTGGAGAACGCCTTGAATATCAAGGTGCCGTTCAATGCCGAACTGATCCGTAACCTGATCATGGCCATTCAGAATGTTCAGGACCATGTGATCCATTTCTACCATCTGCACGCCCTGGACTGGGTCGATGTGGTCTCGGCCCTGGACGCCGATCCGACACGGACGGCTTCACTGCAGCAGAGTATTTCCAGCTGGAAGTATTGCGGAGCCGATTATTTCGCGGGCGTCCAGAAAAAGATCGGTGCTTTCGTCAAGACCGGCCGGCTGGGTCCGTTTACCAACGGCTACTGGGGGCATCCGGCCATGAAGCTGCCGCCGGAAGCCAACCTGATGGCCGTGGCCCATTATCTGGAGGCGTTGCAGCTGCAGAAGGAGATCATCAAGATTCATGCGATTCTGGGCTCGAAAAATCCCCACCCACAGACCTTCCTGGTCGGCGGTATGGCGATTCCCGTTGATCCCAACAGCCAAAACGCCCTCAATGCCGACCGAATTGCCGAGATCAGCCAATATATCGCCATGGCCCGGGAATTTGTCGAGCAGGTTTACATCCCGGATGTCCTGGCGGTAGCACCGTTTTACCTGGATTGGACAACCATCGGCGGCGGTCATCGCAACTATCTGTCCTACGGCGAATTCCCGGATGATCAGCGTGGTTATCCGCAGGGATTCTGGTTGCCAGCCGGGGTCATTCTGGATGGCGACCTCAGCCGGGTCCTGCCCGTCGATCAGCAGAAAATCACCGAATATGTCACCCACTCCTGGTACGAATATGGGGCCGGCGATGCGGTCGGCAAGCATCCCTGGGAAGGGGAGACCAACTGGAAATATACCGGGCCGAATCCACCCTATGAGTTTCTTGATACCGCCAACAAGTATTCCTGGGTGAAATCACCCCGCTATGATGATCGGCCGATGGAGGTCGGGCCGCTCTCGCGGATGCTCATCGGTTATGCCTCAAAGCATAAAGAAATCACCGCGACCGTCGACTATGTGCTCGGCCAGCTCAATGCCGGTCCAGAAGTCCTCTTCTCCACCCTGGGACGCACCGCGGCCAGGGCTGTGGAAACCCTGATCACCGTCCAGAAGATGTCGCACTGGCTCGACCTTCTGGTCGCTAATATCAAGACCGGGGATTACCAGATTCACAACGGTGAAAAGTGGGATCCGGAGACCTGGCCGGCTTCAGCCCGGGGTTATGGATTCCATGAAGCGCCGCGGGGTTCCCTGGGGCATTGGATTGTCATCGAGAACAAGAACATTCGCAATTACCAGGCCGTGGTGCCGTCCACCTGGAACGCCGGGCCGCGTGACCCGGCCGGCAATCGGGGGCAGTACGAGGAAGCGTTGATCGGGACTCCTGTCGCTGATCCGGAACGGCCCCTGGAGATTCTCAGAACCATGCATTCCTTCGATCCGTGCCTGGCCTGCGCGGTTCATCTGTATGACGAAAAGGGCGATCTGCGCGGCAAAGCCAAAATTTTATAGTGAGGCGTTATGGCTGAGAGCAAAGTGCATAACAGCGAAATGGCGCAGCCGCAGTACGAGCAGTGCGCGGCGCGGAATTTCCTGTATATCTGGGAAGGGCCGGTGCGGATCATCCACTGGCTGAACTTTTTCTGCATCCTGATCCTGTCCGCAACCGGCTACTATATCCATGATCCGTTCCTGGATGCGAGTCATCATCCTTACCTGATGGGGGATGTCCGCTTTCTGCATTACCTGTTCGGGGTGATCTTTTCCATCAGCCTGCTGGCGCGGATTTATTGGCTGTTTACCGGGACCTATTTTTCGACCTGGCGGGCCTTTCCCAATCCGTTCAACCCCAAGGATCGGCAGACTTTTTGGGCTTTTATCCGCTTTTATACCTTCCTGGGCAAGGACACCCCGCATATCCTCGGCCATAACCCGGTGGCGTTTCTGGCTTATACTTTTTTGTTTTTCCTGTTTGCACTGCAACTGTTGTCCGGATTTGCCCTCTGGGGCCAGGCCGACCCCGGCAGCGCTCTGGCCGCGGTGACCGGCTGGGTATTCGGGCTGGTCAGCAATCAGTGGGTGCGCTGGTTTCATTTCATGGTCATGTTCCTGATCGCCGGCTTTTTCATCAACCACATCTACAGTGTGGTGCTGTTCGATTTTAAATCCAAATCCGGCGAGGTCAGCTCAATCTTCTCCGGCTGGAAACCGGATCGGCGCTGACCAGTGCCTGGGGCGGGATGGTGTAAACAATGAGAAATTTCCTGGTCCTGGGGTTGGGCAATCTGCTGATGAGCGACGATGCCGCTGGTCTGCATGCCGTCTATGCCCTGCAGAAAACCTATCCTGATGCAGCGAATTTCAGGATTCTCGATGGCGGGACCTTGGGGCTTGATCTGCTGGGTCCCATTGCCTGGGCCGATCAGCTGCTGATCCTCGATGCGGTGGATGTCGATGCCGCTCCCGGCGCTGTGGTCCGTGTGGAAGGGGCGGATATCGATAGCGTCTTCGCCAGTAAACTTTCCCCGCATCAGATGGGCCTCAGGGACATTCTGGCCGCAGCTGAGCTCTGTGGTGACCGACCAGCCGAGCTGGTTCTGCTGGGGATTCAGGCGGAAAACATCAGCATGTCCATGGATCTTTCCCCGGCCGTCCACACCGGCCTGGAGCGGTTGGTTGCGGTTGCCGCCGGGATGATCGATGATTTCCTCTCCTCCTCGCAGGTCCCTCCTGAACAAGGCTCTGTCCAGAGCTGCTGAAATTTGGAACTCCGGATCGGCGGGTTCGTCAATCAGCGCCGGTGACGACGATGATCCCAGCCGCGATCAAAGTGTCGCTGGTGTGGCCAATGATGCCGGTTGTCGCGGTAATGGGGGTAATGGCGATGATCATCATAATCGAAATACCTGACCAGGCCGAAACCGATCACCAGACTGGCGGGATAATACCAATAGTCCGGCTGAACACGTGAATACCGGTAGACTGGTGGAGCGGGCTGCAGCGGGCGAACCACCTGGCTGGGCGGTTGTAAGGTCCTGGGGTTGACGATCCGCCACTGTCCGTCGGGTTGGCGGCAGGCGGTTCCATAGGCCTGTTGCTCCCGGCCGGCGATGATGACTGATTGCTGGAATTCACGACAAGCCTGGCCGTTATCCGCCTGCCAGGTTCTGGTCGGCACCGTGGTGCCGGAGATCGCTGCATCCGGATTGTGCCAGGTCAACGGAGTTCCCGTGGTGTTGTATTCGAGGGCGGCCTGGAAGTTTTGGTTGGCGGCGCGCTGGTCGATGCCGGAAAGCGGCTGCAGGATATCCTGCCCTAGGGCGGGGGTACAGATCATGAGCAGGCAGGTGGCGATGAACAGGCAAAAATTGCGTTTCATGTGAGCCTCCCTGGGTTGTACGGTTTGTTATCAATTATAACAGATCATGACTGCACAGAGGCCGCCGGCAGGATTTGCCAGCGCCCGGCGACAGTCAGCGGTTCTTTTTTTTGTCGGCCCGCAGATGAAGACCGCAGTGAAAGCATTTGCGCACCGGGCGGAACAGGAAGCCATTCATATGGAAACATTCGCCGCATTGCGGGCACCGGACCAGGGCGAGGAGGGCGACGGCGATAATCAGCAGGATCAGCCAGATACAGAACACCACGACAACCGTTTGACCGGACTGCGGTGTCCTCAGCGCTACCATCATGGCGGGAAGATAGGCGATGATCAGCAACCATAAAAACCAGCGGCGGCGGCGGATTTTCTGCAACCCTGCATGCAGGTCGCGGGGAGTCGGTTGAGCGGTTGTTGCCATGGTCATCTCCCGATTTCACTGAATAAAAATAGATTGTTGTAGAAGGCAGCCATACCCTTGCTGCTCGCGAACTACGCGAAAACAGCCCGCTGCTCCAGGGCAGAGCGAGCAAAACCAAGCGTGGCCAACTGATTGATTCAGTCAGCCGGGGGCGATCACACCGTCCTTGGCTGGTTGAAAAAGTTCCCGGAGGGCTGTTCAACCCGTTAGTGAGAGTACTTGGTTTGTCAAAGCAGGGCAAGAGTAATCAAGCTGTTGAAAAAAAAGGAGAATGCCTGCTGTTCAGCAAGTGGCTGCGGCCTTTGCAGCTGGAGAACCTATTGGTCGCGCCCGGGATCGGTCGGCGGAGGTTCTGCTTCCGGAGCTCTTTTATCGGCGTTGACATGCAGTGCACAGTGCAGGCAGCGGCGAAACGGCAAAAAGGTCGGTCCATGGGTATGGAAGTATTCGCCGCAACGCGGACAGCGGACCAAACAGGCAAAGCCGACCGCAATGATCAGCGCAATGAGCCAGGTAAAAAAAACCGCAATCGCCCGGGTTTTATAATCAGGAGAATCCAGCGCCCACATCATCGCCGGCAGGTAGGCACCGATGACCAGCCATAGCCACCGTCGCCGCGAGCGTACCTTGCTCAGTCCGCTGTGATAGCTGTTCTGATCCTGCTCATGTTCTGCATTCATCCGTCCTGCCGTCCTTGATCTGTTCCGTTGGCTGCTGAAATCGGCTGGAACTGATGCTACAGATTTTTGGCGGCAAGATCAATCCCGGTAACCCGGCGCCCACCCTTGACGGCAGAAGGATCAGGGCGCGTACTCGGTCCGGGTGTCCTCATCAGCATCGACCGGCGGTGCTGGTTTGACCGGTTGGTTATCGATCAGGTAAAGGCAGACTTCTTTTGCTCCCAATTTTGAATAGTTGAACTTTGTCCCCAGGTTCTGCATTAAAAAGGAGACGTCAGTGCGGATCCGGGTGTCGTAGGTCTTGAACTCTTCGCTGCCGAAATCCTTGATCGCCCGCCGGAAGTTGTCATTCTTGAGAAATGGCTCAAGGACCCGCTCTTTCAGGAAATGAACATAACGCTCATGCAGGGATGCGTACAGCCGGGTCTGTTCAATGGACTTTTTCTCAAGGCGCAATTCCTGGGTCAGGGTGCGGCTGGTGTATTCTTTCTGGACCTCCATACGGAATGCATAAGCTTTCTCCGGGTTCTCCGCATCGGCAAACAGGCGTGTTTCGATGGGGGTGTAAAAGTCGGGTCCGACCCTGATTTTTTCCCCTGTGTAAAGACAATCGACCACCGCTCCTTCTTCGAAGTTGACGGCAAACATATAGTTCTTCAGGTCCCGGTCGATCTGCTCCTCATTGTAATAATAAAGGGCTTCCTTGATCTCCTGGGTGATGGTGTAGTTATACATGTGCATGAGTGAATCCAGGAAACCATCGGGAATCATGCGCATCCAGGCCGGGTTCTGGCGGAAGAAGCGGGCCAGGGTGGTCATGCTGATCAGGGACTTTTTCTGGGCATGGGTCGAGTAGAGTTCACTGAAGATCCTGATCGAATCCCGGCCGGAGAAACCCTGCTCTCCTTCATATTCCGATTCGGCGATGATGTTCTTGCGTCGTCTGGCGGTCAGGGCTTTGCGATCATCCTCATCCAGCCAGGGGGGGATATTGCCGGTATAAATCTCCATTTTCAGCAACTGCAGGTTGTTGTCGCAATAACTGCTGTATTTGGCCGGGTTCTTGATCCACTCCTGCATGGCCGGCGAATCCTTCTTCATGCGCGTGGCAATAATGATCCGGGCAAAATTGTGCAGCACCCGGGGGAGGAAATTGTCATCGATATGGCGGTTGAAGGTATTCCGGTAAATCTCGACCTCGGTCCGCAGATCGAGGATATAGGGGATTTTGATATATTCGATCCGGTCGGACAGAGACGGCAGGTTTTTTATGCTGTCCTCATCCTCCGGATTCATCAGGGCCAGAAACAGTGAGGTGACCTTTTCCTCGATATATTCGACCTTGTGCACCCCTTCGCTGATGATGTTGTGCAACTCCAGCAGGCGTTCGACATTGTACCCCTTGACATCCATCAGGGCGTAAATGCCGTTGTTGGTCTTGGCATAACTGGAAAACAGGTAGTGGACCAGGCCGCTGTCCTTGAGCAGGGCATTGATCCGTTCCTGCAGCATATCGTTATTGAGGACGTTTCTTTTCAGGGTGGGGTCACCGGGGTTATAGACGCTGATGCCGGTACCCAGCCGCCGACTGAACTGATAATGGCGGGCAAAGAGCATCTGCAGGACCTGCTGGGGGTTTTTCAGCCGGTTGAGCAGGGCCTGGTAGATGGATGAGCAGATGGTGCAGGGGCTGTCCTTGAAGAGCCATTCGTATTGTTTTTCGGTGAATAGTTTCCACTTGCTTTCGTCGTTGTTAAACAGGTCGTCAAAGAAATCCCGGCGATATTCGCGCGGAATCATCAGGATCGGACTGTCGTGACTGGGGCAGGGGACTTCGACAAACAATTCACCCCGTTGAATGATCCGCTGGGCCTTTTGCAGATTGTTGTTGCGCAGCTCCTGTTCGTCCATCAACTCGGACACTCGCATGAGCAAGCGATCCATCTGGACATCATCAAATTGATTCAATAAGCGCCGGTCGAGACGCCAGACGGTTTCGTAGGAACAGCCGGCCGGGCTGTTGGCGTATTGTTCGAAGACCCGCAGCAGGTTGTCCAAAAAGGTACTTTTCCCGCTGCCGTGCGGGCCTTTGAAAATGTAGATTTTGTTCTGCTGGGCACTGCTGCGGAAATTGTCCACCAGCTTGACCAGCCGGTTGCTGAACAGGCGGTCGGCAAAGAACGGGTTATCGGCATTTTTGACGAACAGCCTGCTGGTGTCGTAATAGACATAATTGATCGATTCCGGATCTCCTTCGTACTCGTCCACGCCTTTTTCAACGAAGGATTTGATCATGTCGTGAAAGACCTGGAAAATATTGCGGATCGCTGTGGTCGGATGAGCGGTGACCTGTTCAAGGTATTGGCTGAACGGGATCGGCTCCGCATGACGGTAGTTGGTCTGGACGTGGGCAAAATGCTGCATGGCCCGGTCGATGGGTTTAACGGCTGTATGTTTCATCCCGTCGGGCATAAGCTTAAAGCCTTTCTTTGGTCAGTTTGCGGTCGTGCATGTTGTAGAGGACCTTGCTCCAGTTGATATTGACCGGGCGTCCCTCTTCGTCCGTTTCCTGATCGCTGTCGAGTTCGGCGTCTTCGGTTTCGAGTTTGACCGGGCCGCCCCAGAGGAATTCGATGCCGAGCATGGTGTTGGCGATGTATTCCTGCACCAGCGGCTTGCCTTCGTTGCGATGGCGCAGATAGAGCGCGCCGTCAGTCCCCTGGCCGCTGACGATCTCTATTTTCGGGGGGTGATAGAGGGAGTCGTAGAGCATGTTGCGGTAGCTGTCCGCTTTACGGCTGCGGACATAGTATTCCCAGACCATCCTGCCCCTGTTCAGGCGGCGCCCGGCGACAAACAGTTTGTTGTGGTCGATGAACTCCTGATCGACAAAGCTGTTGATGAAGGTGAAGTCGCAGCAATCTTCCCGGACTTTGAAGATGAAGTCCCGGCCATGAGTCTGATCCGAGTTGTTGCTGAAATGCCGACGTTCTTCAAGCCCCTGCAGCCGCTGGTAATCCATGGAGTAGCAGCCGCGCTGAGCCTGAGCTTCTATCCAGTTGAACAGGCGCAGACCGAGGGCGTAAGGGTTAAGCCCCATCTTGGGCATGGCGGTGACCGCGGCATTGACCCGAGCGAAGTCGACCTCGTGGCCGTTGATCCTATCGTCCTGCAGAAACAGCTGCTCGTGCCAGTAGCTGGCCCAGCCTTCGTTCATGATTTTGGTACGGACCTGGGGCTGAAAATAGATCGAGGTGGTGCGGACAATTTCCAGCACCGATTTCATCCATTTGTTTTCGTTGCGATTGAGCACCGGGGAGTGGTCGATGAGAAACTGCAGCAGATCGAGGCTGGCCGGGCTGGTATCGCTCTGGTATTTTTCAAAGGCGGCGTCGAATTCCGGATGTTGGGTCAGCAACTCGGCAAAAAAGGCGTCTTCCCCCAGTTCGCCCCGCTCTTTGAGGCATTCGTTATAGCGGTTCAGCCGTTTGACGTATTCGCTGGTGCTGACCTTTTTCTCCTGCTGCAGAAAAACATCGAAATAATAATTGACCCTTTTTGAGCAGCCATTGTCGAACTTGTGAAACCTGGAGAGTTCTGAATGATAGGCGACCAGGTTGTCGATGCCGCGGGCAAATTCGATGACATAATCGACCCAGCGGCCGTGCTCCGAGCGCAGTCGGGTGATCAGCCGTTTATCCGCCAGCGCTTTCCCGGCCAGGTCATAGTCCCAAGTGTGCTGGAAGTAGAGGTTGTTCTGGAAAAAATCGATATGGGCCAGGACATGATAAAAGATCATCACGTTGAGCCAGTCGGGATTGTTGTCGTTGTAAAATGAAATCGCCGGCCGGGTATTGATGACCGTTTCATAAGGGTTGGACGGATAGAGTTCGTATTTGCCTTTTTCCTTCAGAACTTCGACATCATGGACCCAGTAATCGTAGAGGGTCGGGATCATGTTCTTCTGCATCAGTTCGATCATATCCCGGTTGCTGACGATATATTCGAGGGTTTCGTCCTGAAAGCGCAGCCCGGCGCTGCGGGCCCTTTCCTTGCAGCCTTCCATGATGTGCTTGGTTTTTTGATCAATCAGTTGCATGGCGAACCTTTCCTTGCCGCAACCCGGTTATTCCGAGACCAGGGTGCGGATCCCTTCGATAATCCGCTCTTCGGCAGCGTCGTCCTTCATGGAATCGAGGCGCAGCAAATTGGTGGCCTGTCTGAGCAGCCCGGAGCGTTTCAGGTACAGTTCCATCAGAGTGGTGCCCGGCGCGACATGGGCGCGTTCGGCCACGGTGATGCCGACCCGATTGGCATAGGCGAGCATTTTTTTCAGTTCCAGAATGGCCTGTTGCCCTTCCCGGTCCCAGTCGTCCCCGTCGGTGCCATGGAAAACGTAAATGTTGTAATCGGTGGACAGGCTTTCTTCGGCGACAATGGAGTTGATCAGACTGTAGCCGGCTGCAACCTGGGTACCGCCGGCAACCCGGGAGTTGTAGTAGGTATAGAAGTCCTCGACTTCCTTGGCTTCGGTGTCATGGAGGATAAAGCGGGTTTCCACCTGGCCGGCGTACTGGAAGAGCAGCCAACTGTAGATGAGGATATGCTGAGTGACGACCAGTTCCGTCGGGTTCCCGACCATCGACCCTGAGTAATCGCGGATAAAAAAGACCACGGCCTGGGATTCCAGGTCTTTTTCCCGTGACAGGATCCGGTAAACTTTATCTTTGGGCGCAATCAGGAATTCACTCGGATCAATGGCATCGATATCCGCGAGGTTGCCGAGGCCGATGTTGGTTTCCAAAATCTGCCGTAAGGTGGCCTTTTTGTCGAGAATCTGGCCGAAACCGCGGTTTTTGTCGGTCAGGTCATAGGTATAACGGGTCAGCGAACGTTTTTTGCCTTTTTCCTTGAGGTTGGGCAGCTGGAACTTTTCGGTCAGGATGCGGCCCAAATCATAGGCGCTGGCATCGATTTCATGAGGGCTGCTTGAGCCTTGCCCGGCCCCACTCCCTTCTCCTTCCTCATTGGCATGGACCGGTTGCTCGCCGATCACTTCACCTTCCTCGCCATCGCCGTGACCACCGCCCTGCTGGCCCTGTTCGGATTGTTGCAGGAAACGGTTGTCGTGGAGAAACTTCTCTTCCACCGTGGTCGGCACAACAATGACCTTGTCGCCCTTCTCGCGCACCGGTTTGACCAGCCTGCCCAATTTTATTTTGCGGGGGAAGCCGTCCAATTCGCGGATCCGGTCGCGCTCCAGCAGATCGTCCAGGCTGCGAATGCTGTGATAAACCGGCCCTTTGCCCGGGCTCATATCCTGAATGGCGCTGAAGTCGTCGGTTGCAAAAAGATCATTGATGGGCGGTGGCGGAGCGATTTGCGCGGCAAAGGCGCGCTCCTGCTGCTCCACTCCGGTCGCTGACCGGGTCGGCCGCCTGTCGCTTGCCTGTTCTATTGAGGGTGCTGTTTTTTTCATGATGAATCCGTAGCAAGAGGTCGCTGGTTAAGCAAACTCCCCGCCCGTCCCAGTGAACTGGCGCTGCCCGGGCACCGTCCGGCATAACCCCGACCAGAACCAGGTTTGCGCAGCGCAACGCAGCGGGATGCTTGTTCAGCAGCGTCAACGTTCATCAACTTTCATCTTCCTGGGTACAGAAATACTCGATGGTCTTCTGCGCACAGGTTTTACAGTAGCCGAGCTGATTGAGCATGGTATCGACCATCCGGTCGTAGAGTTTCTGGTTCTCTTCATTGGTCCGGTTGGCCAGGGCTCCAACCAGGGAACCGGCACCGGCAATATCCGACTTGAGCCGGACATCGGTCACCGCCTTGACCAGTTCGAGGTTGTCCATGAAGTTGTAAGAGGAGTCGAGGGAGATCTTCTGGCCGTAAATCTTGCGGATCGAGGTGCGGAAACTCTCCCGCTGCTCTTCGGTCTTTAGGCCCAGCCGGTCTTCGACGCTCTGGATGAAGCGCTGATCAATCTTCAGGGCCTTGAGTTCATCGGTCTGCGGGTCGCGATACTTCCACATCTTGTCCGGGCCCAGGTTGTCCGCGTCCATGCCAATGATCATGTTGACATAGCTCATGACATCCTTGCGGATCGCCTGTGGTTCGTCCATGTAGGCATTGAACATTTCGGTCATGATCCGTTCGCGGTAGAGTTCCTTGGCCAACTTCAGGTCACCGATATATTTGGCCCGGTCGTTGTTATCAGACACATAATCCAGAATGACCCGCTCCACGGCCGGGAAGATGTCATAGGCGAACATGCAGCGACCTTCATTGGTTTCTGACGATTCGACCATCAGCTGAATAGCACGCCCCAGATTTCTTTGGCCGAGTCCTTTCTGGCCGAACCGTTTGGTGATGTCCGCTTCCTGGTTAAGGATGTCGATCACTTCGGCCAGGGTTTTGATGCTTTTTTCGCCGGCGACTTCACCGGCGGCAAGTTTCATGGTTTCGATGGCGGTCAGTTTTTCGCTGTGCGGCAAGCGGGTCAGGACCACGGCAACGCTGGCGGCGTAATTGAGGTTCGGATCCTGGTGGAGGATCTGTCCGGTGAATGTGGTTTTGGTCTCATTGCCGATGGCGTAGTTGGTCAGGTCTTTCTGCATTTTGTAGTTGGTGTTGTGCGAAACATAGCAGACCCGGCAGCGGTCGATGATGGGAGCCTCCTCCTTTTCCGCCAGGAAGCGGTTGAATTCCGAGTTGTTGCTGGTGGCGATGATCAGGGTGTCGATGGGCCATTTGTAGCCGTCCATTTCGATGAGGCGGTTCTGGATCACTCCCAGATAAACCTGCACCAGGTCTTTCTTGTTTTTGTAAATCTCGTCGCTGAAATGGATTCCCCCGCCGGCTACCCGGGCCAGGGCCCCGCGGCGCAGGTCGAAACGATACGGATTGTTGGTGTCGGAAATATGCAGCAGGCGCTGGATCGACTCTTCCCCGAGCAGGTCGACGGCGCTGGAGGTAATTTTATCCTTGGCCGCGTACTTTCCGGTCACCGTGCCGAGGGATTCACTGAGCGGGACCGGAATGATCTCGATATGCTTGAGCAGCTCATCGACCCTGCCATCGGTAAAGGCCCGCAGTTCTTCCAGAATATAACTGCTGCAGGCGCCCAGGGGACGATAGTTGTCGTAAAAGGTTTCAATTTGCCGGTCGCTGAACCCATAGCGTTCGGCCAGGATCTGCTGGCTCTGCTCACGGCTTGCCCCCAGGTTCATGGCCAGGATCAGCGGGTCTTCATAGGTCTGTGATTCAACGGTCGAAATGCGCCCATAGCTGCCCAGCTGATCCAGCTTGTTAAAGCAAAAGGTATATTTGCGATTCCCGGGCTGCTGCAGAAAATCACGGTATTTGGCGCAGAGGTACTCGACAAAGAAGGTTTTACCGTTCCCCGGTTCGCCAACCAGGACAAAAGCCATCTCTTTGGATGACCCCCCTTCCGCAGCGTCTTTGACAAAGGAAACGAAGCTGTTGATTTCATCGTACATGCCGATGGCATGCTTGGCTCCGCTACGAAAGATTTCAAAGTCATAGGTCGAACGACCATTGACCACGACTTTGTTGACGGGCTGCGAAAGGATCATTCTGGCAACACCTTGGAAGGCATTTTCAAAGCGTCGCTCACCTTGCAGGACCGCCTGCAGATGGTCATCGAGGGACTGATTGTTTTTGTGTGTTCGCGCTTGTGCCATAATTCACCCTCCTCTTGGGAATTTCCGGCTCTTGCGGGGTTTAAGGAACTAGCGCAGCCTGCTGAAGTTTCATCATGTTCTGAACAATGCCATAAAGATGAGAAAGCAGCGTTTCTCCTGCTGACGACGACCTCAAGGTGAGCTGCTTTGAAGCAGTGACCACACCTTGCGAGGTTCGGCGGCAGGGTTTCAACAGCCTGTCACAACTAAATTATACATCGCATAGGGGGCATTTTAAGAGGGCGACGGAAAAAATAACTTATTTGGTTCAGGTTGGCTGGAGCGGTCGCCGATAACCGGAGCAGGCGGATGCCGGCGAGCAAGACTGGACGCCGCCACCCGGGCGACGGCGGGAGCGGAGTCACCGCTGAACCCTGCGGTGCTGCAGCAAAGGGCAGGGATGTAAGTATGATTGCTTTGATTTAATGAGTTTGGTTGCTCTTTCCTGACCGGTTGAGGCAGAGCCGGAAATCGGCGGAAAACTGAGAGGTTTTTTCAACCATACGAATTTAAATGATTCTTCGTTGTTTCTGTGTGAGGACTACGGATAAAATCTTGACATTTAAATAATTTTTAATTATTTTTTACGAAATATTTTCCATCTCCGGGCGGTCTTTCGGCGTGGCTCTTTCAGGCGCTTTGAAAAGCATTACAATTGACCGTTTGCTGAGGCTGTTTTGAAATCGGATCAACGTCGGCGTGTTTTTCTCCAGGGGGTCGTTCTCCCTGAAACGAACGCATTGGTGATGGAAATCGGTTCTAACCGCTGAGCGATCAGCACGGATTGTAAAAAAAATAATTCTGCCAGGTTTCTCTGCGGTCTCGGCTGGTTGTCAGGGAGCTGTGCAGAACGTCTTTTTGTCCCTTTTGCATGACAACCGAAAAAGGAAACCGAAATGCCAAGGAAAATTGTCACGATGAAAATCCCCGGCCTGTTTTTGTTTGCATTGCTTTTTTGCATGGTTGTTCCGCGTGCCGATGCCTATGAACTCGATTCGCCGCTGAAATACAAGGCTTTTGAGTTGGCGAACCAGTGCCGGGATGAGGTGGTTAAGGCTTTTGATGCGCTGATAACGTCCGGACAATTAAGAGAAGGGCAGGTCTTTGACACCTTTTACGTGCCGATCCCGAATACGGTGCCGCAACGCTATCATACCCAGTATGATACCCTGGCCGATGAAGTGATTCGGCCTATTCTCGATCGCTACCTGGAAAAGGATCCGCACTTTGTGTTTGTGATCATTCAGGATATGAACGGCTATATCCCGACCCATAACACCAAGTTCTCGCAGCCTTTGACCGGTAACCCCGATGTCGACCTCAAGCGTAACCGCGCTAAAAAGATGGCCGCTCACCAGGCCGGTCTGGCCGCTTCACGAAATACTGATGATTACCTGCTGCATGAATATGTCCGCGATACCGGGCAGGTGATGCTTGACCTGGCGGTGCCGATTTATATCCACAAGCGCCACTGGGGCGCAGTCCGTATCGGTTTCAAAGAAAAGTGAGCTTCTGACTTATTGAGTGTGGCAGGTGCTCCCGCCCGGTTGGGAAACGTCTAAGAGATGGTCTTGTTCAATAACCTGATCGGACGAGATTGGCCGATTCGTTCTTGAAAAGATTTTGCAGTCAAAGCACAAGAGCTCAAATGATGCGTTGCGATCATTTGAGCTCTTGTGCTTTGATAAGCAAAGATGCCGCTGGCATCTGCCTCCGGCTGTGCTATTTTAATTCCCCGCAGCGATAACTTTCTGCTGCCAAAGCCTGCTGCCGCGGCAGGCCGTACTCAGCAACCGGCGGTATTCTTCTCAGCCAGAGTGACCACATCATGAAGCCACAACTCTCCGGTTTTTTCTTTGCCCTCGGGGCATTCTCCCTGTGGGGAGTGATGCCTGTTTATTGGAAACAGTTACAGGTTGTCCCGCCATTGGAAATTCTTTGCCATCGCGTCGCCTGGTCCTGCGTCTTTCTGGCCCTGATCATCAGCGCTCAGAAACGTTGGGGTGAGGTGCGACGGATCCTGGTGGCGGCCGGTGAGTGGCAAAAGCTGTGTCTGAGCGGAGCACTGGTCGGTGGTAACTGGCTGGTGTTTATCATCGCTGTCAATAGCGGTCATGTGGTTGAAAGCAGCCTCGGCTATTATATTACGCCGATGGTCAATGTGCTCATCGGTTTTCTGTTCCTTGGCGAGCGGTTCAATTGGCTCCAGGTGACAGCCGTGGTTTTTGCAAGCGTCGGAATCGGCTATTCGCTGCTCGCCTTTGGCGATCTGCCGATTTACGGGCTGACGCTGGCGTTCAGTTTTGCTTTCTACGGCTATGCCCGCAAAAAAATCAAGGTGGCGCCGATTCCCGGCCTGTTCATTGAGACCATGTTCCTGCTGCTGCCCGCGTTGGCTTATATCGGCTACCGGGCGGTTTTTTCCGGCAGCCTGTTTTTGCAGCAGGCCGATATCAGCTGCTGGTTGATCGGGGCTGGAGTGGTGACCAGCCTGCCGCTCTTGTGTTTTGCCTCGGCCACACGGTCCCTGCGGCTTTCAACCATCGGCATCCTGCAATATCTTGCACCGACGATTTCTTTCGGCCTTGGTATCCTGGTTTACGCTGAGCCCTTCGACCAGCATAGCCTGGTCACCTTTGCCCTGATCTGGGCGGGGGTGCTGCTGTATTGTGTCAATGCGCTGCTGCAAATGTCCAGGGCTCCGCACCGGGCCACCTGAGACCGCAGTTGGGAAGAATCGGCCGGCAATCCCATGGCACTGGCTTTCCGAACCCCTTTTCGACCATGCAGGCGTCCATTGCCGTGCGGTCCGGTTGGCTGTGGTGGGTTTTTGCCACGCTGGCCGTGATTAGCAGGATACTGACCAGTACTGCTCCTCAAAGCCTCCTCATAGAATTCTCCTTGTCCTGAAAAAATCGATATGGGCGCTTCTACCGGTTGCGAACGACTTGTTTGAGCGTCTCTATAGCCCTCTTCTTGCGCTTATTTCGTCAGCTGCTGTGACACTAACCCCACAGCAGCGTTTTTTCTGTCACCGAATTGTCGCCATCGTTAAATGATCATCGGGTAAGAACCGGGGGCAAGGCCGAAGGGCGCTAGTTTAAGAGTCGCTGGCAGCAAAACCGGGACTGTCCCGGCACGGGGGCTGTCCCAGGTCTTTGCGGTGTTAACCGCGACAGTTTCATGGCTCGCAAACTCTTGGGACAGCCCCCGATGACCCTGGGGACAGTCCCGAGTTTACTGCAAAGTTGCTTAAACCAGCGCCCTTCGGGACAAGGCCTGTTTATGCGTTGTCCGCTTCGGTTGCCAATGTTTTTGTGTCTTGTCAATCACCCATCCAGGGCGGCAGGCTGTTTTTCAATATCTTGCTAAGGGCTGTAAATGATCCTTGTGCGTAAGTTTCCCGCAGGCAATGAGCCGTTGGCCGGATAAGATTTGGACAGGTTAATAGCTCTGTGCTACTGTATTTCTGTGCTATAAAGAGGAGCGCTGCTGTTTTTCCGAACACCTTCTGATTCCGGATTGGGTTATGTCCTCTGGCCGAGAAAGAATGCTGGTTTGGTTATGAACAGTTCATTTCATCTCAGAAAATATGTCACCCCGGAAATCATTTTTGGCAGAGGTGCGCGTCATTATGTGGGACGCTATGCACAGCAATTCATGGCGACCAAAGTCTTGCTGGTCTCTGATGTAAAAGTCTCTCAAACCAGCTGGTTTGATGATGTCAAAAAGAGCCTCACCGAGGCCGATATCTGCTTTGAAGTCTTCACCGGGGTGACGCCAAATCCACGGGTGAGTGAAGTGATGACCGGGGCTGAACTCTATCGCAGCGGCGGTTGCAATGTGATCGTTGCCCTGGGTGGCGGCAGTCCGATGGACTGTGCCAAGGGGATCGGCATGGTCAGCTCAAACCGGATGAATGTCACGGCTTTTGAAGGAGTCGATCTGATTTCCTCGCCGGTTCCACCGTTGATTTTTATTCCCACCACGGCTGGTTCCTCCGCCGATGTCTCGCAGTTCTGTATTCTTTCCGATCGCCGGGCGCTGAAGAAGATTGCTATCGTCAGTAAGGCGATTGTCCCAGATGTTGCACTCATTGACCCGGAGACCACCATCTCCATGGAAAACTATCTGACGGCCTGCACCGGGGTTGACGGCCTGACTCATGCCATCGAGGCGTTTGTCTCGATGGGCAGCGGCGTCCTGACTGATTCGGCGGCCCTTGAAGCCATCAGCCTGATCCGGAACAACCTGGCCGAGACCCTCAGGGATCCGGAGAACCTTGACCTGCGCGAGAAAATCATGCTTGGCAGCATGAAGGCCGGGTTGGCCTTTTCCAACGCCAGCCTTGGCGCGGTCCATGCCATGTCGCACAGCCTCGGTGGCCAGTATGATCTGGCCCATGGCGAATGTAATGCGATGTTGCTGGAACATGTGATAGCGTTTAATTTCCCTGCGGCCCCGGAGCGTTTCCGGGTGGTTGCTGAAACCCTTGGGCTGGATGTCAGGGGGCTGGGGGATAATGAACTTAAAAATGCCCTGATGACTGATGTGATGAGGTTCAAACGGGAGGTTGGGATTGCTGATCGACTGACCCAGAAAGGCGTGCAGTACGCCGATGTCACCGATCTGTCGCGGAAGGCGGTTGCTGATGCCTGCATGCTGACCAATCCGCGCCAGCCGTCCCGACGCGATATCGAGGTTATTTTCGAGGAGGCCATGTAGCCTGAGACTAGCGAAAGCCGGACTGCCATGACAGATTCGCAGGATCATCATACCGAGCACAATGCCGAAAGCGGCCAGGACCATGTGCAGAGCATTATCGGGCTGGGAAAATTTTCGGCCCGGAAGAGCTATTACCCTGAATTACAGAAAAAAATCGAAGAACTGCATCAGGAAAAAAATAAATTCGAACGTATTTTCGCAGAAGCCCTCGGCGGGATCTTTCAAGCCCGTCCCGGTGGCCGGATCCTGGTTGCCAACCCGGCGATGATCCAGCTGTGCGGCTATCCCTCCCTCCACGAATTCGAATCCCTTATCGATATTTCCCAGCAACTGTTTGCCAGTGAAGCGGACTATTGCAAACTTGAGAATGAATTGCAGTCAGCCGGGTCGGTTATCAGTTTTGAGACCCAATTCCGGTGCTATGATGGCAGCCTCGTCGATGTGCTCCTGAACGCTTCGCTGCGTACCGCGGAGCAGGGGCAATATATCGAGTGCTTTGTCGAAAATATCACTGAGCGCAAACAGGCTGAAGAGAAACAGTTGCGGCTGAAAAAACTTGAGTCCCTTGGGGTGCTTGCTGGTGGGATTGCACATGATTTCAATAACCTGCTCACCGGTTTGCTGGGGAATATTGAAATGGCAAAGATGTATATCCCAGCCGAAAACCGTTCCCAGGCTTTGCTGGATACGGCTATCCGTGCTTTGGAGCGGGGTGCCGGGCTGACTGAGCGCTTGATGACCTTTGCCAAAGGCGGCGAGCCGATCAAAGTCAGCCTTCCCCTTGAACCGGTGCTCAGAGAAAATGCCGAATTTATTCTGCAGGGTGAACTGGCCACCCTCCAGTTTGATGTCGCCCCTGACCTGTGGCCGGTTGCGGCGGATAAAGGGCAGCTCGGTCAGGTGGTGACCAACCTGGTTCTCAACGCCCAGCAGGCCATGCCCGGAGGGGGGACGATCCTGATCCGGGCCGAGAATATCGATCAGGCCGGAAAGTCATTCGTCCGCTTTGCTGTCAGCGATGAAGGGACCGGGATCGATTCAGCGACCCTGGAAAAGATCTTCGATCCCTATTTCACCACCAAGCAGCACGGCAACGGCCTGGGCCTGGCGTCCACTTATTCCATCGTCAAAAAACATCAAGGGACCATCTCCGTCACATCCGAGCCCGGGCGAGGAACCACCTTTGTGGTGACCTTGCCGGCTGCTGAGCGTGCGGTCACTGCGGTTGTGGAACAGGAAAAGCCGATCAAACGACCGCACGGCGAAGCGCCGGCGGTTCTGGTTTTGGAAAGTCAAGAACTGATTCGCAGTATGACCGCCCATATGTTGGAGGAAATGGGCTACCGGGTCGACCTGGTCGGTGCGGCGGAAGAAGCGCTGCGGCACTGTCGCTGCGCCCATGGGCAGGGTTGGTTTTTTGCCGCGATGCTGCTTGATCTGAATGCGCCGGGCGCACAGCAGGGGGCCGAGCTGGCCTACGAGATCAGCAGAATCTGTCCGCAGACCCGGATTATCGCTTCCAGCAGTTACGCCAATGATCCGGTTCTGGTCGACCTCGAACGGTCCGGTTTTTGTGGGGGAATTGTCAAGCCCTTCCGTTATGCTGAACTCGGTAAAGCTGTCGAAGACGCCTTGAACTCAGACCTGGAATCCTGACCTCGGCAACAGGTTCAGGGCAGAGGGATCTGTACTTCCGTCAGACCGGGTGGTCTGACGGAAGTTTTTGCTTTGGCCGATCAGAAGAAGCGGGCGTGAAACAGCAGCCAGACACTGTTGGTGCTGGTTTCATCGCCATACTCGCCGTTGAAGGCCAGTTCGAGGCTATGCAACTGGCCATGGGCTTCAATCCCGGCGGCAACGGTCCAGCTCAAATCATCCACCGCCGAAGAGACCTGGCTGGTGCCCGAGCCGACCACGGACTGGTCGATCTTGATTTCGTTGTCCGTCAGCAGGCAGCGCATTCCCACCGCCAGGTGCGGGGTGAGCATGGTGGCTCCGTTCTGGACATTGGTGCGCCAGCCGAGGGAGGAAACCAACGCCAACTGATGTTCGTTCAGTTCTCCCACATGAGTGTCCCACGCGCTGTCCTCAGCATCGGTGGTAAACCCTTGCCGATAGATCCACTGGTAGGACAGACCAATCTCCGGAAGCACCAGCAGCGCTTCGTTGGTCAGCGGATAGCCGGCCATCAGTTCCCCGCTGATACCGAAGCTGTTGTAATCGGCCTGTTCCCGGCTATCCAGGGACAGACCGGTGCGGCCGGCATAATCATGGCTGCTGTAAAATCCGTTCAGCTGACCGCGGATAATCCCCTGATCCTGCTCGACGAGACTGTGAAATCCTGCAAACAGGACGCTCTGATCTTCGGAGTTTGCGCTGAACCCGGTTCCGTTGAAATCGACGCTCCCCTGGCTGTAGCCCAGATGATAACCAAAGAAACTATCCTGATACTGGTCCTGAAAGCCGACAATAAAGCCGTGTTGACTGGAATCGTAACCACCGTTGCTGCTGTCCAGTGTGCTGCTTGACATGAACGGGATTAGGAAAAAGTTCATTTCCGGCAGATCTTCCGAATCCTCGTAACTGTTGATCACACCGCCTGCGGAAAACCTGCGGGGAGCGTTGCCAGTAGTTTCCAGGTATTGGTTAGCCAGATGTTGGTTCAGCAGCCCGGAAAACAGGTTCAGGGTGCTGTGCAGTTGGTTGACGGACTCCAGAAACGGAGAAGAGGACGGCGCATAGGTCAGAGTGACGGTGTCATCGCTGCTGCTTAAGGTGTCCTGATCGTCATAACCGACCACGACATTGGGGTTGAGAACTGAGACGGAACCGAAGCTGCCAACCACGTCGCCGCTGCCGGCAAAGATCGAATACGCGGTATTCCAACTGAAATCATCCCCGGACACCAGGTCCAGGGTGACATCGTTGAGGGAGAGGGTTGCAGAATCGGCAATATAGATGGAACCGATGGTGGCATCCCCATCCAGGGTCAGGGTATAGCTGTCGACCAGGGAAACGGTCGATCCGGAGCTGATGTAGACTTCATAGGCTTCAGTACCGGCGCTGACGCTGATGGAGCCGCTGTTGCTCAGGGTCAGTTCGGTCCCGTCAAGGAAGATGCCGTAGGCATTAGAGTCGGCGCTGACAGCGATGGACCCGCTGTTACTGACATTGTCCGTCGCGGAAATGCCGTACGCCGTCGAACTGCCCGAGGCGCTGGAGTTGCTGGCTGCCACATTGATAGTACCGCTGTTGGTGACAGCGGCGCTGCTGAAAATACCGTAAGCGGTGGCGCTGTCGGCAGCGTTGGCCGCACTGACTGAGACAGCGATGGTGCCACTGTTGGTTACCGTATCCGTGGTGGATATCCCATAGGCGGTGGTGTCCGCCGTTGTCGCGTCCGCGCTGCCGGTTGCCGCCACGGAAATGTTTCCGCTGTTACTGACCGTAGAGGCGCTGAAAATGCCGTAGGCGGTGGTTTCGACTTCGTCCGAACCGCTTCCGGCACTGGCGCTTACAGTGATACTGCCACTGTTGCTGACACTATCGGTTGCGTTCAGCCCATAGGCATTGACTGCGGCAGTGGTGGAGTCGCTGGCTCCGGTCGCGGTGACGGCGATGGTTCCACTGTTAGCAGTGGTGCTGCCGGCGGAAATCCCGTAGGCGGTGGTGACCGCCGTCGTCGCGCTGCTGGCGCCGCTGATGGTGGTGGAGATTGTTCCGCTGTTGCTGACGGCGGCACTGGTCAGAATTCCGTATCCGCTGGTGGCGGCCGTCTCCGCGTCGCTGGCACCGCTGGCACCGCTGGCGGTAATGGTCAGTGTTGCCGTATTGGCCACCGTCCCCGAGCTGATGATGCCGGCTGCAGTTGTCGCGGCTGCCGATGTTGTGCCGCCCGCCGTGCCACCTTTGGCGGTAACGCTGATGGTGCCTTGATTGGTGACCGTAGCCCCGTCGGTCAGGTCATAGATTCCATAGGCGGTTAGCGCTGCCGAGGCTTCAGCCGCACTGCTGGTCGCCGTGCCTCCGGAAGCGTCGATGCTTATGGTGCCGCTGTTGGTGATGTCGCCTTCTGCTGCAATGCCGTACAGCGTACTGTCTGCAGTGGCTGCGCCGCTGCTGCTGGCTGCGCCGCTGCTGCTGGTTGCGCTGCCGCCTGTGCTTTCAATGCTGATAGCGCCGCTGTTGGTCACGCTGCCGGCGCTGTAAATCCCGGCGCCGCTGGTCGATGCTGCTGCCGAGCTGTCCCCGCTGGCGATTCCGCCGCTCAGGGAAAGGGCGATGGTGCCGCTGTTACTGACCGAAGCTGCATTCAAGCCATAGCCCGTAACCTCGGCTGATGCACTGGTCCCTGCCTCGGCACTCGAACCGGTGATGGTGACGCTGACTGCGCCGCTGTTGGTGAGGGCGTCGCTGGAATAAATACCGCTGCTCGCAAGGTCCGCCTCGGCAAAGGATGAGCTGGAGATGGCGCTGCCGCCGACCGAATAAATCTTGATCGCCCCCTGATTAGTCAGCCTGCCGTTGGCCAAAGAGTAAAGCCCGTACACGGCAAAAGAAGTGTTATCCATATCTCCGGAACTGTCGCCGGTGGCCGTGATCGAGTAATCGTCCTGATTTAGTAGCGCGGTCGAGGTATCGTCCAGTTCAAGACCGTAAACAATCGCATCATCGCCAAGTCCCGTTTTCAAAACGGTTACTTCGTCAGCTGAGGCTGTTGACAACGAGAACAGACAATACATGAGGACGGTCAGGCTGCTCCGTGAAAAATAATGGCCGGGCTTCTTCATAAGGGGTCTCCAGATGATCGGGATAGATGGACAAGACTTAAAGCATGACAGTAGTTCCTATACGGGTATCTCGGATGAAGCAGGATGTTGATGAAGTCGCTTTCTGTATCGACAGGTTTCGATTGTGGATATTTTGTCAAGAAAGTCTGACGGTTTAGCGGCGGGAATGTTACGTGGTGCGTTATTGCTGCTTCAGCACCATTGTGGGGGCAATCCAGCAAAATTTCAGCAGCTGTGTGAAGCGGTCATGCCCCGGACTTTGCCGGTCGTGCTGAACAGCACAACGCTTTGCTGCGACGGGTGGAAGCCATAGCGGCCTGCCCGGCTCTCTGATCGGGCTGGCCCGGTGTGCGGCCGCTCGAGGCTGTCGGCAGTTGCCCTGCCAACGTTAGCCGGCTGGTACTGCTCAGTCTGCGAGGGGATCTTCCCCCTGCTGCCAGCCGGCAAGGTATTTCTCCAAAAGGTGAAAATCCTCCCCTTTGTGCTCGGTCAGAGTGACGTACATATGCTCCTTGGGGATCTTCCAGGTGTCGTGGAGCAGGTCCATGAATCCCAGGACCAGGGTCCGGCGTTGTTCCATGGTTCGCCCCTGGCGAATATCGGCGTTGACCAGGGCCACCCCTTTTTCCGGATGTTTGACCCGGCCGATGGACAGGTTATGCGTACCGAACTCACGAATGGAGATGCTGATATGGTCGGTTCCGGTATCCATGACTGTGGCGAAGAGCTGCCGAACCTGTTCAGCAAAGCTGACCTTGTCGGCATCGTTAAGCGTGCGATTGATCTCAAATTGCAGGTGCGGCATAGCTCCTCCTTGCTGGAGTAGGACTCGGTTCTGAGTCTATATTGCTGAGTATAGCAGGCAATCACCATTCCCCCGGTCCGGGAATAAATAAATTATTATTCCATACAGTTCGGTCCGGGCCATTAAGTGGATCTTTTTTTCCTTTATTTGCAGTCTGTTAGCCGTTTTTTGCACGCTTTGTCAGGGCTATCCTGGCGCGGCGGATGTATAGCCAAAATATACAATTTAGCATCTGAATAAAGACTGTCTGGCTCTCTTTTTTTGCGTTTAATGTCAGTGATATCAAGATGTTATCTTGTGATCGGGCGGCTCTCTCAATGGCTTGGCATGATCTCTGCTTATACTAAGGACAAAACCGTTTCGCTTTTGCGGATTGACAGGAGGACGCCATGAAAAGATTTTTACGCCAGTTCCCAGTTGTTTTGCTCTCCCTGCCGACCACTGCCTTTGCCGCGGAGTCGGCCGGAGCCGGTGAGGGAAGCTTGCTGTTATCGTTGTTTATCGGCTTCTTTGCGCTGATTATCGTTTTTCAGTTGGTTCCAGCCACGCTGATGCTGATCGGCATGTTGCGGGGGCTGTTTGGCCGCGATCAGAAAAAAGTCGAAACGCATCGTTAAGTGTGACGCTTGTGCAGAGAAAGGTGGCAGCCATGAAAGGTTTATTGATAGCAAACAGGGATAACGCAGCTCGCGAGCACCTGGCTGAAATGTTCCCTCAGGATGAATATCAGGTGACCACAGCGGACTCCGTTGCCGAAGCCCTGGAAGGCATCATCAACAAGGAGATTCAGGTCGTGGTTCTTGACGGCAGTTGTCATGAGGAAAATGTCGTCCGCCTGGTCCCACTGCTCAAAAAGTGCAATCGCAACCTCTTCATTATCATGGTTTCCGAAGAGATGCCCATCAATCTGGTCCGGCGCATTCGTCAGGAAGGCATTTTTTACCATGCATTGAAGAGTGCCGGCGCGGATGGGATGGAGGAAATTTATCAGGCCGTCTGCTGTGCATTCAAAAAATATGAAGAAAATACCCAAAAGTCGTTTTTTGCCGGAAAGGAGAAGGCTATGTTCTCGATCAAATCGTTATTGTCGTCCCTGGTGATCACTATGCTGCTGATTTCACCGGCGCTGGCAGTTGACACGACTGTGACTTATAACAGTGGGCTGCTGGTGCTGCTGTTTGTCGGCTTCTGTGCCTTGCTGATTGTGGCCCAACTGATTCCGGCCTTACTGGTCCTGTTCGGAATGACCAAGGCTGCGACCCGTGGGCTGTCCGAAAAGCGGAAACAGCGGGTGCAATCACATTGAGCTTGTGCCTGGCAGAAGCCACTGAATCCAGGGGCTGGAACTGACCGGATTCAACCAGGCGGAAGAGGAAACATTCTTTTTACCCAAGTGGCAGGAGCACGCCCAGCGCGGCGTGCTCCTGCTTTTTATTACGGGGTGCAAAACGGCGCGAGAATTTCTGCAGGGAAATAGTTTCCTGAACCACGGGGTTGTGCTATCAATAGCGTTTCGGAAGAAGGAGACGTTTGTACAATGGCATTTCATACCTGGTTGATGTATCTGGTCCTGGTCTTGATTGCGACCTCCACGCCCGGTCCTGCGGTCCTCTTTATTATGACCAATACGACCCTGCACGGGTTAAGGAAGGCTGTTTTTGCCGCTCTGGGCAATATCTCCGGACTGCTGTTGATGGGGACGGTTGCGGTCACCGGACTGGGGGCGTTGCTCAACACCTCTGAGATGGCTTTCAGCACGATTAAATATATCGGTGCCGCTTACCTGGTGTATCTGGGAATTCGGCTTATTCTGCAAAAAGGTATCGATCTTAATGCCCTGCAGGGACAATTCAGTCCGGTTGAAAAATCTGCCCGGAAGATTTATTTTCAGGCCCTCGGAGTGGCTTTGAGCAATCCCAAGGCCATTGTTTTTCTGACCGCGTTGTTTCCGCAGTTTCTGTCCCTGGATGCGCCGTTAGTCCCCCAATTCCTGCTGTTGATATCGACCCTGATGGTGTTTTCATTTCTGTTTCTGTTGGTTTATGCCCTGCTGGCACTCAAAGCTAAATTCTGGCTGCTGAAACCGTCGCGGCTCAAAGTTTTCGGGCGGGTGAGTGGTTCGATATTTGTCGGTTTTGGTGCCTTGCTGGCGACTTCTCATCGATAAAAGGATATAAAATCGTGACGACAAAGTTGATTCGGCCGTCAAGTGAGGCCCTTGACCAAATCCTCGGCCAGACTTTCCCCGTTCTTGATGATGGATTTGTGCGGGTGGTCGATTACATGGGGAATGACAGCTCCATTGTTCAGGCGGCCCGGGTTTCCTATGGCGACGGAACCAAGAAAGTGTCCGAAGACCGGGCACTGATCCGCTATCTGCTGCGCAACCAGCACACCACTCCCTTTGAAATGTGCTCGTTGAAGTTGCATGTGCGTGTGCCCATGGACACCTGGCGGCAGTGGATTCGCCATCGCACCGCCAGTGTCAATGAATACAGCACCCGTTATTCCATCGCCATCGATAAGGCGCAACAGACTGAGCCGGGGCAATGGCGTTCCCAGGCCCGGGATAACAAGCAGGGCAGCGGCGATTTTCTCGATCCGCAGGTTGGCGGGATTCTAAGCGCCGGCGAACGGAAGCTGCAGGCCTTGTCCAAAGATATCTACAGCGACCGACTGGCCCATGGTGTGGCCCGGGAACAGGCCCGCAAGGACCTGCCCTTGAGTACTTATACGGAAGCGTTCTGGCAGATGGACCTGCACAACCTGCTCCATTTCCTTGCCCTGCGTATGGACCCCCACGCCCAGCTGGAGATCAGAAACTATGCCCAGACCATAGGCGAACAGATTGTCAGCCGTTGGGTTCCGGTGACCTGGGAGGCCTTCAAGGATTATCGCTTCGGGTGCATGACCTTGTCCCAGCAGGATCAGGAATTGCTGGCCTTGCTGGCCGCCGGTAAGACCGATGCGGCCTTGCTCTGGTGCAGCGAGCATGGTTGGCTCCGGGAGAAAGATGGGCGCAAGGTACTTTCCCGGGAAGCACAGGAGTTTACCGATAAACTGGCAAAATTAGGAGTGCGCGCTCCCTGGGAGGAGTGAGTTCTCCACGTTCTGCCGGGAATAGCCTTCCGCCGCCGCTGCCTGATCGGGCAACGGCGGTTTTTTTTGTTAGGGAGCTGATTCTCACCCCCATCCCGACCTTCCCCCATCAAGGGGGAAGGAGCAAGACATTGGCATACTTAGATATTTGGCGATGTCGGATTTATAGACGGGTACGGAACTGAATGCTATCAACCCGCAACTCTTCCAATTTCGCAGCCCCTCTGTCCGCCAGTACGAGAAGCGAAGCTTTTCGTTCAGGCGCATTCGACGACGGTGCGGCCAGTAGCGGCCATGATCCGTGATTAAAGGCAACGGTGACCAACCCTACCCAACAATCAGCGACCAATTCGTAGCGATACCGCACCCTGAATAAACGAAACTCTCGAGCAATCAAAAGGCCATTTTTTGCTTCCTTTTTGCTGGCCTGGGCAAAAAGGAAGGCGGCGAGCGGGGCCGTGACCCCGCGGTCTTGATTTTGATTTTGAGGTATTGGAATTTCTCTGGCAGACCAAAATAGTTCACTGATCAGCAGCAGAAACCGGCGGGTCTCGGCCCGCCAGCCGACATACTTTTTTTTGATCGCAAAATAAAAGTATGCAAAAAAACTCTTCTAATTTTTCGGGATGAGCAGGTTTGGTGGGTTTTATCGGTAGATTACGTGGGTTTCAGCTCCGTGGCCAGGGATTGAGACGGTTACGTTTTTCAGCCTTCGAAGCATTGCTATGTGGGGCACGAATCGTCGCAGCATGAGCCCCGACAAAGGCAAGCCTTTTGACGGGGCAATGGAGAGTGGTTGTTGTTGAAGCGATATCTCTTCTGCGGTGAAATTGGCTGCTCGTCTATTTCACCATCCCGACCTTCCCCATCAAGGGGAAAGGAGCAGATAATCTTCCCTGTTTTATGATGCTGCTTTGCCAAACTAAATTTCATCAATTCTTCCAATTCCGCAGCCTCTCTGTCCGCCAGTACGAGAAGCGAAGCTTTTCGTTCAGGCGCATTTGACGACGATCCGGCCAGTAGCAGCCAAGCTCTGTGATTAAATGCAACGGTGACCAACCCTGCCGAATTAGCAGCGACCAGCGCATCACTGAACCCTCCCCGGAACGGACGATCATCCCGAGCAATCAAAAGGCCGTTTTTTGCCTACTTTTAGTCGGCCTGGACAAAAAATAGGGCGGCGGGCGGGGCCGCGACCCTGCGGTCTTGACTTGGATTTCAGGGTTTGAAAGTTTTCAGCATGAACGGATATTGATCGTTGAGAAACACCAGAAACCGGCGGGTCTCGGCTCGCCAATCACCCTAACTTCCCTTTTCCCGGCCAAAAGACTCTTCCCACATATCCCAATGCCACTCCCACCAGCAGCCCGCAGAGGGGGTAAAACAGGCCGAGGACGGTTGCGGCCGGCTGTAGATTGCTATCACCACCTGAGCCAATCAGAAAATAGAGCCCGACCAGGACCAGGATTTTTATGTCGATCCGCAACCTGTAGCTGAACAGGGGCGGCAACATACTGAGCAACGGAAGGGGGGCTTCCAGACGGTCGGTATCACCGGACTCGGCCAGGAACCCGAGCAGACCGCAAATAACCGCCTCCGCACCCAGTAACTGAGGAGTGTGGCCGAAGCAGAGAGCGAGCAGCAGGTAACAGAGTTGGGAGAGCAGCGCCAAAGGAAGATACAGTAACAGCAATTTTTTCAGACCGAAGCGGTGTTCAACCGCGGCAGCGACCAGCCACAGAAAAGTCAGGTTGATCCACAGCTGGCCGGCCCCGGCATGAAGAAAAGGTGCCGCAAGAGCCGCCAGCAGGCCGTTGAAGAAGGTCGGCTGGGCCGGCAGGAAGGCCAGCTTCTGTTGCAGGGTGGCCAACGGTACAACCAGTTTCAGCAAATAAAAGATCAGCAGTTGACCGCCGACCAGGGCCGCTGTCGCTGGCGGCAGGTCGAATTTGCCGATTTTTCGGTCAACGAGCTGCTCTCTGCGGATATCGACATATTCAGCACATAGATCCCCCACCGACTCGCCGGTCTCGCTGGCCTGGAACAGAAAGAAAACAATCACTCCGACGATCAGCAGCACCAGAGCCAGAGGATAGATGTTGTGCAGCGGCCCGCGTAGCAGCAGGACCGGCAGAATCAGCAGCAGGACCTGAGCGATGAAGATCTGGCGCAGTTTTGGCAACCATGACTCCAACTGCGGTTGCGGGCTGTCGGCGTCCGCGTCCTCCTGAACGAAATGGTGACTGGGGCGGGCCTGGGCAGCCTCGAAACGGGCAAAGATAATACCGCATTGTTGGCAGCTGTCTCCCTGCTGGTGCCCAGCGGAGCATTTCGGGCAGGTCCGGCCCTGCGGCTTTTGCGCAACGGCCGCGTTTGGTTGCCCCTGCGCCTGGAGCGGTTCCGCTGGTTGCTCGGGAACAACGTCGCAGAGCAAACCGAGCCGGTCGAAAAAGCTTTTGTACTGATTGGCCTTGGGTTCGCTGAGACCTTTTTTAAGGATGACCCTGCGGCCGGCCAGCAGGCGGTTCACGGTCTCGGGTGTGAACTTGCACTGCTGCTCAAGGCTTGTCCTGACCTGCTCCTCATCGGCGTCAAAGGCCAGGTCTCCGCTGAAGACAAGTTGATAAGAGTTCATGCGCTTGTGGTCTCACGGGGTGCAGGGGAAAGTGTTTGTAAGTGATTTTAAATTACAGAACTGTAATTTTTATGTCAACGACCCTTTTCAGGCCGCGCGGAAATGCGCTGGGGAAAAGCCTGAGAGACCTGCTGCTGGCCTCATAAACCCCAGAGCAACAGGGTTTTTCCATCCCAGTTAGGTTTTTCCGTGGGGGGGAGCAGTCGTTTAACCCATTTGATCTTGATCGTCGGTCCCAGGTCCCGTTCCAGTTGTCCGCTGACCCGGTTATAATCGCTGAGGCTTTCCGGCAGGGTCAGTAGATCGGCTTTATTGGCCGCCTGTTCAACGACGATACTGCCGACCCAAAGATCGGTCGCGGCTTCATTGATTTTGTAAGCGCTCGGCCACAGCCGCAGTACCAGCCGCTGTGAACCCTGCAGCTTGGTCATCAACAGCTGATCGGGTTCGCCGCCGTTCAGTTGCGGCAGTACGGGCAGGTCTTTCAGGGCGGCATGGGGAATAAAGAAATTCAGCAGTTTTTTGTAACTGAACCCATTGCTCTCCTGCCAGCCTCTTCTCTGTAGCTCGGCGGCGAGCCGGTCCGGTTCTCCAGCCCATTGCAGGCTCAGGGGCTGCTCTGTTTCACCCAGCAGATCGGTGCGCCAGGCAGGCAACTTTTGCCAATCGCTGCCTTGCCAGTCGACAAAGTTCAGGTATTCAATGTTGTGTTGGGGGCGATAGCGGATCAGGTCCTGATAATGGCGTTCCCTGACATAAAAGCCACCGATCGCCAGAAAGACAATGGCTGTTGCGATAAAAACGCTTTTCAACGGCACCGATTCGGGTTTCCGCAGGTAAAAAATGGCCAGAAAAATAACCCAGGCCCAGCCCAGGGACAGACCGCCCAGCACGTCGGACAACCAATGGGCACCGAGGTAGAGACGGGAAAAACCGATGATGGCTGAAACGGTGACAGCCAGGGCAAACGGCAGCCAGCGGAGCCGGCTGGGAAGTTCATGAAAAACCAGAATCGCCAGAAACCCAAACAGGATCGCGCTCATGGTGGTATGACCGCTGGGGAAGGCCCAGCTGGAGACCCCGCTGTACAGATCGACGGGGCGTGGGCGATGGAGCAACCACTTGAAGATCTGGACCAGGGCAAACCCGCCGCAATAGGTCAGCAGCCAATACTTTGCCGCCCGATATTTGCGGGACCAGAGCAGGATGACCAGCAGGGTGACTGCGCCAATGGCGCTCAGAAACATATCGCCGAGTTCCGTGACGGCAATCATCCAGGAATCCGCCCAGGAGGTTCGAATCGCCTGCAGGAAGCGGAACACGGACTGATCCGCAATGGTCAACGGGTCGGAATTGAGCAGGTCTTCCAGAATGCCGAAAAAGAGCCAGGTGGAGAGGGCAAGGAAAACGCACAGAAATGGCAGGAAGCGCTGCTGACCCCGTGGTGAAATCTGACTCAGTCGGCGGAAAGCCTGGCGACCCAGCCAGATGATCAGCCAGATGATGGCGCCGAGCAGGAGCAGAAACAGACTGAGGCGGGTACTGACCGCTCCGACCAGCGCCAATGAACTCCCCAGCAGCACTCCGGGGATCAGGTAGGCAAAGGCCCAGCCAATGGCGGACAGAATATTGACGGTCAGAAAATGACCGATCGGCATATCCAGCATGCCGGCAATCAGGGGAATCACCGGTCGTACCGGGCCGACAAAGCGTCCCAACAAGACGCTTTTCCCGCCGTGGGCGCGGAAAAACTGTTCCCCCCGGGGGAGCAAGGACGGGAATTTTTGAAAAGGCCGCCAGGCCCTGATCCCCTGATGGAAATGGCGACCCAGCCAGTAGCTGAGACCGTCGCCGAGAATCGCTCCGCAAATAGCGGCAAGAACGGTCCATTTCAGGGCCAGCGCGCCACTGCCGGCCAGAGCTCCGATGCCGATCATCATGACCGTGCCGGGAACCAGCAGACCGACCACGGCCAGAGATTCCGAGACTGAGATCAAAAATACGGTCAGATATGCCACATCGGGGTGTGCTGCGACCCCGTGAAGGATGGTGTTCCAGAGATGTGTCCAGTTCATGGCGATCTGTCCCGTTTCAAGCCGCCGGACGTTTGCGGAGTCTGGCCGAGGTTATTTGACAATCTTATCAGGTTTTTTCCCGTCAGCTTTGCAATCTCCGCTGCGCAACGGATCAGGATTGGCTGAGCAAAGCCTGTGGCACCTGCATTTCACAAGGGATTCGAACCTGGCAGAGGCCACAGGGAGTAGCCCCGGTACCGTACTGCTTGGTTGTGAAAGGTGCCGTGACTTCGCGGATATAACGGCGGCAGGCATTTTTGTCGTGGCCGTCCCGGGTGGTGATGGCCCCGGTTGGGCAGCGCTGAACGCAGGCTCCGCAGATTCCCTTGGCATACCACAGACACCAGGCATGGTGATCCTCAGCATAGGGGCGTGGGGTCACCGGCAGGTCGATTTTTGCAACCACAGAGCCGAAACGCACCGCTTTACCGCGGCGGGTAATCAAACCATCGGAAAGACCGAAGGTCCCGAGGCCGGCGATAAAAGCCGTATGCCGCTCCGACCAGTTGGAAGCGATGCCGAGCTGTTCGGATTGCCGGTAATCGAATCCGGGCAGACGTTCCGGGGCAACGGCCGGAAAGCCTTGCTCAGTCAGGCGGGCGGCCAGGTGCAGGCGCAGGTCGCAGTTGAACTGTTCACCAAAATAGCGGGAACGGGCCCAGCGTTCCGCGGGGAGGTCCCGTTCGCCCCGTTGTTGGGCGCGGGTCGCCTGTGTCTGGGGCAGGGCATAGCTGATGACCCGTAACTCTGCAGGCGAAGCCGGCTGGTCTGGAAAGGCCAGGGCAAAGGCTTCTGCCGGTGTCCAATAAAAGGGTCCGATGGCCGCTTTGACTTGCGCGAATAGGGGATCGTCTCCGGCGGCAACGGCCAGCAGCGGTTCGTCCCAAGCTTTTTCCGCTGTTTCCAGGTGCAGACTGTTGCTGGGAGCGGTGGCCCAGAAGTCGTGAAGGATTTGTTCCAATTGTGGCAAGTTGAGATCAGAAGAAGACATCGTGGGATCCTCTGCTAAGGAAGGGATAAATTGAGCAGGTTGGAAACGGAGTCCAGCCCGCGGCCGCATTTATTAAGCCATATCGATTCGTTTCCGTCAAATAGTCGGTGTCCGCTTGAGGCCGGCGGCCAGCCGTCAAGCCAGTTGATTATTGTGGGGACTGAAAAACGGCTGTTCGAGATACTGACACTTACAAAAAAAGGAGGGTGGATATTTAACGGTCGGCTGGTTACGCCCCCAGCGGAACAGCTGTTCAGGCTGGGGGCGAAAAGGAGTTATTGCCGCAATGAATTGGGGTGATGCCCTTCAAATTCAGGCTGGACGGTGTGACAAACAGTACAATCGTTGCCGATGGGGCGATCATTCCCCTGATATTGTAATGGCTGGATACTGTCTCGCGAACTGCCCAGAACGTTGAAGGTTGCCGGGTAGACCGCATGGGGGCTGCTGTGGCAGGCTTCGCACATCATTGCGTCCATCTGGTCGCGGCGGTTACGGTAGAGGTCCGTGCTGGCCGCGGTCCAGGTATTGAAAGCATCCACCGACATACCCATCTGGAAATCTTCATGACAATTCAGGCAATCGGGCAGATTCACCCAGGGGGTTCGTGGCTTGATTGCTGCGACCGAGGCGGCATTGCGCGGCTGAAGATTGGCCAGCAGGCGGTTTGCGCTGGTCTTTCCGGCGGCCTGCTCCTGCTTGAGCAGGCTGATGGCGTGATCTTCCATGGTCCCGTGGCAATTGGTGCAATCCATGAATTGGCTATGGTGGCTGCGGAAGAACCGGGTCGGACCGTCGGCTCGGGAAGGGTGACAGCTGGAACAGGCTGTGGCCCCTTCGCGGTCGGTCAGGAAGTTGGCATGCCAGCCGTGAATCGCGGCGGAAAAATTGAGCAGGCCGGGCTTCCCTTTGGTTCCCAACAGTAGATCGGCGTGACATGACTGGCAGAGCATGGGCTCGCCGTTCTTGGCCCGTCTGACCAGATCGGTGCCACTGTTTTTGTCATGGGTGGCGAGGATATCAAGGCTTGTTGTGGCGGTTATCCCGGCGATGCCGTTAACCTTCCAGCCGCCGCCATGGCAATTATTACAGCCCATTTCCGTAGCGGTCGGTGCAACCATCCTGGTGGTTGCCAGAATTTGACCGCTGGCCTGGTCCCGGGCGGTGATGGTGAGGAGCGGGTAGGGATTGTAGCCGTTTTCGGCCGGGTAGGGCACCAGCGGGATATCCCGGGCCAGAAATGCCCGTCGGTCCTGATCGAAAGACATGGTTCCCGAGACCCGCTTGCCGGCCGTACCGATTCCCGGGATCAGGTCCAGACCAAGGAGCTGAGGGGCAAAGTCCCAGAATTGGATCTGCTGCTCCGGATGTTCAAAGTCGGGTTCCGGCGCATAGCTGATATCAACCCCGGCAGTGACGATTTCGGGGGAATCGCCGCGTTTGACCAGTTGTGCATAGATGGTATTGCCGGGCGGCATCAGTGACCAGTACGGGGAACTGTCGGAAAAACTATGCATCCCGGTGTTGTTCCAGGCGAGCAGGACATATTCGGCAGCAGCCCCGGCGAATTTGGGAATGGTGATGGACTGCTCTTCCATCTCCACTGCCGGCTGCCCAGCGGCCGGGTCGTCGACCCCGTTGATCTCTTTGACGATATAGTTGGCCAGTGCCCAGCGTTCCTGCCGATTCCCCAGAAAATGGGGCATGTAGTTGTTCAGCTTGCCCAGACCGTTGAGCATGGCATCCATGCCGAAGGCATCGGTGTATTTTTTAACCAGGGGTTTGATATTGTTCAGCGGCCCGCCGATGGAATGGCAGGCGCTGCATTGCAATTTGAACAGTTCATGTCCGCTTGCAAGCAGATTGGCCGGGTCCACCTTTTTTTGGCTGGTCCACCTGGCCGTGGCCAGAAAACCGGCTTTTTCGATCTGCGGGAGATCGGTCAGGTAAACCTGATTGGAATACATGTGATCGTGAATGATAAAGGGGCGGCGAGCGCCTTCGCGGATGAATTCGAACGCACCAAAGTAAATCAGCGCGATGGCAATGATCAAGAAACAGCAGCCTTTCTGGACCGCTTGCGGGAGCCGCAGGGTCATGAACAGGGCTGCTATGAACAATAATGGCACGAACCAGAGCAGGGTTTGCAGATAGGCTCCCATTTCCGGTGATTTGGTCAGGATCATGGCCTGGATCGGTTCCGGCAGCACCTGGAAATACCACCAGCCGCCGGCCAGCATCAGCACAAACGGAGCCGTCACCCAGGTTGCGCAGGTGCGCATTAGTTCCTGGCGAAGCCTGGGCTTGTTGAGGAATGCAGCGGTGACAAAACCGAACACCCCGCACAGCACCAGGGAAATCCCGGTGCGGAAGACCAGCGCCGGCCAGAAGGTAGGGTTGAAGAAGCCGGACCAGAAACTGTGATTATCCAGCCAGGCGCCGGGGGTGAGCATGAAGTCGATGATGCCGTTAATTAAAAAAAGCGACATCCAGGCGCTGATAAAATAGATCCAGCCGACCAGCATGTGGCTTTTCCGCTCCATCTTGTCGAAGGTGTAGAAATAGATGAACAGGGACACGATTTCAACCACGAAGAAGACCCATTCCGCGGCCCAGCCGAACACGAAGATATGAATCAGCGCCGAGGTTGCGGCTGGGTTGAGCAGGGCGATGGTCCACCAGATGCCGACCCCGGTGATGCCGCCGAAGACCATGGTCAGCAGCATGAAGAACTTGCTGTGTTTTTTCACGTAGCCGAGCAGGTCTGTATCGCCTCGGCGGTAGGCTTTGCCTTCCAGCAGGACTAGAAAAGCCCCCCCGCCGACGGCAAAGTGGGAGACCAGGACATGGACGATCGCCATCAGCGCGATGAGAAAGCCACCCCCGAAGGTTGTCAGTTCCCAGACTGGATAATTCATTTGGCCACCTCCTTACGACAGGAAAAGGCGAGCTTGAGCAGGTAGCCGATCAGGGTCAGCCCGATGACAAAAACGGCCAGGAAAAAAATCAACGGGGAATATTCATTGTGCACCGCCAGGTTGGAGGGGTGAAAATAAGGTTGCAGGGAGAACACCCGCACCAGGTCGCGAAGCAGGATCATTGCTACCAGCAACAGCAAGGCCGTAACCCCGGTCGCGATGGGGCGCTGCCGGTGGCCGAGGTAAAGGGCGGCCAGGGCCAACAGAACGCCGCTGATCAACAGGAGGGTGGCATAAGCGTTGCCGCCCAGGAACTGGGTTTTGATCGGTTGCGGCAGGGCGAGCAGGAACCAGATTCCGGCCAGGATCTGCAACCCGGTTGCCAGGGTGAAGTAGGTCATGCCTTTGGCGATCAGGGTTGGGCGGTCAATTTTGCTTTTGATCAGGTTGAAATGGCCGATGAAGGCCAGATAGAGTCCGGCGATGGCTACTGAGCCGATGACGAAATGGAGGTAACGGGGCAGCAGGGACGGGGCGACCAGGTTCAATAGACTGCCGTTGGCGGTCTGAAAATAGGCCTGCCAGCGCTCCGGCTGGATCATCAGGGTCATGTTGTTGGAGAAGAAAAAGGCGATGATCAGTAGCAGGCCGACGCTGAACTCCAGCATGAAAATGCGCAGCCCCCCGAGGGCTTGGTATTTAAAATCGTAGATGTAAGCTCCGTAATAGGCCAGGATCAGCAAGGCGATGATAGACAGCCACCAAGTCGCCATGAGGATGGAACTGCTGTAGATGAACTGCCCATACAGGACCTGAACAAAGAGCAGCGGGGCAACCCCCATATTGACGGCAAAGGCGATGGTGTAAGGCCATTTATAGCTGAATTCCCTGCCGACCAGCAGGTTCTTTTCACCACCTTTGAAAGTGCTGATCAGGGCGATGATTCCGCCGCCGAGCATGGCGTTCATGACCAGGATGTGGAGCAGGAATGTCACCATTAACAGGGCATAGAACCATCCCCAGGGAACCGGGATGATATCGGCGGGAGGGATTAAGTCGGCAGGAGTCATCAGTGTTCCTCCATGGAAAATGAACAGTCTCCGGCAATGTGCTCAGGCCGGGACCAAAGAAAGAAGCAGCTGGGGCTCAGCTCTGCCGAGTCGCCGCAATCCCGCATGAAACCCAGGAAATACGTCTTGAACAATACCCTTAAAAGTACTGTTTTTCAAGCTCTTGTCTGAAAAGATCGATTCTGCTATTTTGAATCGGCAGGCTTATGTAAAAACGAAATTCCTTACCAGGGGAAGGAGATAAATGGATGAAAGTTACCTCGCTTGATCAGGTCCCATCAGCGGCCATGGCCATGGCCGGCGTGGTCGGCGTCGCCAAACAGGTCCCGCTCGGAAAAGAAGACGGGACTCCCAATTTTTCATTTCGGGTGTTTACCGTCGAGCCGGGCGGACATACTCCCTACCATCAGCATGAGTCCGAGCATTTGAATTACGTGATTGCGGGCGAAGGTGCCTTGGTGGACGCGGACGGTACACAGCATCCGCTGAAAAGCGGGGACTTTGCTTTTGTCAATCCCAATGAAAAACATCAATATCGGAATACGTCGTCAACCCAGGAATTTAAAATGATCTGCGCGGTTCCCTCCGCCTACGAATAATCCCCCTCTGTTATCCGCAACGGCAGCGCTTGTCCTCTCCAGCGCTGCCGTCTGTCGGCTTGTTTGACTCACTCGGATTTATCTTTTTGGCCCAGAAAAGGTTTCAGCAGATCCAGCGGCATTGGAAACAGGATTGTGGAATTTTTCTCTGAAGCGATTTCCGTCATGGTCTGCAAAAAACGCAACTGCAATGCTCCTGATTGGGAAGAAATCTGCTCCGCAGCGGCGGCCAGGTTTTTTGAGGCTTCGAATTCGCCCATGGCATGGATGACCTTGGCCCGTCTTTCCCGTTCCGCTTCCGCCTGCCTGGCCATGGCCCGTTGCATTTCCACGGGCAGGTCCACATGCTTGATCTCGACATTCGATATTTTCACGCCCCAGGGGTCGGTCTGCCGGTCAAGAATCTCCTGCAGGTTGTGATTGATTTTGTCGCGCTGAGCAAGCAGATCGTCAAGGTCGACCTGGCCTAAGACACTCCGCAGGGAGGTCTGCGCCAATTGGCTGGTGGCATACAGGTAATTGTCGACTTCGATCAGGGCTTTTTCCGGCTGCACAACCCGAAAATAGAGCACCGCATTCACTTTCACCGAGACATTGTCACGGGTGATGATGTCCTGGGGCGGGACATCCATCGCCACCGTCCGCATGTTGATCTTTTTCAACTGGTCGACGATGGGGATGATAAACTTGAGACCCGGCCCCTTCACTCCTGAAAAACGGCCCAGGCGGAAGACCACGCCACGCTCGTATTCAAGCAGTATGCGGATCGCTGAAGCGATAATGATCGCCACAAAAGCCAGGGCGATAATCCAGAAAAAACCTGCACCCAATCCAAGCATATCAATCCTCCTTCGTGACCTGTGTTGTGGCGGTCGGCTTCACCTGCAGGCGCAGTCCGTCCAGCAGCTTGACAACTTCCACCTCTTTGCCGACAGCGATCGGTTGCTCGGCGACGGCGGTCCAATATTCACCATGGACGAAGACCAGTCCTTTTCCGTCAATGGCTTCGATGACTTCACCACGCTCGCCGATCATCCCTTCCTGCCCCATGGTGATCGGCCGGCGCTGGGTGCGGATCACCATCCAGGTGGCCAGCATGATAAAACCGGCACTGACCGTCACGGTCGCGGCGATGACTGCCCGGGAGATCTGCAGATAGGGCGCACTACTGTCGATCAACATCAATGAACCCAGGGCCATGGAGACGATTCCGCCGATGGAGAGCATCCCGTAGGAGGCCACTTTCACTTCCAGGATAAACAGGATCACCGCGAGCAGGATCAGCAGAACGCCGACATAGTTGATCGGTAATGAGGAAAAAGCGAACAGGGCCAGCAGAATGGCGATCGCGCCGATTGCGCCGGGCAGCACCACTCCGGGCTGAGAAATTTCGAAGAAAATGCCGATGATGCCGAGCATCATCAGGAGATAGGCAACGTTGGGATTGCTCAAGGCATTGAGGATCTGCTGGCGCCAGTTCATTGCAACCGGCTCCAGGACTGCATTTTTGCTGGAAAAGATGACCGACTTGCCGTTACGCAGGTATTTGTAGCCGTCAAACTGGGCGAGCAGGGAGGCCGGGCTCTCGGCGATCAGATCAACAACCGCAAGGTCGACCGCTTCGGCAGCGGAGATGGAGACGCTTTTTCGCACAGCCTGTTCCGCCCAGTCCTGGTTGCGCCCCCGTTTCTGCGCCAGGCTGCGGGCGTAGGCCGCAGCATCGTTCTCGACCTTGGTCATCATGGTGTCGTCAGGCTGACTGCCCGGCCCGATGGTCACCGGGTGGGCTGCCCCGATATTGGTCCCCGGAGCCATGCCGGCAAAATCCGCGGCCAGGGTGATCAGCACTCCTGCCGACGCGGCCCGGGCGCCGTGTGGACCGACATAAACAATCACCGGAATAACCGAGTTGAGTTCCGCCTGGACAATTTCGCGCATGGCGCTGTCCAATCCGCCGGGGGTGTCGAGCTGAATCAGGACCGCCTTTTCCCCCAGGCGGTTGGCGTTCGCGATCTGCTCGGTGAGAAAGGCCGCAGTCACCGGATTGATCGATGACGCAATCTCGAGCAGGCGAACCGTTTCCGGTGCCGCAACGACGCTCAGGGGTAGCAGCATGAGCAGAATCGGAACCAGGAGAATATGGGCACGTTTGATCCTCATATCCAAAGCTTACCGGCAGTTACCTTACTGTCAATACGCCGGCGCTCGGAATTAGCTCAAAGGGGTTGAGCTTCGTGACGGTTTCGCCCGCAGCACGGCAAATGCTATCGTAACGGCGGGATCCGCTGGTCTCTTTGGGGGAGGAGTGCGCAACAGTTAAGCCGAGCGCTGGGCTTGGCTGATTGTCACCGGCAAAGTGAGTTCCCAGCTCAGGAAGGCTTCCATGTCCGTGTCCGACAGCGGCGGGCGGTAGAAGAAACCCTGCAGTTCATGACACCCCAGCTCTTGCAGAATATCCTGCTGCGCTGCGGTTTCCACCCCTTCCGCCGTCACTTGTAGATTGAGACTGTCGGCAATGGCGATGATGGCCTTGGAGATGTCCCGGTCCGAGTCGCTGGTGGCAATATCGACGACAAAGCTGCGGTCGATTTTAAGCCGATCCACCGGGAAATGTTTCAGGTAGCTCAGTGACGAATAGCCGGTGCCGAAGTCGTCAATGGCGATTTTGCTGCCAAGCTGGTTGATTTGCCGCAATTTATAGTGGATGTTGCCGCGGTTTTCCATCAAGCAGCTTTCTGTCAGTTCCAGCTCCAGCATTGCCGGAGGCATGCCGGTTTCCTGCAGGCAGCGTTGTAAGTGTTCAATAAAGTCCTTTTGTCGTAACTGGAGAATGGAGAGGTTGACCGCCAGCGGAGGAGGCTGCAGCCCCTTTTGTTGCCAGCGGACATGTTGTCGGCAGGCGTTGACCAAAACCCAGCTGCCGAGTTGTTGGATCAGTCCCGTTTCCTCCGCCAAAGTAATGAATCTTTGCGGGGGAATCAGGCCCAGCTGAGGATGTCGCCAGCGGAGCAGGGCTTCGATTCCACTCAGCTTTCCGGTTTGCAGGTCGAGTTTGGGCTGGTAAACAAGAAAATGCTGATTCAGTTCCAGGGCCTGTCTCAGATCGGTTTCCAGTTGGAGTTGCTCCTGGGCTCTGCGATTCAGGTCCATGGAAAAAAACTGATAGGTTCCGGCCCCCTTTTTCCTGGCCTGGGCCATGGCCAGGTCGGCGTGCCTGAGCAGGTCCAGGTGATTGTTTCCGTCATGCGGATATACCGCGATCCCGGTGCAGCAGGTTGTGAAAAATTTTTGCTCGTTGACGACCACGGGTTGTTGCAGTGCCTGGATGATTTTGTTAACCAATCCCGAAATGTAGGTCTCGTGGTCCGGCGGAATCCTGGACATGATGACCGCAAATTCATCCATGCCATAGCGGGCTACGGTATCGGTGCCGCGCAGGCAGGACTCGAGGCGGGAAGCGCATGTTTTGAGAATATGATCGCCGATATTAAAGCCGTAAGAGTCATTGATGCTCTTGAAGCGGTCAAGGCAGATCAGCAGCACCGCCGCCTGGCAGGATTCTCTTTCAGCGTATTGCAGATTCTGCTCAATGCGATCATTGAGCAACCGTCGATTCGGTAGCGAGGTCTGGGGGTCGTAAAATGCCAGCTGCAGAATTTCCTGTTCGGCGCGACTGCCGATGCTGCGGGCCAGTCCCCGCAGCACAAAAAACAATCCGAAACTCAGGCCGGTGGAAAGGATAAAAGTAAAGACAGTATACTTGATCGGTTCATAAAGCGACCGCTCCAAGGCCAGGCGCGCAACGACTTTGCCGGCATCGGTCAGGTTGATTTCACGGCGGACGAAAGGGCCGGGGATGTCCTGGAGCAGGCTGACCAGGATCTTGCCATCGGGACGGAGAATATAAGCGTTGTCGTCCGCCTTCAAATATTCGCGCTGGCGCAGGACTCCTTTCAGCGTTTCTTCTTCGTATTTCCACAACAACGGGTTGAGATGGATAATCCGGCTGACTTGACTTGCGGCGACTTCGAGTTCGGCGTTCAAGCTGCTGATTTCCGAATTGTAGAGGAACGAAAAAAACAACCCGGGCAGTCCGATACTGATGGCTACGGCGATGACCAGTGCGATGTTTGAGCTGTATCTGGCGATCAGGCTGGAATGGGTTTTCATCCGGGTGACCTGACGTTGAGACAATTATGGCTGTTCGCGGTTAAAATTGCACAGGCCTGGCGGGAAAAAACAAAGTCGATAAACGGGCGTAGCTTGGCCGGTAATTTGCTGTCCTGATAAACCAGAGCGAAATCCTTACCAAAGGGGTAGCGGCCGGTGGCCAGATTGTCCAGGGTCGGTTCCACTCCGGCCAGAGTCAGCGGAATCACAAACGCTTTTTCGCTGTGAATCTGCGCCAGGCTGCTCACCCCGAAAGCGCCCGGCAGGCTGAGCAGAATATTGACATTGTCCTGGGCGGTGGCAGCAAAAATCAGCTCCGGCCGTTCGGCGCCCCTGGCAAAGGCTTTTCTCAACTGGGGCGAAAATGCGAAAACGGGCAGCAGATCGCTCTCCGTCGCTGCGCGGATGACCGGGCGGATATATTCTCCGTTCGGCCAACGGGTCAAGTTGCCGGCCAAAATGTCGGCGATCTGTTGATAATTCAGCGCGCTGACCTCTGCCAGTGGGTTGACGGCAAAAATAACCGCGGTCCGGGCGTAAGGGCGATAAGTCAGTTGAGCGTCGACTTCTGCCTGTGTTAAGGGCCTTGCCACCAGGCAGATATCGAGGGCTCCATCAAGCAGGGCTTTTATTCCACCGGTTGACCCGAGGCTGGGCGGAACCTGGATTTGGATATCGGGGTGAACTTTTTGATACTCGGCAACCAGCAACCGCATGGTGGCCAGTGCACTGCCGGTGCCCCCGATGCGGAAACGGGAGGTGGGTTCCGCAGCTGCGGAATGAACCCCTAAAAGCACTAACAGAAATAATAGAAAATATTTTTTTATTTTAAAGTCGCGTAAAAACAAGACGTTATCTTTCTACTGTTAGAAAGTGGTAATGTCTAAAGCCTAATCTTGCACAGAATTGCTGCTGATTGCAAGAGCCAATCAGCTTGATAGCAAAAACTTATCCGCGACGTGATTTTCCCCGTGCAAGCTAAATTCAATGATGATGCATTGCTCGTGTCCCGTACGGTTAGTTCTCTATCCCAATTCCGATCATTTTTGCCGCTGTCTACGTTCTGCCTTCTCGGCTTAGCCCAAACCAGGCCTGCGGCGGCACGCCTTGACAGCAACAAAAATGACTCAAAATTAATTCAAATAACTAACCAAACGGAACACTAGGAGTGGTCGGTCAGGACGATGGGCCGCGCTATTGTAGGTGTTCGGAGATCCTTCGGCGAAGGGCTTGAATCCCGCAGTCTGGCCCCGGATCGGGGCGGGCGGTGCCGAGCTGGTTTTGAAATACCGGCACCCTTGCTTTTTTTAGAAAAAGCATTATACTGACGTATTTGTTTCCTTGCTGGGTGCCAGAATTCTCTGAGCACCCTCTTTGCATTATAAAAACTCTTCTTTTTGGGGATGCACATCAATGACTCTCAAAGATCGATTGACTCAAGATATGAAAGAGGCGATGAAGGCCAAGCAGCCTGAACGCCTTGGAACGATACGGCAACTGCGCGGGGCAATCAAAAATAAAGAAATCGAGCTGCAGAAAGAACTTGATGATGATGGCGTGATCGCTGTTGTCAGTACTCTGGTCAAGCAACGGCGGGAGTCGGCGCAGATGTATGCGGACAACGGACGCCCTGAACTGGCTGCCAAGGAAGAGGCTGAGCTGGCCGTGCTGCAGGAATACCTGCCCGCCCAATTGGGTGAGGAGGAGATTCGTGAATTGGTCAAGGCGGCGATTGCCGAGGTCGGGGCCACCTCGATCAAGGATCTGGGCAAGGTGATGCCACTGGTCATGGGGCGCACCAAAGGAGCTGCTGACGGCAAGGTCGTGAACCAGCTGGTGCGGGAACATTTGGCCGGTTAAGGCTGATTCGCGGAGCTGATCTTGGCAGTGGTCGATATCTCAATACTGGTGGTTCTGGCCTTTTTCATCCTGAAAGGAATATTCCGGGGATTGTTGAAAGAGGTCTGTTCTCTGCTTGGCCTGGTGCTGGGCGGAGTTTTTGCCTTCAGCTTTTATTTGCCTCTCGCTCAGGTTCTGCAGGATCACTTTAATCTGCCTGCCCAGCTCTGTGTCTGGATCTCTTTTCTGGTTATCTTCCTGGCCATTGTGATTGTGTTCGGGGTGATCGGGTTCGTTCTCCATCGTTTTATCAAGGTGGTTTTTCTGGGCGGGTTCAATCGTCTGCTCGGAGCCGTGTTCGGGATCATTCAGGGGGTGGTGATTTTGTCCCTGATCCTGCTGGCGCTTGGTTCCTCCATTGCCCCTGAATTTACCCGCGACCTGGTCGGTCGTTCGCAGCTGGCTCCACCGTTTATGAAACTCGGGGATTCGATTCTGAGCGGGGGTCGGGACTTGATCGAGCATTGAGCTGATAATGATTTGTTCCGAGAATGCACTGCAGAGGCTCGAATACCCACAGTTGAAACGCCTCCTGGCTGGACAGACCCAGTCTGAACCGGGCTGCCGAGAAGCTGCAGCACTGCTGCCGCTGGCTGATTTGGGACAAGTTGTCGCAGCGCTTGACGAGGTGGATGAAGCGGCTCTGCTGCTCTGCACGGGCCAGGCCCCGACGCTTGGCGGGTGCTGGGCGTTGGAGGAGATTCTAGCCGCCGGGCAAGCCGCCGGACGGCTGATTGCCGCCGAGGATCTGCTCAAGATCGGTCAGTCTCTGCTGGTGATGGCGGACTGCCGGCACTGGTTCGGACAGCAGCCGGAGGCGCCGGCACTGAGCGCCTGGGCCGAGCGGATTGAAATCCCTGCCGAGCTGCAACGGCGCCTGCGTGATTCCATCGGCAGCCGGGGAGAACTGCTTGACAGTGCTTCCTTTGAACTTGGTGACCTGCGCTACCGGATCCGCCAGCTGCGGCAGCGGATCAAGCAGCAGCTCGATCAGTTGTTGACCGATGAGCACAGTGGCAGCTGTTTCCAGGAACGGCTGGTGACCATTCGCAACGGCCGCTACGTGGTGCCGCTGAAAAGCGATTGCCGCGGCCGGGTCAAGGGCTTTGTTCAGGATGAGTCGGCCAGCGGACAAACCCTCTACCTGGAGCCGGCCAAGGTTTTTGAAGGGAACAACCAGCTCCAGCAGCTGCTACGGGAAGAACAGCGGGAAGAGCGCCGTATTCTCCTGCAGCTGGCTGATCTGGTGCGACGGGAGAGTTCGCAACTGCTGCTCAATCAGCAGAGCCTGGCGCGGATCGATCTGCGCTTTGCCGCCGCGCGGCTGTCCCGCGCTTACCAGGGCTGCCGACCGGAGCTGAGCGACGAATCGCTGATTGAGCTTAAGCAGGTCAGGCATCCCTTGCTCTTGGAAAAGGACGGACGTTTTGACCCGGCCGCTGCGGTAGCCATCGATCTGCTGATCCCGGAGGATTGTCATGCGCTGGTGATCAGCGGGCCGAACACGGGCGGCAAGTCGGTTGCCTTGAAGACCTTGGGGTTGCTGCTGTTGATGCTCCGCTCCGGGCTGCATATCCCCTGCCACCCGGACAGCCGGGTTCATCCGTATCAGCAGCTTCATGTCGATATCGGTGATGAGCAGAGTATCGCCCAGAGTATTTCGACATTTTCCGGGCATCTGTTGAAGATTCGCGAGATCCTCGCCGCGGCCGATGCTGAAACCCTGGTCCTGCTTGACGAAGCCGGCTCCGGGACCGATCCGGCCGAGGGCGCCGCGCTGGTGCAGGCGGTGGTCGATCAGCTGGGCCGGCAGGGCGCCAAGACGTTGCTGACGACTCACCTGGGGCAATTGAAGCTGTTTGCCCACAGCCGGCCCGGCATCAATAATGCGGCGGTCGAGTTTGATCCGGAAACCTTGCTGCCGACTTACCGGATCCGCTATGGCATTCCGGGGGCCAGTAGTGCGTTGACCACCGCGCGGCGGCTGGGATTGCCGCGAGAGGTTCTTGATCATGCCGCGGCTTATCTGGGGAGTCAGGAACTGGATCAAAATGCTCTGTTGGTCCGTTTGAACGAACGGCAACAGGAACTGGACCAGGAACTCGACCAGCTGCGGCAGGCTCGGCTGCAGGCGGAGACGACCCAGGAATTGCGCAAGCAGCAATTGCAGCGGCTCAAGGCAGAACGCCGGAAAATTCTCGATCGGGCCAGTGGCCAGGCTGAGGAGCTGATCCGCACCACCGAGGCCCGGCTCAAACAGCTGCGCAAGCGTCAGCCGGGAACGGTCGCTCCGCAGCAGGCGGTCAGTGACCGCGAACAATTGAGCGAAGCCCGGGACGCGTTGCAGCCGTTTCGCCCCCGGCGCAAGCTGTCCACCGTGGTCCCGGAACAGCTTCAGGTTGGTGAACTGGTGAAAATCGTCGCTCTTGGCTGCACCGCCCGGGTGGTCAAGGCCGGTACTGGCAGCATTGAGTTGGATGTCAGTGGCAAGCGGATGCGCCAACCGTTACGGGCCTTGGAACAATTTTCTCCGCGGCGCTTTGTCGAGGCCCAGACCGCCTCCGGGCAGGTGACCCGCAAAGTGGCCGAGCGCCAGGTCAGTTCGCAGCTCAAGCTGGTCGGTCAGCGGGTCGATGATGCCCTGTTGCAGCTGGGACGTTTTATTGACGACGCCCTGCTTTACAATCTGCAGCAGGTCGAAATCGTGCATGGTTCAGGCACTGGGCGCTTGCGGCGGGCGGTCAGGGAATATCTGGCCGGAGAGGCCGGGGTGGTGGCATTTTATGCGGCCCCGGCGGAACAGGGCGGGGAAAATATTACCATCGCTGAATTGAACGGACGATGACGGGACAGATTTCGGAAACCAAGATCGGTGAAGTGCGGGAGCGGACAGATATTGTCGAGCTGGTATCGCAATATGTCAGCCTCAAACGATCGGGGGCCAACCATATGGGCTTGTGCCCCTTCCATTCGGAAAAGTCGCCGTCCTTCAGCGTCAATGCTGCGCGGCAGTTTTTTCATTGTTTCGGCTGCGGAGTCGGGGGCGATGTCTTCTCCTTTCTGATGAGAATCGAAGGACTGGCCTTTCCCGATGCGGTTCGGCGGCTGGCCGATCGGGTTGGTATCGAGTTGGAAGAGAAAAGCCTCTCCCCCGAAGAGGAACTGCAGCGTCAACAGCGTGATCGACTGTTTCAGGTCAACGACGTCGCCGCGGAATATTTTCACCAGCTGCTGATGGAGCATCCGGCCGGTGAGCCGGCCCGGCGCTACCTGAAAGAGCGTGGTTATGGTCGTAAGGCCGCGGGCGAATATCAGCTCGGTTACGCCTTGGACAGTTGGGATGATTTGCGTCAGCACCTGGAAAAAAAGGGCTTGGCCGCGGAAGACATCCGTACCCTCGGCCTGATCCGGCCGAGCAAACAGGATCGCGGTGATTATGATCTGTTTCGTGGCCGGCTGATTTTCCCGATTCATGATCTCAATGGTCGGGTGGTTGCCTTTGCCGGGCGGGTGCTGGATGACACTAAACCAAAATACATGAACTCGCCGGAATCACCGATTTACCACAAAGGGAAGGTGCTGTTCGGTCTTTATCAGGCGCGCCAGGCCATGCGCCAGAGCGGTGAAGTTCTGCTGGTCGAAGGCTATTTCGACCAGCTGGCCCTGCAACGGGCAGGCTTTCCCCAGGTGGTCGCCACCTGTGGTACGGCTTTGACCGTGGATCATGCTCATATTCTCAAGCGTTACGTGCAGCGGGCGATGTTGCTGTTTGATCAGGATGCTGCCGGCCGCCAGGCGACTTTCAAGGCGATGGGTGTCTTGCAGGAAGAGGGTGTTCCGGCCATGGTCATTGAACTGCCGAGCGGGGACGATCCCGATTCTTTTTTGCAGCGGCAGGGGGGAGATGCTTTTCAGACCCGACTTGCCGCCGCACGGCCGGCCATGGACATGTTCATGGACGACCGGCTGGCCGAAGCGGGCGACGGGGTCGAGTTCAAAGCTCGTGCCGCAGAGCAGATTGTTGAACGGATCAGCGCCCTGAGCAGTGAGCTGGAGCAGGATCTCTACCTGAAAAAGCTGGCTGAGCGCAGTGGCATCGAGCTGGACTTGCTGAAACAGATCAGAATCCGCTGCCAGCAGCGGGTTGCACAGCGCCCCGTGCCCCGAAGCGTACCGGCGCATCGCCCCGCCGAGCGGTACGAGGCGGTTCCGCCGCCACCGGAGTATGCCTTGCCGGAACCGCCGCCGGAGCTGTCAGCGGAACCGAGGTGGCAGCAGCAGCGCCCGCGCCAGACGCCCGCGCCGGGTCCCATGCTCAGCAGAATTGAGCAAACTTTGCTGAGTTTATTGATTCAGAACCTGGTGCCGGCTGAAAGTATCGCCGCGGCCGGTGGTGCGAGTCTGTTCAATCATCCGGATGCGGTTGCGGTTGCGGAACAGGTTCTGGCCCTGGCTGGAGAGCATCCGGTGGAGATCAGTGTTTTGCAGGAGCGTCTGAACGACGCGCAGAGCACTCTGGTTCAGCGGCTGATCAAGTTAGACAAGGAACAGTTTGCGGAAAGCAGTGAGCATCTCTTCAAGGATTGTCTGGCTGCGATCAAGCGCGACCAGCGCAAACAGCAGCGCGAAGAGTTGCTAGGCCGGATCCGGCAATTGGAACAGGACGGCCGATACGAGCAGATGAAAGATTTACTCGAGGAGTTTAAAAATCTTAAGTAGCGGTTACACTTAACAATGGAGTGAGGCACCGGACGCAGTCCGGTGCCGCTTGATGAGTTTCGACTCCGCCAGCGGTTGTCCGATAACGGTCTGAAAATCAATGATATTGTGCGGAGGCGTCTTGGGTACGCCGCGCAGACAACGATGATGCATTGAGATTGACCATGACGGAAGCCATTGCTCAGAGTCGGAGCTCAGGCACCACAAAAAGGACTGCATAAAAAGCAGGGGAGATCAGGTCATAATGGCAAAAAAGACAAATCAGGAAGAGGTTCAACAGCTTATTGACATAGGCAAGGAAAAGGGTTTCCTGACCTATGATGAGGTCAATGACATGCTGCCGGCCAATATGGTGTCTTCTGAGCAACTTGAAGATGTCATGAGCATGTTCGGCGAGATGGATATCGAGATCGTTGATTCTGACAGTAAGGTCAGTTCCTCCAAAGATGAAGATCTGGATGACGAGGATGAGGGCGAGGTCGAACTTGAAGCGGGAACTCTCGGCAGGACCAGTGACCCGGTCAGAATGTATCTGCGCGAAATGGGGCAGGTTGCGCTGCTGACCCGGGAAGGCGAAGTTGAAATCGCCAAACGGATCGAAGAGGGTGACGCCCTGGTCACCAAGGTGGTCATGCGGACACCGATCGCCGCGCGGGAAGTCCTGTCGCTGCTGGAGAAGCTGGAAAAGGGGCAGATCGGGGTCTCCGATATTACCCGCGATTATGACGATGAAGAAGGCGGCGAAGCAGAAGGACGGCAGCGTGAGCGACTGATGGGGTTGTTGGAGGAATTGCGGCCGCTGGATCAGAAGATGAAAGAGATCCAGGCTGAATTGCAGCAGGAGCCGGCAGCGAAAAAGCTCGAAAAGCTTGAGAAGCAACAAGCCGACACCCGTGAGCAGGTCCTGGAGCTATTGCGTCAGGTTCGGCTCAAGGATTTTCAGGTTGCCAAAATTGTCGACCGGCTCAAGGAAATGGGCAATCAGGTCAAAAAGGGGCAGGCTGAAATCGGTGACTGCGAGCAAAAGGTCAATCGACCCCATGCGGAAATCAGCGGCTATCTGACCCGCATGCGCACCAGCGAGGAAGAAGCCCTGGCCGTGGCCGGCGAACTCGATGTGGCCGGCGATGTGTTGCTTTCGGTGGAGAAGCGCCTGCAGGCGGCGGAACGTAAATTTAAACGGGTCAAGGAAGAATCGGGCTTCGAACCCAATGAGCTGCTTGAATACCTCAAAGAAGTTTACAAGGGGGAATGGATCGCCAAGAAGGCCAAAACGGAATTGATCGAGGCCAACCTGAGATTGGTGGTGTCCATTGCCAAAAAGTACACCAATCGAGGGCTGCAGTTCCTGGATCTGATCCAGGAAGGGAACATTGGCCTGATGAAGGCGGTCGATAAATTTGAATATCGGCGCGGCTATAAATTCTCGACCTATGCCACCTGGTGGATCCGCCAGGCGATCACCCGGGCCATTGCCGATCAGGCCAGAACGATTCGGATCCCGGTGCATATGATCGAAACCATCAACAAGCTGATTCGCACCACCCGGCAGCTGGTTCAGGAGTGTGGCCGCGAGCCGACTCCCGAAGAAATCGCCGAACGGATGGATCTGCCTCTGGACAAAGTCCGCCGGGTGCTCAAGATTGCCAAGGAACCGATCAGTCTGGAAACGCCGATCGGTGAAGAAGAAGATTCTTCCCTCGGTGATTTCATCGAAGACAAGGGCGTGGTGTCACCCCTCGAGGCGGTCATCAAGGGCAACCTGTCGGACCAGACCGCTCGCGTGCTGTCATCGTTGACGCCGCGCGAGGAAAAGGTGCTGCGGATGCGTTTCGGGATCGGAGAAAAGTCCGATCATACCCTGGAGGAAGTCGGCCAGGACTTCAACGTGACCCGGGAGCGGATCAGGCAAATCGAAGCCAAAGCTTTGCGCAAACTGCGCCATCCCAGCCGGGCAAAACGGCTCAAGGGATTCGCGGCCATCGACTGAGCGGGCGCCGTCTGTCCGGCGGCGCCCCAAAAGGGATAAATGGGTGAAATTACGCTTGACAAGCGGCGCCGACTTTACTTATTCTTAATCCCTTGTGAAGGGGCCTATAGCTCAGTTGGTTAGAGCCGCCGGCTCATAACCGGCTGGTCCCAGGTTCGAGTCCTGGTGGGCCCACCATATTAAAATGTCCGCGGTGCGTCCGCAGTTGAAAAAACAGGCTTTAAGGTTGAACAAAAATTTCTGTTTGATACGGTTAACATTCCCGGGGGGTAAAGCAATGGGGATGTGTAACGAACGCAAGCTGCAGCCAGACGGGCAGAGAACTGAAAACCAAAGAGTGTACCGAAAAACCGGTGCACTCTTTCTTTTTGTGGGATAACGGCAATGGCAAAAGCGAAAACCGCCCGTGTTGCTGATGTTGTCGGTCTCCTCAACAAGCTTTGTTCACCGCTTTTGGCCGAGGATTGGGACAATGTCGGCCTGCAGGTGGGTGATCATACGGCGCCGGTCACCAAAGTTTTGATCTGCCTCGACGCTGAAGAACCGGCTCTGCGGGAAGCAGAAAAAATCGGCGCGCAGCTCATCATTTCCCATCATCCAGTTATTTTTCGCCCACTCAAAAGAGTCTCCCCAAGCGATGCCACCGGGCGGATTCTTTTCTCCGCCATCAAGAACAATATCGCCATCGCCAGTGCCCACACCAACCTTGACCGGGCGGCTGACGGACTGAACGACTGGCTCGCAGACGCTTTGCAGCTGACCGCCGTTACCCCCCTCGAAGCCCCCGCGACCGACGGCTTTGTCAAATTGGTTGTGTATGTCCCGCTGGGATATGAGCAGGCGGTCATGGAGGAGCTTTTTGCGGCCGGGGCAGGGCAGATCGGCGCTTATGATCGCTGTTCGTTCCGGGTGCTCGGCACGGGAACTTTTCGCGGTAATGACAGCAGCCATCCGGTTATCGGACAACCGGGTCGTCAGGAAGCCGTCGAGGAATTGCGTTTGGAAACACTGGTGGCGAAGCCACTGCTGGCAAAAGTACTGCAGGGCATGCGCAAAGCTCATCCTTACGAAGAGGTGGCTTACGATGTGATCCCCTTGGCCAATCCGGATCAGCAGGTGGGGCTTGGGCGTATCGGTCGCTTGCCGATGCCGCTGTCACTGGGGGCGTTTGCGGCGCAGGTCAAGGAGGCTCTGCAGGCAGATGCACTGCGCCTGGTCGGCGATCCCGAGGCGCAGCTTGAGAAGATCGCCGTGTGCGGCGGCAGCGGGATGGCGGTGTTCGCTGATGCCCAACGCCAGGGTGCCGATTGCCTGGTGACGGGGGATGTCAAATTTCATGATGCCCAGCGGGCCCGGGCGGAGGGTGTCGCTTTGATTGATGCCGGGCATTTTGCAACTGAACGGTTAATGATAGGAGGCCTTTCCAGGCGTTTGCGGCGCCTTTGTGAGGAAAGCCAATTCGACATAGAAATTATAGAAATGACAGCGGAACAAGACCCTTTCGTCGCGGTTTTCTGACTGTCTAACCCAGTGTTTGATGGAGGTTGAAAAGGTGCAGAACAAGATGAACCTGTTAAAGGATCTTCAGGAGATCGATCAGGAAATCAGTGCTATCGAGGCCACTCGCCAGGGCTATCAGGCCGAGTTGGATTCTTTTCAGGCAGATGCGGCCAAAGTCCAGGAGATGGTTGATCAGCTCAATGAAGAAGTGGCGCAACTTAAACAGGAGGAAGGCCAACTTCAGCAGGAGCTGCAGAAACAGCGTGACAATGTCGCCAAGGTGGAAGCGCGTCTGCCGGAGATTCAGACCCAGAAAGAGTACGTCGCGGTGCTGAAGGAAATTGACATGGCCAAAAAGGCCAACAAGGATCTGGAAGAGCAGCTACAGGGTAAGCAGCAGGAAATCAGTGTCCTGGTCGATGACCTGAAGGAAAAACAGGATGAACTCGGCGCGATCAAGGAAAAGTCCGAAGCTCGCGGAGCGGAACTCGGCTCCTTGCTGGATGAGTCGGAGGCGGTCCTGCTGAAACGGACCCAGGCGCGTGAATCGGTCGCTGCCGAATTGCCGACCGGGCTGTTGCGCAAATATCATAACCTGTTCAAACGCCGCGGTGGACTGGCTTTGGCGTTGGCTCATAATGGCGCCTGTACGGGTTGTAACATGCAGCTGCCGCCCCAGCAGTACAACCAGTTGCTGCAAGTGACCGAGATCCAGACCTGCCCGCACTGCAACCGGATTCTCTACGTCGAACAGAGCGCTTAAGAACAACGCTGGTTGAAGAAGGACAGATGATCGCTGCCTGCCGAAGCTCTTTGAGTGGACGTGGGGGGAGGAAAGTCCGGGCTCCGCAGGACAGGATGGTTCTTAACGGGAACCGGGGGTGACCCCAGGGAAAGTGCCACAGAGAGAAGACCGTCCGCCTCAGCTCATTGAGCCGCGGCGGATAAGGGTGAAAGGGTGAGGTAAGAGCTCACCAGATCCGGCGGTGACGTCGGGTGCTCGGTAAACCCCATCCGGAGCAAGACCAAATAGGGGAACGCTTGAGGGCGGTCCGTTCGAAGTTCCCGGGTCAGGTTGCTTGAGGCCATCGGCGACGGTGGTCCTAGATGAATGATCGTCACTTTTTTTCGGGTAACCGGAAAAAAGCACAGAACCCGGCTTACGGCCTTCTTTGACCAGTTTATTCCGGCAGCGTGAAAATCGTTTCATGCTGCCGTTATTTTTTTGAGATTGCAGCAATGATACTCAAACGTCGGGCCGCTGTAGATTGCCTCACCGGTGGCGCGTGATGTTGAGCGGCCGGTCCGATTTGGGCCGGAAGTTTTTGTTGCAGCTGACAGGCTTCTTTTTCATGGACAAAACCAGAACATCGCGCTGGCCGCAGATTGTGGCCCGGGTTGCTGCCGAATATCGTACTTTGCCCGATTCCGAAAAAAACTGGATCGGCGTGCGGCTTGACCGCATTGAGGAGTTGCAGCGGCAGCTGCAGCAGCTGTTTGATGGCGCGGACGGTGTGCAGAGTTGCCGCGATTGCGCCGGTGAATGCTGCAGTCAAGGGCACAATCATATGACCCTGGTCAACCTGCTTGGATTCATCAGGGAAGATCGTGTGCCACCCACGGCAGACTTTTCCCAAACTTGCCCTTTTCTCGGGCCAAGCGGCTGTCTATTGGCGGTGGCGCAGCGTCCTTATAACTGCATCAGTTTTGTCTGTGATAGAATTGAGACCGAATTGTCAGCCGCCGAACTGGAGCGCTTCTATGCTCTGGAAGCGCAACTGCGGGCACTTTATTTTGAATTCGCCCAGCGTTACCTCGGCGCGGCAATGACCGGCCTGCTGTTGCAGGAGCAGCGGCTGGACGGACGGTCTTTTTTCAGCGTTAAACGGACATCTGCCTGATTTTGAGGCTAAGGAAGCGACCATGGCATTAAGTTTTTCCCGACACAATGGTGAAATCGATGAGCTCATTGACCTGCTCATGAACAAGTCGGCTGTTCATCACCCTGAAATCATCCGTGAAATAATTATCGGTGCCCTGAAGGCCGGACAGGAAAACAATTACCTGGCGGATCTCAAGTTGATGCGCACCACCATGAAAGAGATGCGCTATACCAACAAGGTTTTTGGCCCCTATCGTCACCACAAGAAAGTGACTGTTTTCGGTAGTGCCAGGACCGGGGTCAATGAACCGATTTATCAAAAGTGTGTCGCCTTTACCCGGCGCCTGGCGGAACGGAACTATATGGTGATCACCGGCGGTGGCCCCGGCATCATGCAGGCCGGAAATGAAGGCGCCGGCGCGGAAAATTCCTTCGCCGTGAATATCCGCCTGCCTTTTGAACAGGACACCAACCCGGTGATGAACAAGGACAAGAAGGTCATTACCTATAAATATTTTTTCAATCGCAAAGTCGCCTTTCTCAAAGAAGCTCATGCCGTTGCGTTGTTCCCCGGTGGCTTCGGGACTCTGGATGAAGCCATGGAGATCATGACTTTGATTCAGACCGGCAAGAACCCGCCGATTCCGCTGGTGATGATTGATGACGAAAACGGTTACTGGGAAGACTGGCTGGAATTTGTCCGCGGTAGTCTGCTCAAGCGGGGCTTGATCTCCGGTGAGGATTTTGCCCTGTTTTCCATTACCCGGGATGTCGAAGAGGCGGTGGGGATCATTGATGAATTCTATCGCAACTATCATTCGATGCGGTTTGTCGGCAACAACCTGGTGATCCGGATGAATAAGTCCCTGGAGCCGGAGCAGCTGCAGATTCTGGCCAGTGAGTTCAGTGAAATTCTGGCCCCGGGCGGCGGCATGCGGCTGACCGATGCGTTGCCCGAGGAGTATGATGAGCCGGACCTGAAACATCTGTCGCGACTCTGTCTGCAGTTCAACCGGCGCAGTTACGGCTTGCTGAAATCCTTTATCCGCAGAATCAATTCATTTTAAGAAGGGGAAGTCATGCACGTTGAAACCGAGCTTCGCTTCAGCCGGATCATCGTTAATTTGTCCCGCCAGGAACTGCGTGCCATGCTGCAACTGGCGCACTGCCTGTATCGACTCAGCCAGAACCCGGATTATCGGCAACTGGTTTTTCCGGACCTTCCGGAGATCGCTCGGGTTGATCCCGGGCATGGTTCGTTAATGATGGGGTATGATTTTCATCTGAGTGAAGATGGACCACGCCTGATCGAGGTCAACACCAATGCCGGCGGTGGCTATATCTCATGGTTAAGTGAAAAAGCGGCGGTGGCAAGCTCCCCGGGGATCAATTTTGCGCGCTTTGAGGAACGCCTGCGCAGCAGTTTCCTGCAGGAGTGGCATGACTTCAGCGGCGGCAACAGTCCCTTGGCCACGGTTGCTATTGTTGATGAAGATCCGGAAGAACAGGCGCTGTATGAAGAGATGATCGCTTATCGCGATTGGCTGCAAGGGCAGGGGATCGCCACTGAGGTGGTGGCCCCGCAACAGTTGCAGGCAACCGCCGCCGGGGTATTTCTGGGCGGCCGCAGAATTGACCTCGTGTACAATCGCCATTGCGATTTCTATCTGGAGACCGCGGCCATGGCCGGTCTGAAAGAGGCTTATCTGGGGCGGAGTGTCTGCCTTTCCCCGAATCCTTTCGCCTATGGCCTGCTCGCAGATAAAAGGCGGATGATCCTGTGGTCTGATGCCCAAGCCCTGCAACCCTTGCAACTGGAACCTAAAGAGCGGGAACTCTTGTTGCAGATGGTTCCGCAAACCCGGTTGCTGGCTGACTTTGCTACGGATGACGTCTGGGACCAGCGCAAGAACTATATCTTTAAGCCGGTGGCCAGTTTCGGCGCCAAGGGGGTTCTCATGGGGAAGAGCGTGTCGCGAAAGCGTTTTGCCGAACTCGACCCGCAGGACACCCTGGTCCAGCAGGTGATTCTCCCGGCGATTCAAGAAGGCCCTGGTGGGGAAGAATACAAAAGCGATATCCGGCTGTATGTTTATCGGGATCGACTGCTGGGAATCGGTGCCCGGCTGTACCAGGGGCAAGTCACCAATTTGCGGACGGAAGGGGGCGGCTTCGCTCCGGTCCGCCTGCGCTGATAGGTTTTTCTGGCCGGGGCGGGCCTTTTTCGATGGGCTTAGCCGCCGGCTTTTTTGACTTTCCAACCGCGTTCCTGAAGCAGGTTCAGCAACAGGTCGCGGTGATCCCCCTGGATCTCAATGATCCCGTTCTTGATGGTGCCGCCGGTACCGCAGCGTTGCTTGAGGGCCTTGGCCAGTTCTTTCAATTCCTGGTCCGGCAAGGGCACGCCACTGATCAGGGTGACCCCTTTGCCTTTGCGGCCTTTGGTCTCACGTTGAATGCGGACGATGCCATCGGCTGGCGGAGTGCCACCTGACGGTTTCCCCTTACTGCAGCGGCACTGTTTGATCGGTTGCTGGCAGGATGGACAGACCCGTCCCGGTTCATCGGAATAGACCAGCCTGCTGTTGTTGTTTGTCATTCTTTTTTCCTGACTGATATTTTCTTGATCGGTTGTGTTTGCCACTTATAGGGATTTTTTGAAATGGCATTCGACGCAGATCAATTTGAGCTCATAAAGCCCGTTCTCCCGGTTAAGGACGCTGGTGGTGGTGATATGGTTGCGACAGGTGATTTTATAACACTCACTGCAAACCAGGCCTTCGCCGATGGTGGAGCGATAGTCGCAAATGTGACACATCCAGGGTGATTTTTCTTCGGCCATAGTGGTTGATCCGTAGATGATTTTTCTGCAGCATAGCAGGTTTCCCGTCGCCAGGAAAAGCCTGTTATCGGTGTCGGTCTATTGCGGGGTGGCCCCTTTCGCCAAAACGAACGGCGCTGCAGAAAACCCTCTACAGCGCCGTTTCTAGAATTTTACCTGGATCGACTTAGCGGGCGCAGAACTCCTTGACCTGTTGGGCCAGGGCCTGGCCCTGCTGCAGCGCCAGCTGCAATTCGGTCTCGGTCGGGGCGCCTTTCCATTCGATGGGGTCGATGAAGTCCCACTTGAGTTTCTCCGTGAGCGCGGTCAGCTCGCGTTGCGCACCGCCGGACCAGCCTGCGGAACCGAAGCGCAGCACTTTTTTATTCCAGACCTTTTTCCGCCGGAACATATCAATGACCCAAGCCATGGGCGGGAACATTTCATACTCATAGGTCGGCATCCCAAGGATCAACCCGGAGGATTTCCATGCCGAAGCCAGGATGACCCCGACATGTTCTTCGGGAACCCGGTGAACATGGACCGGCAGTCCTTCTTTGCGAACCCCCTGGACAATATTGTTGACGAGCTTTTCGGTGTTGCCGTACATGCTCGACCAGATGACCGTGACCTCCGGCTCGGCCGGGCCGTTGAGATAGCTGGCAAAGCGGCTGTAGGAATCGATGATCGCCCGCGGGTTTTCGCGCCAGATGATGCCGTGGGAGGGGGCGATCACCTTGACGTCAAGGTCGGCCAGGCGATTGATCCCTTTGGTGACAAAGGTGGAAAAACTGGCCACGATGTTGGCGTAATAACGCAGCGCTTCATTGATAAAGAAATCGTGCTGGGTGGTGGAGAGCTGGTCGTCGAAGTAAACATCGTTCAGGGTGCCGTAAGACCCGAAGGCATCGCAGGAAAACAGGGTGCCGCTGCTCTGCTCGAAGGTCATCATGGTCTCCGGCCAGTGGATATTGGGGGTCTCATAGAAGGTCAGAATCTTGCCCTGGCCGAGATCGAGGGATTCACCGTCGCTGATGACATGGACATTCTCTTCGATCCCGCCGAAGGTTTTCAGCAGCGGTGCTGCTTTGGCGGTCAGGTAGATCTGGACGTCAGGATTTTTCCGGTGGAATATCGGCAGCCAACTGGTGTGGTCCGGTTCCATGTGATTGATAATCAGATAGTCGATGTCTTTAGGGGCCAGGGAGATCGATTGCAACTCGGCTTCGAAATCGGCCGGTTTGCCGTTGACATCTTCAATCAGATCGATCAAGGCAGTTTTGTCACCTTGGACGACATAGGAATTGATGGAAATTCCGTTTGGCATGGGCCACATGCCTTCAAAAAGCTGGTAGCTCTCCAGGTTGACCGGTAAACAATGAATTCCTTCGGTAATCTTGACTGCCTTCATCTGGTGATTCCTCTTTCGTCTTGTTATCAATTGGTTAGGTCAGGGGTCGAACAATAACTGTTTCAGGACCTGGTTGAAAAAATCCTGATAAATTTCCAGATCCGCCAGGGTTTGTAGATTCTGCAGGGCTGCCGGAATGTCCTTATTAAAGGCAATCCGTCCCACCACTCTGCCGTTAAAATGAGCAGCGGTCTGCACAATATCATAATCGATCTGTTGGCTGAACCCCGCTTTGTTGATCAGAACATAATGCGGAATGGAAAATTTGTGAATCAATTCCGCCAGCCGCCGATAGTCGGAAAGTCCGGAAAGGCTTTCTTCGACAACGGCCAGAACCACATCGGTTCCGGTCATGGCCGATATCGCCTGACAACTGGTGCCCGGCGGACCGTCGATGACAATGTAAGGAATATGCTGATCTTTTGCAACCTCCGCGGCTTTTCGACGAATTTCCGTGATCAGCTTGCCGCTGTTGTCTTCCCCTGGGGTCAGGTCGGCGTGAATCATCGTTCCGTTGGACAGACTGCTGATGTACCAGCTGCCGCTGTTACGGCGAATCATCATAACGGCCTCAGCCGGACAGACGAAAGCGCAGGCGCCACAGCCTTCACACTCGGCACCGATCCGATAATGGCCGGCCGGGGTCTGCTGAATGGCGGCAAAATGACAGGCCGCCAGACAGTGGCCGCAGCCGGTGCATTTTTCGTCCTGAATATTAGCAATATCCATACCATAATAGGGGAATGTTGCCTGACGCTGGTGGGGCAGCAGGATCGGCAGGTTGGACGCGTTGACATCGGCGTCGACCGCGATCACCGTTTTCATCATCTTGATCAATGCTGCAGTCATCGAGGTTTTGCCTGCTCCGCCTTTGCCACTGAGAACGGCGATCTGTCGGATCATAGGGAATTCAACTCCGGGGAGATGGTTACTGCCAGTTGCTGGCGCAGGGCGGGAAACTCACGGCTGAGGATCGCCCCGGCCAGATTGGCCCGGTGATAACGTTCATCCAGGTCAACGATCAGCGCCGGTTGCTTGGGGCGGGCTTGGAACATCCGGCTGACCAGCTCATTATCCTGAGCCTTGTTGGCGATGATCAGGTACTTTTTGTTCAGCCGGGCCAGGATCTGCTCGGTCTGGGCCATGTCATGCATCCCGAAAGGGGTCGGCTCGGCGATCAAAATCACCAGATCAGCGGGTTTGATGGCCGCTACCGCGGCGCAGGAGTTCCCCGGCGGCCCGTCGATGACGCACAGTGTGGAGCTGTTGAGCCCCTTGGTCATGGTCTCGATCAGGTAGGTTTCCCGGGTCGAGCCGATAGTCAGATCGCCGATATGAACCCGCTGACCGGTCAGTTTTGACTTGCCGGAACGGATGCGACCGATTTCTATGTCCTGATAGCGGATGGCCTGCTCGGGACAGGCCAGTTTACAGAGCCCACAACTGTGGCAGAGGGATTCAGTCAGGTAGACGCTATTCAGAATTTTGTAGAGGGCGTGGAACCGGCAGAGCCGGGTACAGGTGCCGCAGGCGTTACAACGCTCTGCGGCAAAGACCGGAACCGCTTGCAGAACCGATCGGGTCTGTTCAATCTCCGGTTGCAGAAAGTGCTCGGCATTGGGGGCATCGACGTCAAGATCATAGAATTCGGCCCGGAAGGTTTCTGCAATGGCAACGGCAAGGGAGGTTTTGCCCGCCCCCCCCTTGCCGCTGACGACGCTAATAACCACTAAGCGCCCCCGCCACAGACCTGGTTGGCGTTCAAGGGGCTGAGCTGATTGTCAATGAACATGGCAACCGTTTCCTTGACGGTTTGTCCCTGTCCCGAATAAACCTCGATTCCGCTTTGTCTGAATCCCTGCAGCGGCCGACCGCCGATCCCGGCAACCACCAGGTTGGCAACGTGGTTCCCCTTGAGCAGCATCACCGGGGCGAAACAGCCGCCCTGGATATGACCGCCGTTTTTCAGTGAGGTCACCTGCTGGATCTGGTTGTCCTTGATGTCGACCAGCACATAATAATTGCATTTGCCGAAATGGCCGGAGCGCTGGGCTTCGAGGCCGTCACCGGAATCCGCCGGAACGGCCAGGCGGATGGCGCCGTTTTCCGGGGGCGCAACAGTTTCGGCCTGACCGCCGGCGGACTGTTGCGCATCATCATCGACGGAGAGTGCATCAAGCACCTGCTCAACGGTGCCGGAGGTGTTTTCATGATAAGTGATACCGGCTTTTTTCAGGACTTCGGCCGCTTTCGGGCCGACCGTGCCGGTGTAGAGAATATCGACCTTGTATTCAGCCATCAGCTGGGCAGCGCTGGTGCCCGCCCCGTTGGCTGCATTGAGACCCTCGGTGTTTTCATGGGCGTAAACTTCGCCACTGAGGCTGTTGGCGATCATGAACCAGGCAGCGCGCCCGAAGCGGGGATCGATTTCCGACTGCAGGGTCCGGCCTTTTGCCGTAATTGCAATAATCATAGTTTGTCTTGCTCCTTGTTGGTTTGCAGCCCGTCGTCCTTTGCCTGTGGCAGAAAAAGCAAACGCACTTCTGGACACATGGGGAAACTTTCGGACTTTGTTGATGTTATTGCGGTCAATCGACCAGTCTGAACCGTCCGGGATTTTGCGGTTGACCTGCGGCTGGTGTGCTGAATCCTGGACGCGCACCTTTGCCCAAGCCTAAACCGGCGGTATTGAGCCTCCGCCCTTGGCCTTTTCCCTGGCCCCAGCCGGTTCCGCAGGTGTAACCCTGGTGCTGGATGTTACGACCGTTTGCGCAGCGTTGTCCCATTCTGGTGCCAAGACCCAAGGGACCAGTTCCATCTTTTCTCGGCATGATCTGTCTCCTTTCATGGGTTGAGAGTTTGTTAGTTGAGAGAGCTTGATTGGTTGATCTTTGTGCATATGCACAAAAAGAGACTAGTCCTGTTGAGAAAAGTTGTCAATGGGGAAATGTGTATATGCTCAAAAAAAAGAAGGGCGGCTGTCGGGTCGGGACCTGACGGTTTCTGGCGTTGATTAACGGTCAGGTTTGGTTTGGCAGCAATGTCCAAATCCCCCTTAATCCCCCTTTGCTAAAGGGGGAACGTCAGTAGGCATGTCCCCTTTATTGACGGGAGTGAATAAGATGAGGGCAACCACTCCCCCCTTTGAAAAGGGGGGCCGGGGGGGGATTTATACGGGTTCTTCTGTTGGTCAACGTAGGGTCTCGGTCTAACGATAAAACCTCAAAATCAAAGTCGCGGGGTTGCGGCCCCGCTCGCCGCCGCCCTTTTTGTCGAGGCCAACAAAAAGGGCGCAAAAAACGGCCCTTTGATTGCTCGGGAGGTTCGTTTGTTCCGGGAAAGATGTCGTTGCTCGCTGGCGGCTGCTAATCTGGCAGGGTTGGTCGTCGTTATATTTATGCACGGATCAAGTCTGCTGCTGGTCGCAGCGTCGTCGAATGCGCTTTGACGAGAAGCTTTGCTTCTCATACTGGAGGAGTCAGGGGCTGCAGAATTGGGAGGGCAGATGGATTTATGGAATTTGCTTTCGTAATCGTCGAAAATCCGCTATTGCTCCTTCCCCCTCTGATGGGGGAAGGCCGGGATGGGGGTGGATGAAGCTCTCAGCTTCATCCAATTGAGACGCCTGTCCCTCCGCAAGGGGAGGTGCAAAAGCTATTTAACCAATACTGCCGAGGCTGGCCAGGGCGACCACTCCGTTGATTGCAACGGGGGCGTCGCTCAGACACATCAATTCATTGCTGCCTTGCCGGGAAAAACCGTGATCCCGAAGGATCAGGTCGATCTCGGCAGAATTGAGGATATCCGCAAGCAGGGTTCGGCCGGCGGGAGTTTTGGCTTGGGCCTGCTGGAGCAGGTTACGGTAATCGGTTGGGGATTTGGCGGCGCTCAGCCAGGGGCCAAGCTGCCAGAAAGCGGGGCTGGTTTGCAGCAGCGCCCGGTCATTGCCGGAGCAGAGGGGCAGACCATCAAACTCCAATTGTGACAACAGCGGTGCCCGTGATTCTCCCCAGCAGCGCGTATCAAGATCGATGAGCATGCCCAGTTCTGCGGCGTCGGTTGCCTCCCGGGTTCCCAGGCCATGCCCTGTCCAGCGCGTGATGACATCAAGCGCTTGAAATCCCCGACGGCGGTATAGAGGCGCGCCCTGGGTGGAAGCGGTCAGCCAGATACGGTCCGGCTGCATTCGCCGCAGGAAGCTGATGGCGTGCTCCAGTAATGCCGAGCCATAGCCCAGCCCGCGTTTTGCCGGAGCGACCAGCAGATTACCGATCCAGCCACTCCTTTTATAAGCCACGGCAGAGACAAAACCGCAAATGTCGCCATGTTGCTTGAGGGTGAAGAAAAAAGGGCGCCAGTGGTTCAGAAACAGGCGTTGCTCCTGAAATGACAGCGTCCAGCCTTCGGCTGCCGCCAACGTCTTGAAGACGGTCCAGTCTGGTGGCTCAAGGGGGGTGATCAGCATGATGAACCCTTTCTTTTATGCTGCCCGACACAGGGCCTGCAGCTCCCGGTCATTTAATGCGCGCTTTTTGCGCCCAGCCAGATGGCGCACCCGCACCAGCAGATGATCGATGTCAATACCGCTTGCATCAATGTCGAGGTCGGCCAGGCGTTGCTTCAGACCATGGGTTCCTGAATGTTTACCCAGCACCAGATGGCGATGCAGACCGACCTCGGCCGGGTCGAAGCCTTCATAGTTTTGCGGATTCTTGAAGACCCCGTCAGCATGCAGACCTGATTCATGGGAGAAGACCCGGGCGCCCACCACCGCTTTCCAGGGTGGCACGGGGCGTTTGCTGGCCCGGGCAACAAACTGTGACAGCTCCACAAAGCGTTCAGTTGCAATGGCCGGGTCGATGCCGGTTGCGTATTTCAGTGCCATGACCACTTCTTCAAGGGCGGCATTGCCGGCCCGTTCTCCCAAGCCGTTGACCGTGGTGTTGACATAACGGGCGCCGGCGCGGATACCGGCGATGCTGTTGGCGGTGGCCATGCCCAGATCATTGTGGGTATGGACCTCGATCTCCAGGCTGCTGGCCTGGCGCAGGGCGAGCACTTTTTCAAAGGTGGTGAACGGGTCCAGGATGCCGAGGGTATCGCAGAAGCGGAAACGATCCGCTCCCTCACGCTCTGCAATCTGCAGTAGCTCAAGCAGAAAACCCATATCCGCCCGACTGGAATCCTCCCCGCCAACCGAAACATACAGGCCATGCTGTTTGGCAAAGCCGAGCGCTGTTTTTAACTGCTCTTTCACCCAATCCCGGCTCTTCTTTAATTTATGGGTCATGTGGATATCCGAAACCGACAAGGAGATATCCACCGCGGTCATGCCACAGTCCAGAGACGCCTGGATGTCGCTGAGCAGCGCTCTGTTCCAGCTGATCAGGCGTGCCTTTAGGCCGAGATCGACCAGCGTCTTCAAGGTCTCTTGCTCCTCCTTGCCCATGGCCGGGATTCCGCATTCCAGTTCCCCCACCCCAATGTCATCAAGCATGCGTGCGATGGTGATCTTCTCTCTGCGACTAAAAACAACACCCGCGGTCTGCTCACCATCCCGCAAAGTTGTATCGTCAATGACGATGGGACTCTGTTCTGTATGTTCCATTGTTCCAACTCCATGATCCGCCAATCGGAAGGTTTAGCGCCTATTGAAAAAGAAGGGTCTTGTTGAGGAACTAGCAAATAGCATGCCTGCGATAGCCGATATAAATTAAAGTATTTTTCATGATTAATCTGCTTGTTTTGCTCAAGAAAGAGGCAGTTGGGGCAGAGATCACTTAAAAAATATACAAGAGAATATCTATCTTTAAATAATAGGATACACCGGTTTGTTACCGTGTTATTAAGAAAAAAGAACGCTCATTCTTTCTCTTTTTGGTGGTGAATTTTTATCTAGCTGGAATGACTTAATTTTTTACTTAAATATTATATTTGTATATATTGAAGTATTCTTGATCTGTCAGCTAGGAATGCCTGACAAATTAGGTAAGGTATTGAAAACAGAAAGAAATTTTGATTTTTAGGGTTTGATTTTCAGCTGCGAAGTTTGTATGATTCCTGTATCGTTCATGTTGATTAGGATTTGCTGAGTATATTGCTGGAAAATAGCAATTTGTGGCTCGTCAAACGAAACATCTGCCACGTTTCGTCGGTACCTGGGGGATAGGGATTTCTTCCTTATAAAACAGCGTACTAAAATCGTCTCTTCACAAAAGTCTTAACAGGAGGTAGTGGAGTATGAAGAGTTTAATGAGGTTGTTGATGTTGGCTATGCTGGTTGCGCTGCTCGGTTTCGGGCTGACCGGCTGCGGCGACGACGGTAGTGATGGTAGTGATGGCTCTAATGGTAAGAGTGCGTATGAAATTGCTGTTGAAAATGGTTTTACCGGAACCGAGCAGGAGTGGCTGGATTCGTTGAATGCCGCTGCTGAAGAGGTCGAGCCCGAGTCCTGTGCGGTCTGCCACCCCACCGCAGGGACCGATCACCAGGCTAACTACAATGACGCCATGGATACCACTTTAAATCTCACCTTTGGTGCGATTACGGCCACTCCCGTTGGGGACGGAACCTTCACCACGACCGTTCCTTTCACCATCACCAAGGGCGGCGTAGCTGTCGATTCACCTGTCTCTGGTGGAAAAATTGCTGCTTTTGTGCAACAGCGCTTTGGCTATGCTGTTTATGACGCGACAACCGGCACTTTCCCGACCGCAGCTTACTTCAGCACCAGCGGTTTGACCAATGATGGCGGTGGCGCTTACCATCTGACCGACACTCTGGATATCGACATCACCGCAACCACAACGGAAGTTTACAGCTATATTACCCAAGACCCGATCCTTAATGCTGGCTCTTATGACGGCGAAGACGGCCATATCCAGCTGTATCGCGAAGTGTTCAATGCTGGTCAAAAACCAGGTACTCCGTTCACTTACACCTCCGCTGCAGATGTTGCTGCCTGTGAAAAATGTCACGGGACTCCCTACCTGAAGCATGGTTACCGGGGTGCTGATGCAACCAACCTGGATACTTTCGGTGCATGTAAAGTTTGTCACTATGACACCAGAACCGGTAGTGACGGGGCTGAATTCTTTGGTGATTCAACCTATGCATATACCGCTGATGTCATGACTGATGTTCACGCGTCTCACCTGAATCTTTTCCCCTATCCGCAGGAAATGTCCAACTGTGTGACTTGTCACACTGGCACCTTGCTGACGGATGCAACCCTGATTGATGCCAACTTCACCAAGGCTGTTTGCGAAAGCTGCCATGCTGATGTTGATCCAGCAACCAACACTGTCGTGGCTAAGCCTCTTTCGACTGTTGTGCCCCATGCTATTCCGACCGACGAGTGTAACACTTGTCACAAAACCGGCGGGATCGGCGCAACCTTCGCAACGGTTCACCCTGCTTTTGATTCCGTCAAATATGACTCGGTTGCCAGTGCTGAAGCCGGTACGCTGCGTTATAGCTACTTTATTGATGGCGTAACTTATGATGCCACCGCATCGAGCCTGACCATCACTTGGGGTGCCAAGGATGCAGCAGACGCTGCTGTTAACGTCCTGAACCTTGATGCAACGGCTGGCCCGGTGTTCCTGGGACTTCCTGCTGAGCGCGACAATGAATCCGAAGGTATCCGGATCCTGGTCGGTTACTATGGCTGGGGAACTCATAACGTTGCGGCCTACGATCAGTATCGTAAAGATGACGTGATTGCTAATACCACCTATAATTCGACTACAGGTATTGCAACAACGACTTTCCCATTGACCGACAAAATTGACACTTACGATGCAAGCAAACTGGAAGTCGGTATCATTGGTGTGCCTGAAGTCAATGGAACCATGGTCGCTGTTAAATCAGTGACTAAAGGCATCGTGCTTGCTGACGGATCCCTCGTCGATCGTAGCGGTATCGTTGCCGATGCTAAGTGTAACGCTTGCCATGACAACATCGTGATTCACACCAACTCATCACATGGCCACACTGCGGTCGGTAACGTCAATGCCTGCTTGTTCTGCCACAACACCTCGAGTGCCGCTCATGTAACGAATCAGTCCAGAGCGATCGATTCTTACCTGCATGACCTGCATACCTTCGTGGAAGAGCCGGAATTCGTTTATCCGATGTTTACCCTGCAGAACTGTGAGTCCTGCCACGTCGGTGCTACCGATGCTTATAACGCACCTTACAATGTGCCGGACCAACTGGCAGCTTCCGGTGCTCTGATTGATGCACCTGATGAGCCGGTGACGGTTGGCCCGGGTTCCAAGTCCTGCGGTTCCTGCCACAGAGCAAATGCTCTTAAGGATGGCGACCTCAGTGGTGTTGCTGAGATTAACTCACATACGAAGGTCTTCGGTTATCGGGTTCCGCAATCCGTGATGTCCTTCGTTGACGTTATGAACGCTATCTTTGCCAAATTGGCTGAATAAGTAGTTGTTCGCACTGAGGTGAGCCGCAATGGCTCACCTCAGTGATTTTTGTTTTAATGTAGCGGGCTTCGGCCCGCTTTTTTTGTGCCCGAATTCAGGCTGGGTTTCTCTGTTTCAGTTGTTGCTAGCTGGGGCAGAAGTAATCATGCCCGCAAGCTCATGTTTGATTATTCCGATATTGCTTTCATGGTTGGTATTTAAATAAACAATTTCAACACACAGCCCTGAGTTACGGTTTCCTGGAAGTCGTGTTCTAGCGGCCGAGCTCGGAATGTATGCGGCAATGCCTGCCTCATCGGATAGATCTGATCACCTTCGCTGGTGAAAGGGTCATAATCATCCCAAGCCCTCCTCTAAAGAAGCAACTCCCTGCTGGACTAGTTGTTTTGCCATAAGGGCCGGTGGCTGTCTATCCAACGTACTTATTCGGTATCATCATATGACAGGAGCTCTTAGGTCAGAGGGAAGAAGGGGGAAGCTTTAAGCAGGAGGGCAGAAGGAGTCAGCGTTTCGATCCAAATGATGAAAGACTCGATAGTTGCCTTGGTTTTTTGCCGATGGGCTAGGAGGGGCGAACCCTTATGGGCGGGGCGTGCTGCGGGTTCTGATAACTATGGTTTAAGCAACAAAAAAAGACTCCTCTGTTTTCAGAAGGAGTCTTTTTTTGTTGCTAGCTTAAGACAGTTGTTAACTGATATTTTTGATCTGGTAATTTAATACCATTGTTCACTTTCGTGATTGTAGGTTGAATTAACGGTGTCGGTAACCATGTGGCAAACGCCAGTGCAGGTGACGTTGCTGCCATCCCATACGGCCTGGATGTTATCAGTGGCATCAGGACGAAGGAAGTTGATATCTGCAGGACTCTCCGTGTCGAAATGGTTATCGGTTCCTATCCCTGCACCATTATGACAGCGGCTGCAGGTTTGTTCTGGGGTGGCACTGATAGTAATGGTATGGCCGATGCGGTTATGTTGCCCCTGCCGGTTCGGCCGGCTATTTCCTGCAACCCCGGCACCATTCGGTGGCAAACTGTGACAGGAAACGCAACCGGTATTGTTGGCGACCGGGTCGGCATTATGGCAGGCCAAGCAGGCCGGTGCGCCGGTGTCGGTATTGCCTTCGAAGTTGTCTCCATGGCACAAGGCGCAGGCTTCCAGATTGCCGCTGTCGGCATGGGTAACCGTTGCGCCATACCAGTGGGCATTATCTCTGGTCCCGACCGAAGGATGTGCGGTGTAATCGTTATGGCACCCTTCGCAGCCGGTGTCGCTGATTCTGGTAATGCCAATGTTGAAACGGGGGCTGCTGCCGGTTGGGGTCAGTTCACCATGGCAGTTCTGGCAAACGGTAAGATCTGCTTTTGCATCCGGGCCATGACTGGTAAAGGCCAGATAGCTTCCATCAAGGGCGTGTGGGGCTGTGCCGGGTCCGTCTGCGTGGCAGCTGACACCGCCATAACTGGCGGAGAAACAGCTGGGGGCTGCAGTTGTGCCGAGGAGGTCCTGGCCGTGACAGCCTTTGCATGAAGCGGCTGTATTTGCTGATGCATAGGCTCTGTGATCACTGACAGCATTCGTCCAGTCGGCAGGATGGACCCCGAACGGAATTGCGCTATTATAAGTGTGGCAGCTATAGCAGCTTACGGCGTCACCGCTACCGGTCAGGTTTGCGCCATGACAGCCGGTACAGTCACTGTAACTGGCGAGAGTTGTGATCTCATCCGCATGGGTTGCAATCCAGCCGAGCGGGTGGGCCTGATTGTCGGGCGGCGCACTGGAGTTGCTGCTGGAACAGGCGGTTATGGAAAATGTCGCTATTATCAGAAGAATGAGTAAGGCAAACCGGTTCTTCATCTTTTCCTCCTTATTTTCAAGCAATGCTTATCCGTGGCAGGGAGCGCAGGTTTTTGCCGATTTCGGTTTGCCGTGACAGCGGAAACATGACGTCGGATCGATGCGGCCATCAATGCGGTGGCGGGTCAGGTAGTCACCGCGGTGAGGCATCTGCCGGTAGCTTTCCGACTGATTTCGCTCCGAGGGTTTCAGCTCCAGTTTGGTGGCGTGGCAGCTGTTGCAGTAGCTGGTCTGGTGGCACATGGCGCAGACGGCTGCGTTCTGGTTCGCCTGGTACTTATGGGTGGTCATCCAGGTCGGGGTGTGGTTGAAATCGCCGAAGGCGAGTTTTTCGCCGCGGGCGTCATGGCAGTTGGTGCAAGTTGTGGTTTTGTCGCCAAGGTCTGCAGCAGACATATGCTGCAACGGAAGCTCTTTGCCGCTGTCCAGTGCCGCACAGGCGGCGAGACCCAGCAGAAGGAAAACCAACCCGATTGTCAGCCAGATATTTTTACGCATATTCATAACTCCTGTTGGTGATCAGGCAATTTTAAAGATCTTTGCCGAAACGGTAGCTGAGGGTCACCATGGCTTGCAGATCCTCATCATAATAGGGGTCTTTGCTGTAATCGCCGGAGACTTTCACATCAAGTGCATCATCCAGAAATTTTTGCCCCACGCCGACCGACACGAAGAACGAGCTGTCTTCACCGTAGATCGCCTGGTCGTAATCGACATACATCAATTCGCTGCTGACATATCCAACCGGGAGTATGGCTGGCAGCTGGGTCCAGTAACCGTAAACCCTAACCAGCAGATACTTGTTCTGGGAGGCGTCACCGTCCATCAGGCCGGCTTCTCCACCCAGCTGAGTGCCGTTTTCACCGGACCAGATCACTTTGCCTGAATAGTAACGGGAGCTGTCGGAAAGGACTTTGTAGTCATAATTTTTAATATTGGCGACCAGAGTCCAGTTGTCTCCGATCGGCAGGGTTGCTTCGGTTCCGACCACGGTCAACTCTTCACCGCTGTTGGCAAGAAAAGCAAACGGGTTGACGCTGGTATTGTCGGTGCCGAAGTAGTCTTCATAGCGAAACTTCTGAAAGTAGGGACGAATTCTAACCGGGCCGGCAGAAAAACGCAGCTCGTAAGAATGTTCCGCCCATTCGTCGGTATCGAGGTTGAGTGAAGAGAAACCATGCAGATTGATCCCCAGCGGAAGGTAGGCAGAGAGGTCCATGCCCGCTTTTTCGTCACTGTCGCTGTCGTTGCTGATCTTTTGATAGGACAGGCCCAGGTCATACCACCCGACCATATGGTTGGCGATACGCGCACCGAAGATGCTGTCGCCATCGCGGCCGTTTTCACTGGAATAATCCACGGGCAAGCCAGCATAGACCGAGCCGGAGAAATATTTGCCGAGATCGGAACTGAGCCGCAGACCGTCGATGGCGGTGTCCGCGACTCCTTCAAAAAGATACTGGCGACCCAGGCGGGCATTGAAGGCGGCCTGCTCACCGGTGTATTCGATATAGCTGTAAAGCAGCTCACCGGCACTGCTGTCATCGTAATAATCATTGTCCGCCATGTCCAGGCGGCCCCAGCCGTACAGGTGGAAGGACAGTCCCGGTTCGTCCGGGGTGCCGATATCCAGCTGGATATACTCGTAAATCGGCAGGACCGCGGCGGAATCCTTGGTCGTGGTGTCCCGCTCGAGCATGCGTAATATGGTATCCGACTGGAAATTCAGTTGTGCTGCCGACACCGTCCATGGCAGGCAGAATACGGACAGAATGGCAAAGCAGAAGATAGACTTGTAGACATCTCTTAATTTCATGCGACCCCCTGAACAAAGGAATGCAAGGCTGTTTTGGTTCCAAAAACGTGGCAGTTTAATAAAACTAGATTAGCAGAATCGCATTTTAAGTCTAGTTATTTTATGGCTGTTTGCGGATAGATATCGGTCTGCTGGGGAATTGTTGCGAAACATCAATAAGTAACAAATTGGCCGGTATTTTTATGCTAAATATTTAAGATGAATGAGCGTTTTTTCTACTGTGTGTGATGCTGTTTTGCTGTCTTGAATAGGGAGGCCTCTGCAAAACAAATGGGCAGCCCGCCTAAGGAGCTTGCCTAATAAATGTTCAATACCGCTCGCTGCGGGTTGATGGTTGTCCCGCAGGATTCATTTTTCCCGTGCCTGAAAAGATGGCCGGAGTTTTGCAAAGTGATTTAGCAAAGCTCAATTCGATGTTGAACCAATCCCATGCAGCTCAATGCTGTCCTGCAGGAAAAATCCCCTTCTCAACGATGTGACGGGCCGGTTTAAAAAATACCTGGATCCGAAAAAAATATGCCGCTTGGGCTCCCGAGAGCTTCAGCCAGACGAATTCAGGAATAAGCGTTTATCGGAAAGGACTCTGCTGTGTCTGCAAAACCGAAAATCAAAGATCTGCTTGACGAAAGCGCCTGCGAGCATAACAAAACCAAAAAAGCGACCTGCAATACGCCGACACCGGGTGCAACAACCGGTGGCTGTGCCATTGACGGTGCCCAGATCGCGTTGTTTCCGTTTGCGGATGCGGCACACCTGGTGCACGGGCCGATGACCTGCCTGGGAGGGAGCTGGGAAACGCGCCTGACCGGGACCAGTTGGACGGGGCGAGATCTGACCCAAATGGGCTTTACCACGGACATCAATATCAATGATGTCGTTTTCAGCGGGGAAGAACGGCTGGCTGAAGCGATTGCTTACATCGTCAGCAATTATTCACCCCAAGCCGTTTTTGTGTATTCAACCTGTGTCACCGCCCTGATCGGGGACGACCTCGACCTTGTCTGCAAGCAGGCTTCTGCACAACATGGCATCCCCTGTGTCCCGGTTCACGCTCCCGGGTTTGTCGGCGGCAAGAACCTGGGCAGCCGGTTGGCCGGGGAGGCGGTTCTGCGACATCTGGTCGGAACTCTGGAGCCCGAAGAAACCACGCCCTTCGATATCAACCTGATCGGTGATCACAATGTCACCGGCGATATGTGGCAGTACAAACCCCTCTTGGATGAATTGGGGATTCGCGTCCTCTCGACCCTGAGCGGGGATGGTCGAATCAGCCAGATCCGCACCGCCCACCGTGCCCGGCTGAATGTGATTGTCTGCGCCAAAGCCCTGGTTTCCCTGACTCGCAAGATGCATGAACAGTATGGTATCCCCTGGATCTCCTGCTCCTTTTACGGCAAGCGCGATACCTCCAATGGCATTATGGCCATTGCTGAAGCCCTGGGCGATGCCGCGCTGATCGAACGGACACGTCAGCTCATCGCTCGTGAGGAAGCCCGTCTGGAAGAGCGGCTGGTCCCTTACCGCCAGGTGTTTGCCGGCAAGAAGGCGGTGCTGAATACCGGCGGGAACAAGGCCTGGTCCATCGCTTCGGCGTTGCAGGACCTGGGGATTGAGGTGGTGGCGACTTCGGTCCGTAAATCGACCGAGGACGATAAGGTCAAAGCGCGGGAATATCTGGGAGAAAAGGGCGTGCTGATGACGACCCCGGCGACCCAGCAGGCCAAGATTATCGACGAAACAGGAGCCGATCTGCTCCTCGCCGGAGGGCGCTCCCTGTATACCGCCATCAAAAAGCGCATCGCCTTTACCGATGTCAATCAGGAGAAAAAGAAAAGCTACGGCGCTTACAACGGTCTGCTGACTCTGGCGGAAGATCTTAAAAACTCGCTGCAGAACCCGGTGTTCGCACTGGTGGGAAGGAAAGCCCCATGGGAGAAGTAATTCGCAAATCGGTCAAGCCGCTGCAAGTCAATCCGCACAAACTGTCTCAGCCGATGGGCGCGACCCTGGCCTTCCTCGGGGTTGACTGCTGCATGCCGCTGATGCATGGGGGGCAGGGCTGCGCAAGTTTTACCAAGGTCTACTTTACCCGCCATTTCAGTGAGCCGATCGCTCTGCAGACCACTGCCGTCACGGATGTGACCGCCATTCTTGATGGTGGCGATTACAGTATTGTCGAGTCGATAAAGAACATCCACAGCAAAGTTAGCCCCAAACTGATCGGGCTCCACACCACCGGCCTGCCGGAAACCAAGGGGGATGACATCCGCGGCGTCGCCCGACAGATCGATTGCCCCCTGGTTTATGTGAATACCCCGGACTATGAAGGTGGCTTGGAAAGCGGCTGGGCGCTTACTGCCAAGGCGCTGATCGATCAGCTCGTCGAACCGCGAAGCGAGATCAATGCCGGCAAGGTCGTGCTGGTCCCGCATGTCAGCATGCAGCCGATTGAGGTCGAAAAACTGAAGGATCTCATAGCCAGCTTTGGTTTCACGGTCGTCGCGGTGCCGGACCTGTCCACCTCGCTGGATGGCCATTTGGGGGAGAAGCAGGCTTCTTTGAGCAGCGGTGGCGTCCAAGTCGCAGAGCTTAAACAGTTGGCGGATGCCGCTTATGTGGTGACGGTTGGGCATTCGGTCAAAGGGGTCGCGGCAATCCTGCAGAAAAAGAATCCGGCGATCCGCCATCAGCATTTCAACCATGTCAGCGGACTGGTCGGAACCGATGCCCTGGTGGGCTGGCTTCTCGAAGTCAGCGGGCGGGACCTCCCTGGTGCGGTGGTGGAACGCTGGCGCAAGCGGCTCCAGGATGCCATGCTCGACAGCCATTTTGCCCTTGGCCAGACACGTTTTCTGGTTGTCGGCGAGCCTGATCATCTGGTGGCTTTATCTGCCTCTCTCAGCGAAGCCGGGGGCACCGTTGCCCTGGCGGTGGCAACCGTGGATTCGCCGGTGCTGAATGAAATCGTTGCGGAAAAAATCATCGTTGGTGACCTGGAAGATGCTGAAAAAATGAGCGACACCTACGAGTTGATCATTGGCAACTGTCATACCGAGGCGCTGGCTCACCGCTACGGGAAGAAAACCGTGATGCGCGGCTTTCCCAATTGGGAACAGGTCGGCAATCCCCTGAAAAACGATATTCTTTATGAGGGGGGAGCCTACTTCCTGTTTGAGATCGCCAATATCGCCAGCCAAATGCATGAAGAACAACAGCAACGGATTGCTGCGCAAATGAAACAGAGCGCTTAACCGAGGTGGGATACCCATGATGAATGAATATTCCGACAATCTCCTGAAATATGTGAATGATCCGAGTCATGTGGGATTTATTGAACAGCCCGATGGGATCGGCGAAACCGGTCTTGACGGGGGTAACGTCGGCAATCGGCTGGCGGTGCGGTTTACCTTGCAGGTGCACCGTGAACGGATCCAGAAAGTGCGCTTTCAAGTGTTCGGCTGCGGTTATACCATTGCGGCCTGTGCTGCTGCTGCGGAACTGTGTGAAGGGCGCAAGCTTCAGGACATCGCCGGGGTGACCAGCGCGGCGATCAATCAGCGCCTCAATTACAGCCTGCCGGCCGAACGGTCCTACTGCGCAGAACTGGCCAGTGAAGCCCTCCACGCTGCGGTTGCCAGTGCTCGGGATGCGGCACGGCCGGTCGCTGTGCAACTGGTTCCCGAACAGCCTGATGGCAGCCCCCGGGTACAAAAGACCGATCCGCTCTACAAGGCGCTACTGGCCGCCAGCGTTCCGGCTTTGTCTCAACCGGAGATTGAGGACCGGCAGATGTTTGCCTGCCTGCTGACCGTAGCCAGTCAGGATTCCTGGCCGCTTCATCCGGCCCTGGGGCTGGATGAGCGAGCCACGGAGCGGATTCTGGCGACTTTTTTCCCTAGTTTCGACAAGACCTTGCTGGAGCGCTATCGGGGCAATAAGTTTCCGCCCCTGCCGGACATCAACGCGGACGTGCAGACCCTGTTACAGGGTTATCTCGACACCGAGGCTTCCGTTCAGGAACGGCAGGCTGGCGAGTTGCTGGTACGCATTTTAGCGGCCAGAGCGTCTTATCCGGGGCATTTATGGGTGGCCATGGGTTTTTTTCAACGTTCTCAGTTGTCGGCTGCGATTCAACGGCACTTACCCAGGTTGGCTGCTGCCAATCACAACAACATGCGCTGGAAGCGGTTCTTCTTCAAACAGGTTTGTGAATTGAACGGGGGCATCCTGTGCAAAAATCCCAATTGTGGTGACTGCAGCGATTATTCCCTCTGTTTTGTCGATGAAGAAGAACCTGTTCTGCAATGACGGAGTAAACCATGGCCCACATTATTTTCTGGGAAAAGCCCGGCTGTTCGGGCAACCGCAAACAAAAGGAAATCCTCCAGGCGTCGGGGCATACCCTGGAGGTGCGTGATCTGCTCACGGAGAAGTGGTCCGCTGCCCGGTTGTGTGAGTTTTTTGGGGCGCGGCCGGTGCGGGAGTGGTTCAATCCGACCCATCCCCAGATCAAGGCCGGTCAATTCAACCCTGCCGCGATCTCGGCCGCCGAAGCTCTGGATTTGATGATCAGGCAGCCGTTGTACATCGTCAGGCCCCTGTTGCAGGTCGATAATGAATGCCTGGCCGGGTTTGATGTCGCGCAGGTGCATAACTGGATCGGCTTGAAACTTGAAGCAGTCGGCGAACGGGATCCGAAAAATTGCCCCTGCGTCGTCAGCACGGGCGAGGCAGGCTGATGTTGACAGAGAAAGGAGATGATTTATGAGCCCTTTGGATGAGGCCCTGGAAAAATATATCGCAGACGACAATGAGCAGGAGCAATACTATCGGCTGGTCCTGTCCACGGATTTTTATGTGCCGCTGGACTCGGCGGACAGCCAACCCGGAGCGTCCCAGCCGGAAGCGGTTACACCATTGCTGGTCGAGGCCGAAGGGAAACCTTATCTGATGTTGTTTGACAGTGAGGAACGACTCTCGTCCTGGGGTAAAAAAGAGCTGTCCTTTGCCGTCCTCTCCGGAGCCGCGTTGGCAGGATTCACTCCCGCCGGGCTGAACTGGGCCATCAATATCGGCAGCGGGTTTGGCAAGGAACTGGTTCCGGATGAAATCAGCTGGTTAAAAGAGCTGGCGGCCATGCCTTAAGTTCGGTCGCCGAGAGCGTCCGGCGCACTTGGCAGGCTGTTGTGCATCAACCTGCCAAGGTCTATTTCTTCTATTTCAACCATTCCGCATATGCCTGGTCGTGAAAACCGATCAGAAACCGCTTGCCCTGCTGCAAAGTCGGAGCGCGCAGGTTGCCGCTCGGTCCCATCACCTGGCGTAGCACTTCCTCTCTGTCGCCTGCCGGATCAGCAAAAATCTGAATTTTTTTGCCCTTGGCAACGATAATCTGCTCTGCTTGGTTGAGTAAATCCCAGGCAGCGTCGTTGTCCATGCGTATTTTACGGGCATCGATGGTTTGCTCGATAGCAATCTTTTCCTGCTCAAGAAACTCCTGAGCTTTCTGGCAGGAGGTTCAGCCTTTGCGAAGATAAGCCCAATCGATCTGCATGATGGTCTCCTGATAAAAGAGGGTTGAGGTGGCAGGTTACGGTGGTTTTCTATCGAAATTTACAATAGGGTGGTGGGTTTGAAAAGAAAAAAGCGGTAGGCTCGCTGTTGCAGCCTACCGCTTTGTCATTCATTGTCTGGTGATTTTGCTCAGCTGGCCAGTTGGCTGGCTTCAAGTTTTTCCAGGTCGATATCCTTACCGATCAAACCGGCGGCATCGGCGCGGCATTGCTTGCAGTGACGCGCCTGCGAGAGGATCAATTCTGCCTGGTTGCGGACCAGCTCCATGGTCAGCTCTGAGGGCGGTTCGACATCCTTGAACAGACCGATGGGGATCACCGGCATGATGTTCATCATATCCGCGCCCAGTTCTCTGACTTTGACGGCCAGATCAAGGGTTTCATGGTCATTGATGCCGGGGATATAGACATGGTTGATTTTGACCATGAGCCCAGCCTTGGCGGCCAGGCGGACGCCTTCCAGCTGTTTTTGCAACAAGAAAGCCGCTCCTTCGACTCCGCTAAGTTTCAGCCGATCGTATTTGATCCATTCATAGACCTTGGCGCCGGTTTCGGCGCTTAAGGCGTTAATCGTGACGGTCAGGCTGTGAATCCCTAACGCCGCGATCCGTTCGATATTTTCGGGCAGGCGCAGGCCGTTGGTGGACAGGCACAGGGTCATGTCAGGAAAAGCCTGGCGAACCAGTTCGAAGGTTTCGAAGGTTTTCGGATTAGCCAGCGGATCGCCGGGGCCGGCAATACCGACGACTTTCAGTTGTGGCCCGTTTTGGGAAGCCATATGGCGTTGTACCAGGCGAACGCGCTCAACGCCTTGCTCAGGGGTCAGCACTCTGCTGGTAATCCCCGGCCGGCTTTCATTGGCACAATCGAATTTCCGCTCACAGAATCCGCACTTGATATTACAGCCGGGCGCGACCGGCAGGTGAATCCGGCCGGCTTTGTTATGGTCGCCGCCGAAGCAGGGATGGTCTGACTGTTTCTTCATTTTCATCATCGGGCAAGTGCTTGCCATAACGGTTCTCCTGTCATAACGTGAGGTTGTGGATCAAGCACCGTTGCTGATAAAAAAAGCCCTGAACGATTGTCATCGCCCAGGGCTTCATTGCCTTTTCTTTTTGACACATCATTATGTCTGGAAAATTTCACCGTCTGCTCATTTTATTCAGGTTTTTAATATGCATACAATATGCCATGGGCAATTAAAAAAAAGGGGGTAACACGCGCACCTCAGGATCACGTGTTACCCTTGCCAGAGGCAATAGCAGCTTAAAAAATGAGCGGGTTGAATAAAAATAAGGCATAGCCAAGATCCCGGGTTATTTTTTGATCCGTTCCAGAATCCCGGAGTTGACAATGTCATAAGCCATCTTCAACGCATCCGCGATGGCTACGGAGGTGCTGACCGGGACAATCCCCGCTTTGAGCAGCTCCTTTTTGGGCAGTTCTCCAATCTGTGCCGTCACCACAGCCTGACAGCCTTCCAGGGCGCTGAGAATGCCGCCGAACTGCCGGTGGCGAAAGGGGTTGTCAGGATCGTAGGAACAGTACTTTTCGACCTCAACGGCGGCCAGCTGTTCGATGATCCCTTCCGTATAATCGTAAATCAGGAAGCGTTGAGCATGCCCGAAGTGCTGGTCCACGGTGACGGCTGATTTTGAGGCGACGGCAATGCGCATCGTCAATCGGTTTTCAGGCTTCCAGCGTGATGAAGCTGAAGCACTTCTTGGGACAGGTGACGCCACAGCCGGCACAGCCGATACAGTTATCGGGGTTGGCAATGGTCATGACCATCCGGGTACTGTAATTTTCTTCATCTTCAATGTCTTCCGGGCCGAGGACATTGCGCGAGCAGGCTTTGTAGCAGCGGCCGCAGCCGATGCACTTCTCCGGGTCGATTGCATTTGCAAAGGTCGGGGTCCAGTCTGCTCCCCCTCTGGTTTTCCCAGTCAATAAGGCCATCTTGTTCTCCTTTTAAATAAATATTTCGTGTTCAATGGGGTCTTTGTTATCAGACGGTCTATTTTTTCAGCATGGCTTTTCTCAGCCAGGGGGGTGGGTTGCCCTGTAGAACTTCCTGCAGCTTGGTCACGGTTTCCTGGATCGGTGCGCGGTCCTTGCTTTTCAACGGATGAATTTTTTTGGCGACCAGACGGGCGGCAGCCGGACCGCCTATCTCAGCGACATAGACCAGAGCACATTCTTCCAGACCGCTGCAGCGTGCCTCGATCCGGTCCGCTTCATCGTCACCTTCGCTTTTAACCTGGACGATACCGTTGAATTCGGCGCTGTCGGAGCTGATATCCCAGATGTAAAACTGTTCCGCACGGCCAAAGTGTTCATCGATATGGATTTTATCCGTGCTTGCAAATGCAACTTTCATGTACTCACCTCGTTCCCGTTTCTGATCTATGAGCTGAAGCTTTCTGGTCCGAATCATCTTTCGTCCCATCTTGTTTTGAGCACCCGAAGGCCGGCGGGCAGAGGCTTTCTGCCCGCCGGACAGTTTGCTAACGCATCATTTCAAACCACTGGTCTTCACAGGTTTCATCTTTGATATCCAGAAACTTGTTGGCGATCACGGTCAGGAAGTTGATGGCGCCCTGATAGCCGATCACCGGGGTCCGGTGGATATTGACCCGGTCCATGACCGGGAAGCCGATGCGGAAGTGCGGGATCTTGGCATCACGAGCAACCCATTTGCAGTGGGTATCGCCGATGATGGCGTCGACCGGATCGGTCATGCACAGGCTGCGCATGTGCCAGAGGTCTTTGTTGACGTAGACGCTGCCCTGGCTGCCATACAGCGGCGAGGTATCAAGCAGAGCCTGCATTTCCTTGGCAAATTTCTTGTTCGAACGGGAACAGAGGATATGGTACGGAATAGCTCCCATTTCGAGCAGGAAGGAGACGATGCCGAGCAGGTAATCCGGGTCGCCGGCAACGGCAAATTTCTTGCCGTGGATGTACTGATGGGCATCGGTCATAGCGTCGACGGCGCGACCACGTTCATCCTTCAAGGATTGCGGAATCGGTTTGCCGAACAGTTCACTGAGTTTCATCAGGAAGGCGTCGGTCTTCTTGATTCCCATGGGCAGCGGCAGGGTTTCCTTGACCCCGGAATATTCGGTGCCGATCCATTTCATGGTGTTCAAGGTGCTGTATTTCATCAGTGAAATGGTGGCCTTACCATTGATGGAATCGGCCGCATCTTCCAGTTTGGTACCGCCTGGATACATGCGGTATTCGCCGTCACAGACCGAATCAAAGACATCGGTGATGTCAGCCATCATGGTGTAGGGAATATCCATGGCTTCGAGGTACTTCTTGTACTCGCGCAGGTTGCCGGTGTTGCCGTCAAAGCCAGGAATCAGGTTCAGCTTGCCGGTACATTTACCTTCGACTTTCTGCCCTTCGGTCAGGTATTGCAGGATGGCATTCAGCATGCTGTCGTAGCCATGAATGTGGGTCCCGTTGAAACTCGGGGTGTTGGCGTACGGGGTCGGCAAGTCCTCCGGAATCACACCCTTGTTCTTGGCATTTCTGATAAACGCGGTCAGGTCGTCGCCGATAACCTCGGGCATGCAGGTGGTATAGATCGGCATCAGTTTCGGCTTATACAGGGTATAGGCGTTCTCCAGTCCTTCGTGGAGGTTGTTCTGGCCACCGAACACAGCGCCGTCCTCGGTCATGGCGTCGGCGGTCGCGGCGGCCGGCTCGCGGAAATGGCGGCTGAAGGTACTGCGGAAGTAAGAGGCACACCCCTGGGAGCCGTGAACAAACGGCAGGGAGCCTTCAAAGCCGTGAGCAACCATCTGTGCGCCAAGGGGCTGGCAGGCATGGGCCGGGTTGATCACTAACGCTTCGCGGGCAAAGTTTTTCTCTTTGTACTCTTCGGTGTTGATCCAGTTTTTAACACGCTCGATCTCTTCCGGAGAATGTTCGGTCAATGGTCTAACTGCTACTTCGCTCATGGCGATAAACTCCTTTATCGTCACCACAGTTGCGTTGAGATACGGATTGATGTGCCGCCCGACCCTCTGGGGAGAGGGGGAGGGCACATTTTTCCTGTTTCACCGGTTCGGCCATCGGGCGCGTGACTCGGCAGTGCTCTCTGTTGCTGTGTGGTTCTCAAATATATGGTTAAAAAGGACTCTTGACTAAATCCCACGTAGGCGAATTGATCGCCATGTCGATGTCACGGGCAAAGATTTTGAATCCTTCGTAACCGTGATAAGGACCGGAATAATCCCAGCTGTGCATCTGGCGGAAGGGGATGCCGGCTTTTTGGAAGACGTACTTCTCCTTGATTCCACTGCCGACCAGGTCCGGTTTGAATTCTTCGACAAACTTTTCCAGCTCAAACTCAGAGACGTCATCATAGATCAAAGTTCCTTTCGCCATCTCGGGAGCGGTCCGATCATAGTCGTCCTGGTGAGCGAACTCATACCCGGTGCCAGTGATCTGGATGCCGAGATCTTCATAGGCACCAACAGTGTGACGGGGGCGCAGCCCACCGACGAACAGCATGGCGGTTTTGCCTTCCAGGCGCGGTTTGTACTCATCGATCACGGCCTGGGCCATGGCGCTGTATTTGGCAATAACCTGCTCGCCTTTTTCTTTGATGGTGTCATCAAAGCGGGCGGCAATAGCGCGAATACTTTCGGCGATCTTGGTCGGTCCGAAGAAGTTATATTCGATCCAGGGAATGCCCCATTTCTCTTCCATGACCTTACACATGTAGTTCATGGACCGGTAGCAGTGGATGACGTTCAGTTTGACCTGGTAAGTCGAAGCGATTTTTTCGATCTCGCCATCGCCGGTCCAGATCGACTTGACGTTGAGGCCCATTTCTTCAAGGATCGGTTTGGCTGCCCAGACATCGCCGCCGATATTGTAGTCGCCGATCAGGGCGATATCGTAAGGACCGGGTGCGTCAAGAAATTCCCGTTTACCGATGACGAAGTCACGGATCGAGTCGTTGGAAATGTGGTGACCCAGAGACTGGCTGACACCCCGGAAACCTTCACAGTTACAGGGAATCACCAGTTTGCCGAGTTCCTTTTCCATCTTCTTGGTCACGGCATTGATGTCGTCACCGATCAGGCCGACCGGGCACTCCGACAACACTGAAAGACCTTTACAGAGCGGGAACAGTTCGTCTGCTTCACGCAGCAGTTTTTCGAGTTTCTTGTCGCCACCGTAAACAATATCTTTTTCCTGGAAATCAGAAGTGAAATCGAGGGGGAAACAGGTCACCCCGGGAATTCCCTGCATCAGGTTCCGACGTGTTCCCCAGCTGTAAACGCCGCAGCCGACGGGACCGTGAGAGACGTGCACAACGTCACGAATCGGTCCCCAAACCACCCCTTTGGCACCGGCATAAGCGCAGCCCCGCTGACTCATGACGCCAGGGACGACTTTTTTATTGGATTTGACCGCACAACTGGACACTGAAGGTTCGTTGGCGCCCAGGTGCGGGGCACGCTTTTTCTGTGCCTTCTCCGGCATTGCCGAGAGGGTCTCTTCAATCAGTTGCTCGGTTCTTTCTTTAGTGATGCCCGCGATGGGCTTTCTTTCAGCCATTTGTTGCTCCTTCAAACGGTTAAAATTCCGAAGTCAGGCACATCTCGATCAGACAAGTGCGGCCGCTATGGCCTGACTTCAGAGCTGTCAATAAATTAAGCGCCTTCTGCAACCCCGACGACCGTCTCGTCTTCAGCTTCCATAATGCCGAATTCCATCAGCAGGGCTTCGAGTTCGTCCATGTCGATGGGGGTCGGAACAACGAAGTTGGTGTTCTCTGAAATCTTTCTGGCCAGGGTCCGGTACTCTTCAGCCTGGGGGTGCTCCGGTGAGTACTCGATAACGGTCATCCGCCGCAGCTCGGCACGCTGCACCTGATTGTCGCGTGGCACGAAGTGGATCATGGTCGTGCCCAGTCGTTCGGCCAGAGCGGTGATCAACTCGGCTTCACGGTCGGTATTCCGGCTGTTGCAGATCAGGCCGGCCAGACGCACGCTACCGGATGCAGCATACTTCACGATCCCTTTGGAAATGTTGTTGGCGGCGTACATGGCCATCATTTCGCCGGACACAACGATGTAGATCTCCTGAGCCTTGTTTTCGCGGATCGGCATGGCGAAGCCACCGCAGACAACGTCACCGAGGACGTCGTAGAACACGAAATCAAGATCCGGGGTATAAGCTCCTTCTTCTTCGAGGAAGTTGATTGCGGTGATAACACCACGACCGGCACAGCCGACGCCCGGTTCGGGACCGCCGGACTCGACACATTTGATATCGGCGTAGCCGACCCGCAAAACGTCATCAAGCTCGAGATCTTCGACGGTTCCGAGTTCGCGGACTTTGTCCATGACGGTTTCCTGGGCTTTGGCGTGCAGGATCAAACGGGTGGAATCCGCCTTCGGATCACAGCCGACGATCATGACTTTTTTGCCCAGGGCAGCAAGACCGGCCACAGTATTCTGTGTGGTTGTGGATTTACCGATGCCGCCTTTGCCGTAGATAGCGATTTGCCTCATTTTCTTTTCTGCCATTTTGGTTTCCTCCTGGAATGGTTTTGCGGTGAACTGTTGTCCACCAGGTTTAGGCTGTTTGACTGAATGCAGTTATGGCGGCATCTCCATTGATGTTGTCTGCGCATTCAGTCAACCAGGCCTGATTTATTAAGTTGCAGGTGCCTGTTGGGTCCTGTTGCCAATGTCTGGATTTGCGGGCGGCTCTGCCCGTGAAGGTGTTCTGGAATTGCTTGGGAGTTTTCGAAAAAGCGTCTCCTGCTTTTTCGGGGGTAAAACAAGAAAGCCCAAAAACGAATCCGCATCGTGTTGCGTATTCTCTTTGGGCTTCGTTACCTGTCTGCCAACAGAACCACGACCTCGTGATCTTGTTGTGCGATTTTACTTTCTCTATAAGCATTAGCCGTGCCAAAACTGCAATTAATCGGCTAACTCATTGTTTTTGTAGGATCTATTAAATCAAGTGCGCTGTCTGTTGAGACCTGGTCGAAAAAAATAAGCGGCCGCGGCAACCTTCGATGCACAGAAAATGAGCATCAGCTGCAGCCCTTTGCAAGGAATCTAAGCATATGAAATACCTTATCTTTTTTGTCGGATAAGCGGGAACGCCTAGGCTGGTTTGCAACCGCAGAGAAAGGGCCGCGGCCCGCGCTGGCACCGCACCGTGGCGACAAACGGTCAGGCTTCACGAACAATCGCCGCCAGCTTCAGGGCAAAGGTCAGTTCAAGCCCGGCCAGCACGTGATTGCCGTCAAGGGTGACGGTTTCTTCCCCAAGGGCAGTGATGATCATGGTGCGTGCCGCACCGTCGGCAAATTCGATGTTCAGCTTGCGGCCGACTGCCAGCTCTTTGTCCGCCGGGAAAGCTTTTTTATCCAGTTGGAGGATGTTCTCCTGCCGGCGCGGACCATAGGCGGCTTCAGCCGGAAGGATGATATTTTTGACCTGCCCCTCTTTCATGCCGATGATCTCCGCTTCCAGCGCCGGGAAAACTTCCTGCTGGCCGAGGGTAATGGTCAACGGATCATCATCGTCACGGCTGTCGAAGATTCGACCGTTGTCAAGGGTCCCTATGTAGTGCACGGCGACCAGGTCGCCCGGTTTGGCTGTTTTCATGATTTTTCTCCTGAGGATATGATGAAAAAACGATCATCAAAATATTTTTTAAGCACTGGAGCCACTTCCTGCCAGGGCAAGCCGCCCTGGCCGCAACCCGGCCTGGGGACGATGATTTCAGGCCAACCCTTGTAATCGCAGAGTTCGACCAGTTCACGGCAGGATTGTCCGATGATCTTCAACTCCGGCATGTCGTAGGGGCTGTTCTCCACCGGAAACGAAACGATTCGCTGCCCCAGGTCAAACACATGCGGGCCGAACCGCCTGATTTGCTCACCCAGGGTGTAGGGCAACCTGGGGAACCGCTCGGCGGCCTGGCGGGCACAGCCGCGCGGCATGGCGCAGAGTCCATTTTTGTTGAGTAACCCGCCGACGGTAATGGCAACAACCGCACCGTCCCGATGGTAGTCCCACAGATCGCCACTGATTTCCTGAAGGCGGATCATCTAGCGACTCCGTTCCCGGACGACGGAGACCAGGAAATCGAAGACGTCTTCGCGGCTGGCAATAAAGCCCGGCATTTGGAAGATCATGATCTCCTCCAGTTTCTCCAGGATCAGTCCGTCCTGGCTGCCGATTTCATCCATGACCGCTTCGAACATGGGGATCACTTCATACAGATCGTCCCGGTCGAAGGGGCGCGGATCCGGCTTGCCGGTGAATTTTTGATCATCCCGTGTCTCTTTTTTACGCAGATATTTGTGATACAGGTCTGAGGGTTTGATTTCAATTCCCATGCTTTTCCTTCCTTGGCCAGGATTGGCAGGTGGTTAAAAAGCGCCTGCCCAATGCTGTCGGTTCAACCGCAGGAGCCGCAGCCCGATCCGCAACCGTGATTTTTACAGACGATGACATTGCTCTTTTTGTGGCCGGGGCTGGCGAGAAATGCCTGTAGACTGTCGGCGGCGATCACCCAGCGGCCGTCCTGCTCCTGGCCGCTGAGTAGCCCGCGTTTGATGTGCATCAGAACATTAAGTTCGGTGGTTTTCAACTGTGCTGCGACCTGGTCGATCGCCAGATATTGTGCCGTTTCACTCATAACCTGCTCCTGATAAGAAAAACCCATGCTGCATTGTCTGCAGATGGGCGTCGTTGACCTTGCTGAGATGATGGTTCTGTTCTGTGTCTTCGGTCTTACAAATTTCTTGCCAACGGGGACAAACTGAGCAGCCGCGGGGTAATTTCTTCGATTTCTTTTCTGACCTGCCCATCGAGCCGTTTGAGCCATGACCTGGGCAGGGCATCCAGGCCGTAAAATGCTCCGGCGATCATCCCGGCGATGGCGCCGGTGGTATCGGCGTCGCCTCCTTGGTTGACCACACCGATCAGGCATTCCTCAAAGCTGGCGCTGCTGAAGATGTAGTGAAATACGGTCTGCAGGGTGTCGACCACATAGCCGCTGGCCTGCCCTTGGTACTTGTTGAACCTGAAGTTGGGGTATTGGCTGGTTAACTCCCGGGTCAACGCGTGCAGTTCAAAACGATCGCAGCCGCAAATGGCCGTCTGCACCATTTTTCCGACCGTAATACAGGCCGCGTCCGAAAGCACATGATGATGGGTCAGGCGGGCCTGCTGCAGCGCGCATTGTTGCAACAGTTCGCTATCCCCCAGGGTGACCAGGGCGACCGGGGCCATGCGCATCACGGCCCCGTTGCCGGCATCCCATTCGTTCAGCGGCACTTCCAGGCAGCCGCTGGTCATGTACATGCGAAGCCCTTTGCGGACCGTGGAGCCGATATCGATGGGTTTACCGCGCATCCAGGCGACAAAATTATCGGCGATCTGCGGCAGGCTCCAGCCCTGGCGCTGGACCAGGGCTCTGGCCAGGGCCAGGGACATTTCCGTATCGTCGGTGACCTGTCCGGCTTTGAGGCCGAGCCAGCCGCCGCCGATGATTTTTCGATGGACCTTGTGCTTGCTGCGGATTTCGCCCGGAGTCATGAATTCCGTTGTGGCGCCGAGAGCGTCCCCCAAAGCCAGACCCAGAAACGCAGCCGTTGCCCGTTCCAGAATTTGCGTTTGGTCGTTCATCCGCCGATCATGACCTTGACATCATATTCCCCGCCGAAGACCAGGTATTCGTCTTCACCGCGAAACAGCGACTTGGGGAGAATGCCGCAGAGAAAAAAGATTTTCGGCAGCGGTACCGCAACCTGCAGGACCCGGCTGCCGAATTCCCAAGCCCGTTCGAAATCGGCGGTGAAGGAATTAAGGTTGTTCAGGCGCATGATGTAACTGGTTTTATCGGTTTTTTCGAGAATCACGTGCTCCTCGAAATCGTTCACTCCGCGGTACAGAACCAGGTGCTGGCAATCGGGCTTACGGCGGCGCAGTTCGTATTGAATGAACTCATAGAGCAGATCAAGCTGCGAAAAGATCGCACTGGTGCGGGACGATCCATTCATGCGATCGACCATGTACTGAAAATATTCTTCGGAGTGAATATCGGCGATTTTGTTGCGATGAAAAGTCGGGACCAGGCCCAAACGGGATTCGACCCACCCCTTGAGCACCGCACCTTCAATGGAGTTGCTGTCGAACAGCCAGCCGCGCAAAAAGCGCAGATAGCTGTTTTTGAGACTCTTCTGACAGCTGCGGGAAGCTTCCCGCTGCCACTGGTGCAACTGGAAAGTCACATCCATGAAATCGTGGAAACGACTGCCCCGCAACTCCGGATCGGCAATCTGCTCCAGTTCCTTGAACAGCATGCGCCCGATATGCTGTGCGCCCTGAATCTCCAGCGGTTGCGGGTGACAGTTGTAGTGTCGGGAGGCAATCGACCAGGGAGGCAGGTTGCACAGATTGATCGGGGTGACATGCTCGTTCAGATCAGCCCTCCATCAGCAGGATGGCTTCGGCAACTTCCTTGAGGCTCTTCCGTTTGTCCATGGCCAGTTTCTGGATCTTGCGATGAGCTTCGGGTTCCTTCAGCCCCTGCTTCATCAGCAACCCTTTGGCCCGGTCAACCAATTTCCGGGTTTCCAGGCTGTCTTTGAGGGCAGCAACTTCATCGCGCAGATTTGAGAGCTCAATAAACTGATGAATGGCCAGATCCACGGAAATTTTCAATTGTTCTTCCTTGAACGGTTTCATCAGGTACTGATGCACCCCTGCGTCCTGGGCTTTGGACACGGTTTCACTGTCCGTGGTGCCGGTCAGCAGGACGATAGCGCCACAGGGCTTGCGGTTGATTTTCCCGGCAGCGGTAATCCCGTCCATCACCGGCATGGTCACATCCATCACGGTCAGTAACGGGCTGTGGGTCGCGGCCATAGCGACAGCCTGTGCGCCGTCCGCCGCTTCAAAAATCTCATCGAAACCATAATCGGCCAGGGCTTTGGCAACCTGACGCCGAATCAGGGGTTCATCATCAACGACTAATGCTATTTTCACGGGTTGTCCTCTTTGCCAGTCGGCAACCTTCCGCCCGACCTGAACGGAAGGCTGCCGGAGAAGTAGTGGTGGTAAAGTTAACGGCTCTGCGGCGTATTGTAGCCGGAAATACCGCTTGACCCTGCGATGCTGACCCGTTGGAAATCAGGATAGGCTTCCATGCCGATTTCGGCCGAATCGCAGCCAAGCATCTCTTCCTCTTCACTGACCCGGATCCCGACCGTATACTTCAGCACCAGCCAGGTAATGGAGGTGGTCACAATCACGAAGGCGCCGATGGAGACCACACCGATGAACTGGGTCACGAAGCTCGCTTCAGAGTTGGTGATCGGCACCGCCAGGGTGCCCCAGACCCCGCACACCAGGTGAACCGACAAGGCGCCGACCACGTCATCGATCTTGAGCTTGTCGAAAAACGGTACGGCCAACACCACCAGGATCCCGCCGACCGCGCCGATCAGGGTCGCGGCGCCCAGCGACGGCGTCGCCGGCCCGGCGGTGATCGACACCAGCCCGGCCAACGCGCCGTTCAGGGCCATGGTCACGTCGACCTTCTTGTACATGATCTGCACCAGGATCATCGCGGCGATCATCCCGCCGCAGGCGGCCAGGTTGGTGTTGACCATGACGTTGGACATTTCGATGGCGCTGGCGGCGTTGCCCAGGGCCAGCACCGAGCCGCCGTTAAACCCGTACCAGCCCATCCACAGGATGAAGGTGCCCAGGGTGGCCAGGGGGATGTTGGAACCGGGGAAGGGGTTGACCCGCCCGTCCTTGCCGTACTTGCCTTTGCGCGCACCGAGGATGATCGCCCCGGTCAGCGCGGCCCAGCCGCCCACCGAGTGGACCAGGGTCGACCCGGCGTAGTCGGTGAACCCCATCTCGGACAGCCAGCCGCCGCCCCACACCCAGGCCCCCTGGATCGGATAGATGACCCCGGTCAGCACCACGCAGAAGGCCAGGAACGACCACAGCTTGATCCGCTCGGCCACGCAGCCGGAGACCACCGAACAGGCCGCACCGCAGAACACCATCTGGAAGAACCAGTCGGATGAGGCGGCGTAACCGGCGGCATAATCGCCGGACAGGGCCGCGGCGTCATCCGGCCCCCAGAGCCCGAAACTGCCGATGAACCCGCCGTCCACCCCGGCGTACATCAGATTGTAGCCGATCAGGTAGAAAAGGATCCCGGCGATCCCGAACAGGGAAATATTCTTCAGGCAGATGGTGGCGACGTTCTTCGAGCGCACCAGACCGGATTCGAGCATGCCGAACCCAGCGGCCATCCACATCACCAGCACCCCCATGACCAGAAAGGAAAAGGTATTCAAAACATAGGACAGCTCGGCATCGGCTGCGAGGGCCAGGCTCGGGACGAGCAGAATCGCCGCCAGGGTCAGGACCGTTTTTTTCATGGTGTGTATCTCCTTGTCTATATGAATAAAGTGTCTTTTGATGGTGAAGGGCGGATCAGAGGGAATCTTCCCCGGATTCGCCGGTCCGGATCCTGATCGACTGTTCGATGGCGCTGACGAAGATCTTGCCGTCGCCGATGCGGCCGGTGCAGGCTTCGCGCTGAATGGCGCTGACCAGCCCGTCGACCTGGTCGTCGGAGACCACCAGCTCAATCTTGATCTTGGGAATGAAGTCGATCTGGTATTCGGCACCGCGGTAGAGTTCGGTGTGCCCTTTCTGGCGGCCGAAACCGCGTACTTCGCTGACCGTCATGCCACTGATCCCGAGATCGGTGATCGCCGCTTTGACATCGTCCAGCTTGAACGGCTTGATGATACATTCTACTTTTTTCATCCTGAGGGGCTCCTTTGATAATGAGGGGCTGGGAATTAAAAACAACATTGATTCTCTTCATCTAGCAGCTATTGTGCCAATTTGTAACGTGCTGAGATCGTGCAGGAAGGCAGTTTTTATGGCGAGATATGCTTATAATTTAGGCGGCTTGGTGTAGGGCTGCTTAAGCGCTGATCAGCACCGCTGCGCAAGCGGATGATACGGGGGACGTTGTGTGCGATGCAAATGAGTGACTGGGCGGAGATGGTCCAAAGAGGCCAGGGCGCCTCTCCACGGAAAGAGGCGCCCTGACTGCTACAGGTGGGAAGAATTATTTCTTGGTGTCTTCCGGGGTGAAAACGGAGCCGAGACGGACCGTGTGAAAGTCGGGGTAGGCGCTGGCGCCATGCTCCGAGAAATCGAGCCCGGCCAGTTCTTCTTCTTTGCTGACCCGCATACCAATGACCATGTCGATCACTTTAAAGAGAATGAAGCCGGTGGTGAAGGCCCAGGCAAAGCAGGTTGCGATGCCGATCAACTGCACGCCGACGGTGTGCAGGGAAAAGCCTGCCGAGTCAAAGAGTCCGGCAGCCAGGGTTCCCCAGGCGCCACAGACGCCGTGAACAGAAACAGCACCGACCGGATCGTCGACTTTGATTTTATCGAAAAACATAACCGAGAAAACCACCAGGATACCGGCCACCAGGCCGATAATTACAGCGGAAACCGCAGAGACATTGGCACATCCGGCGGTGATGCCGACCAGCCCGGCCAACGCGCCGTTGAGGGTCATGCCGATATCGCTTTTACCGAATTTGAACCAGGTGTACAGCATGGCCGAAACGGCACCAGCGGCAGCGGCCAGGGTTGTGGTCACAGCGATAATGGCGATGGAGGAGTCACCGGTGGTGGTTGAACCGGGGTTGAATCCGTACCAGCCGAACCAGAGCAGGAAAACGCCCAGGGCGGCGATGGGAATGTTATGCCCGGGAATCGGTTTGACGTTGCCGTTCTTGTCAAATTTGCCGGCGCGTGGGCCAACCACAATGGCTCCGGCCAGGGCCAACCAGCCACCGACGGAGTGGACCACGGAGGAACCGGCGAAATCAATGAAGCCAAGCCCTTCCAGCCAGCCGCTGCCATGGAACAGGCTACCCCAGGCCCAGCCGCCGAAAATAGGATAAATCAAGGCGGAGACAAAGACCGAATAGACCATGTAGGCGCTGAATTTGGTCCGTTCGGCGACCGCTCCGGAAATAATGGTCGCGGCGGTTGCCGCAAACACGACCTGGAACATCCAGAAAGCATAGTTCCAGGCCTCACCGTCGCCGGTTGCGCCGCTGAAGAAGAAATCGGTGGTGCCGAACAGACCATTGGTGGTGCCGAACATCAGGCCGAAACCAACGGCCCAGAAGGCCAGGGAGCCGACCGAAAAGTCCATCAAGTTTTTCATCATGATGTTACAGGCATTTTTGGCCCGGGTGAAGCCGGCCTCGACCATGGCGAATCCGGCCTGCATCAGGAAGACCAGGAAGGCGGCGACCAGGGTCCAGACAAAGTTCAGGTTGTTTTGTACGGCATCGGCGGTCATCGGCTCGGCATCGGCGGCGGCAGCCAGCAGCGGTGCTCCGAAGAGCAGGGCGAGCAATAATATCGAGGTGCGTTTCCTCATGTCAGATATCTCCTGTCAATAAAATATGGTGGAAAAAATAATCGGTGAACCGATTTGCTTAAAGAGCGTCTTCGCCGGATTCGCCGGTCCGAATTCTGATGGCCTGTTCCGCGTTGCTGACGAAAATCTTGCCATCACCGATGCGGCCGGTGCAGGCTTCGCGCTGGATGGTGGCGACCAATTCCTCAACCTGCTCAGCGGGAACAACCAGCTCGATTTTGATTTTGGGAATGAAGTCGATCTGATACTCGGCACCGCGATAAAGTTCGGTGTGGCCTTTTTGCCGGCCGAAACCGCGTACTTCGCTAACCGTCATACCGCTGATCCCCAGATCTGTGATAGCGGCCTTCACATCGTCCAGCTTGAAGGGCTTGATAATGCATTCAACTTTTTTCATCCTGAGAATCTCCTTGTCAGGTGGTCATAAAAAAAGCGCTCAAACTCTACGAGGAGTTTTGAGCGCCATTGCTCTAAACATTATTGAGGTATTTCCTAACCGTAAGCAGGACCTTGGTTCCCGCAGGCCTGCTCGCTATTTTGCATTCTCCATACCAACAAAAAAAATAATGCTTCTTTTCTGGTGGCTAGTCGTCGCCGATGACTAGATTTGCCTGTAAAAAAAATCCATGGGCGGCGGTTAGTCATGAAAAAATCGCTTCCCTTGACTGAGGTGCGGGGAGTTTGGAAAAAAAATCATCAGCGCCGGCACGGGAAGATGTTGAATTTTTAGACAGTAAGGCGCGCTGGTTGATTAAAAACAGTGCACCGGATCAAATCTCGCGACATTTCTCCGGGAGGAAAATTTCAAAGCAACTGCCCCGTTCAGGAGCATCGGAAACCTGCAGGTGACCATCATATTCGGCGACGATTTTACGGCACAGGTAGAGCCCCAGACCGGTACCGGTGCCGTCCTTGCGGGCGGTGAAAAAAGGTTCGAAAATCCGCTCTTTGAGGGCATCCGGAACGCCTGGGCCGGTATCGCAAAAACGCACAAAGAGGCCGTTTCCGGGCCGGAATTCCGTGCTGATGCGGATCTGGCCATGAGCCCCCATAGCCTGCACGGCATTGAGGATCAGGTTGATGAAGATCTGCTTGAAGCGATTGTTGTCGATATGGACCAGCGGCAACTTGGCGAACTCTTCGCTCACCGTGATCTGCTCTTTGTTCAGTTCATAGCGTAGCAGTTTCAGGACATCGGCCAGGGTTTCGTTGAGATCGGTCAGTTTCTTCCGGCCTTCCTGGGCCCCGGAGTAGGAGAGTAGCTCTGAGGTCAGACTGGTCAGTCGCTCGACTTCGGTGTTGATCCGCTCCAGCAGCTCCTGTTGGTCGGCGTTGTAATTGTCTTCGGTCAACAGCAGTTCGCAGGCGTAATTGATGACCGACAGCGGGTTATTGATTTCATGGGCGATGCCGGCGCTCATCCGCCCGACCTCGGCCAGTTTTTCCGACTGGATGGTCTGCGCCAGGAGCTGCTCGAATTCGGTAATATCCTCCACTACCACCACGGCACCGATGGTTTTCTCACCGGCTTTGAGCGGCGCCAGGAAGCGTTTCTGGAGGCGGTTCTCCCCGGTCTGGCCGCGATGCAGCAGGCGCAGTTTCTGCGCTTTCCCTTCGGCCAGCACCCGCCGCAGCCGGTCGGCGATCCCTTCTTCTTCGAGGGTGGGGAACAACTCATTGAGGGGGCAGCCGATCGCCTTTGCCGCTGGAATGCGGCTGATCTGGGCCATGCTGTCGTTCCAGGAGGTGATGTGCAGTTGCCGGTCGACGGTGTAAACGCCGATACTGATGCTGGACAGAATCTGCCGGTTGAGGTTGTGGAGGTGTTCTTTTTCCTTATTGACCCGACAGAGATCCCGATACAGGCGGGCATTATCGATGGCAATGGCCGCCTGGCCGGCCAGGATCGACAGGGCATCGCAGTCGTCCGCAGAAAAAGCCTCTTCCTGCTGGCTTTCAACATTGAGGACGCCGATAATCCTTTCTCGGGCAATCAAGGGCACGGCCAGCTCAGAGCGCGCCGCTTCGATACCGGGGATATAGTCTTCGGCCTGGGCCAGGTTCTGGATCAGGTAGGGACGACCGAACTTGGCCGCTTTGCCCATGATCCCCTGACCGAGCAGGATCGGCTGTTCGGTGACCGCCTGCTCATAGCCGAACGCGGCCACGGACTCCAACTGCCGGCCGTCCTCGCTGAGCAGACGGATAATGGCATTCTCGAAATGAAAAACCTCACGGGAAAGTTCAAGAATCCGGGTTAACAGCCGGTCAATATCGGTTATGGCGGCCAGTTCCTTGCCAACATCAATCAGCACACGGAACAATTTCTGGTTCTGATCATACATAGTCGCTGAACTCATTTCGCTGGAACCTGTAAAAATCGATCTCAGGATGGGAGTAATCGTTTTCTTATAAGCATGGACAGTGCCAAAATAGAGATTCGAACTTACGGGAGGCAATTCTTTTTTTTGGCTTGGTTTCTGCAAAAATAGAGTTCTTTTTAACGAGGCTGAACATCAGCTCCTACCGAGCTGCCACCCCGAAGGGATGTCTTTATGCTCTTGAGGTCAGATCTTTCGTTGATCGAAAGCGTTGAGCGGTTTACCACCCGCCTGGAAAAAATTTACAGCCCGGAACTCGCCCGGCAAACCGCTGGCCGGATTGTCGCCGAGCTGGCGGTCTTTAAGAAGAAATTCTCCCCCCGGCAGCACGAGCGGCTCTGGGATCAGGGCGATGTGTTGCTGATCAGCTACGGGAATTCGATCGTGCAGGAAGGGCAGTTGCCGCTATGGGTGCTGGCCCGGTTTCTGGAGCAACGGCTGAAAGGGTTTGTCAACGTCATTCACCTGTTGCCCTTTTTCCCATTCAGTTCCGACGACGGTTTCGCGGTCATCGATTACCGCAAGGTCAATCCTCTGCTGGGGGACTGGGAAGACGTCGCGCGGATCAACCAATCGTTCGAGCTGATGTTCGATCTGGTTATCAACCATGTCTCCAGCCATCACGGGTGGTTCGAACAGTTTATCCGTGACGAGTTGCCGGGGAAAAATTACTTCATCACTCCGCCGCCGCAGGCGGAGCTGGGGAAGGTGGTTCGCCCGCGCGAGTCTCCGCTGTTGACCCCGGTGGCCACTGCCGCCGGCAAGAAGTCGGTCTGGACCACTTTCAGCGCCGATCAGGTCGATGTCAATTTTGCCAACCCCGATGTGCTGCTCGAATATGTCCGGATCCTTCTCGACTACCTGGCCAAGGGGGCCAGGATCATCCGCCTGGATGCCATTGCTTTCTTATGGAAGGAATCCGCCACCAGCTGCATGAATCTGCCCCAGACCCATGAGTTTGTCCGCCTGCTGCGTGAGCTGCTCGATGCGGCGGTGCCACAAACCCTGCTGCTCACCGAGACCAATGTGCCGCATCAGCAGAATGTCAGTTATTTCGGCGACAGCGATGAAGCCCATATGGTCTATCAGTTCAGCCTGGCGCCGCTGCTCTTGCACAGCCTGTTTCGGGGCAACGCCCGCTACCTGAACCACTGGGCGCGGCGCTGCTGTCTGACCCCGCCGGGCTGCACCTTCCTCAATTTTACCGCGTCTCACGATGGGATCGGCATGCGCCCCCTGGAGGGGCTGTTACCGCAGGGGGAAATCGACTTGCTGCTCAAGGGGATGGAACAGTTCGGCGGGCAGATCAGCTACCGGACCAATAATGACGGCAGCAAAAGCGCCTATGAAATCAACATTACCTATTTCGATGCCCTGAAAGGAACCTGGTTGGGGGAAGATAGCTGGCAGATCGCCCGCTTTTTGCTTGCCCAGACCCTGATGCTGGGACTGCGTGGGATTCCGGCCTTTTACATTCACAGCCTGCTGGCAACCCCCAACGATTACGCGGGGGTCGAAAAGGGGGGACGGGCACGTCTGATCAATCGGCACAGTTGGGATCTGGGCGAGCTGGAAAATCTGCTGGGCGATTTTCAGACCCCGCAAGCGATTGTTTTCAACGAATTGCGGCGGCGGATAAAAATTCGCCAGCAACAGGCGGCCTTTCATCCCGATGCCCGCCAGCAGATTATTCACCTGGGCGATCATGTCTGCGGCTTCTGGCGCTACAGCCCGGACGGCAGGGAGCGGATCCTGGCGATCCACAATATCACCGACCAACTGCGCCCCCTGTATCTGGCAGGCCCTCTGGAAGGCAAGCTGAGCGGCCGCTGGCAAGGACTGCTGACCGGTGAAGAGGTCAACGGCCTGCAGGCCACCGTGCAACTGCCCCCCTACCATGTGCTCTGGCTGAAACAGGTGGAGTGACGCAACAGACTGTTGAAAAAGTCCATTTCTGGTCTTTTTTCAAACCCAGTGGAGAAAGGTGTGATTTCGTCCTCCTGACAAAATCAATGCGTGAGAAAGTCGCCATTGGTTCTAATCGCCCATGCACGGCCTCACCAGCCTGTAAATAAGCCCCGCACGGCAGGATCAGCCCTTATTATCCTCTTCGACCGCTTCGTAGACGTGATCCAGAATGTCCGGGACCGCGCTGATCACCCGGTTCCAACTTGGCATGAACGGGGTTTCCATGGGGTTGTTGATAAACACATCGCCGGCGCGGACGATATTTTCGGCAAACAGTTCCACGGCCTTTTCCTCTTTATGCCGGTCGATGGAGAGGCCGTTGATCACCGCATCGTCATAGAAGCGTTGAACAAAGTCGAGGGCGATTCGGTAGTAGGTGGCTTTGAGGCTGCGGAAGGTTTCCATGGAGAGGACTTCGCCCTGAGTAGCCAGCTTGCGGATAATGGCTTTGGTGATGTCGGTACTCATCCGGGACAACCCCTTTTGCGGATCATCCTCGGACATTTCCTGATGCTTGTGATCATAGACATCGGCAATGTCGACCTGGCAGATGCGGCTGGTCGCGTAGTTGCGGTACATTTCCGAAATCACGCCAATCTCGAGCCCCCAGTCGCTGGGGATCCGCAGGTCGTTGAGGACATCGACGCGCATGGAAAATTCTCCAGCCAGGGCATAGCGGAAGCTGTCCAGGTAATCGAGGTAATCGGAGTGGCCGACGATCTTCTGCAACGAACGGATCAGCGGGGTGACCAGCAACCGACAGACCCGGCCGTTCAGGCTGCCGTTGGCAATTCGCGAGTAATAGCCTTTGCAGAACTGATAGTTGAAATGGGGGTTGGCGACCGGGTAAATGAGTCGGGCGAGCATCTCTCGTTTATAGGTGACAATATCGCAGTCGTGCAGAGCGACGGCGCGACTGCGGCCTGATGCCAGCACATAGCCGAAGCAGTACCAGACATTGCGCCCCTTGCCCATTTCCGTGGGGGCCAGCCCCTGGTCCGCCAGCATCCGATCCACGGCGCGCAGGCGCGGGCCATCATTCCAGAGGATGCGGTGATCCTGGGGCAGCCGGGAAAAATATTCTTTGGCGTATTTGAATTGCGTCTCATCGGCGCGATCCAGGCCGATGACGATCTCTTTCAGGTAGTTGGCGTTTTTCAGATCGTCAAGGATCGGCCCCAGGGCCGGTCCTTCCAGTTCGGAGAACAGGGAGGGGAGAACCAGGCTCATCGGAGTCCGGGTGGAAAAACGCTCCAGCTCCTTTTCCAGTTCCTCAAGCGGGCGAGAGGTCAGGTTGTGCAGGGTGGTGATGACTCCGTTCTGAAAAAAATCAGCCATGCTCGGCTCCTTTGTCGGTATAGAGTAGCAAGATATCGTGGATGGCGCGATTCCAGCCGCTGGGGCCGGGTTGTTTGGCATGGAGGATTTTGCCGCAACGCGGCTCAGGAGCGATCCCGCTCGGGTTGGGAATGATCACGGCCAGATCTGCCGCCTCCATCATCGCCCGGTCATTGGGACCGTCCCCCAGGGCGACGCTGAACAGCTTCGGATGCGTTTGCTGCCGCCGGAAATAGCCGAGCAGCCAATGGACCGCGGTTCCTTTATCGGCCCGGTTGTCGAGAATATGGAAGAAGCGTCCCCCCCTGAGCAATTGCAGGTTGTAACCGGCCAGCTCCTGCCTGAAGCGGGTCAGGGCTTCGGGGCTGTCCTGCCAGATAATCGGTTCACTCCCCAGGCGCTGGCGAGCCAGGGCTGCGGCCTGTTCGTCAAGGCCGGTGGCGGCCATCACCTCGGTGACGGAAAAATCACTGAATCCCTGAAAGCAATACGCTCTGTCTGCCCTGATTTTATGCACCAGGGGGATGAGTTCGGTATAGGGTTTGCCGAAAAAATGGGCATTCCCTGCCGTTTCGGCGTCCTGCGGCACGAGGATGATGCCCGCACCATTTTCCACGATGACCGGCGCGGCCAGGCCGAGGGCGGCATGGATCGCAGCCACTTCCGCCGCGGTTTTGCTGGTGCAGAGAATCACCGGGATCTCAAGGTCCGCCAGCTTTTCAAGGGCCGGCACGGCGGCGTCCCAACGGTAGGAATGGTGGTCGAGAAGGGTGCCGTCGAGATCGGTGAATATGATCAGGCGCTGTCGATACATGGACATCTCCGTCGTTGTGGATCACGAAGAATACTGCAAGGCGGGTGCCATGCGATGATACCTTGTTGGCAGGGGAGGGTCCAGCGGGGATTTGTACGGCAGCCCCTTCCCGGTCTCGAAAGGGGCCAACCAAAGGGGGCTGTTACTGGGCCAGCTGATAAAGCTGTTCTGCTGCCGGGGCCAGCACATGGTGCAGGTTGACGACATCCCCGAAGACCAGCAGTGCCGGGCGTTGGGCCTGCTCGGCGGTGAGGGGCAGGTTCTGCAGATCGGTAATCAGCACCTGCTGGTTGCTGCGGGTGGCGTTGGCCACGATGGCGACCGGCAGGTTGGCCGGGACCCCCTGGCTGAGGGCCAGCTGGGAAATCTCGCGGGCGAAGCTGACCCCCATCAGCACGACAGTCGTATGGTGCGGAATTTTCAACAGGGGGAACCAGTCCGCGTTAATTTTGCTGCCGGCCAGATGGGCGGACACCACCGACATGTTGGTGGCGTAGCCGCGCGCGGTGGGAGGGATGCCGGCGCAGGCCGGTCCGGCCAGGGCGGAACTGATCCCGCTGACCACTTCAACCTGCACCCCGCGTTTGATCAGGTATTCGGCTTCTTCGGCGCCGCGGCCGAAGATATAGGGGTCGCCGCATTTCAGCCGGGCGATGCGCAGGCCCTGGCGGGTCTTCTGAAAAAGTAATTCATTGATCTGCTCCTGGCGGAAACTGTGGCAGCCTTTTTGTTTACCCACAGCGATCTTTTCGGTCCCGGCCGGGATCAGGTCCATGATTTCCGGGGTGAGCAGGTGATCGTAGAGGACCACATCCATCTGCTGGATCAGTTTGTAGGCTTTCAGGGTCAACAGCTCGGGGTCGCCCGGACCGCAGCCGATCAGATAGACCTTGGCCAGGCGGCTGCGGCATTCTGCAGCGGTTTGCTGCGGGGCAATGATCCCCTGCAGGCGTTCGACTTTTTTCTGGCGGACCAGGCTGTCGAGATCGGCCGGAATGGTGGCCGCAATTTTATCCCGCACTACCTGGCCGATGGTCGGGCTGCAGCCGTTGGTTGAAACGGCTATTTTGAGCTGACCGTAATTGAGCAACGCCGAAAAATGAAAGTCACTGAGCTCTGGTTGGGACACACAGTTGAACAGGAACTGATAGCCGCTTTTCAGGGCCTTGATCCGGTCCGGCAGGTCCGGATTGCCGGTTGCATCGACCACCAGGGTGGCCCCGAGCAGATCGGTACTGCAAAAACTGCGTTCCTGATAGGGCTGGCCCAGCTCTTTGAGCTCATCGCAGATCTGCTCGGCAACGATTCTGAAAGTCAGCCCGTTCTGCTGCAGGGTGCGCGCTTTTTGCAGCGCGGCCTGGCCGCCGCCGATGATCAGCAGTTCCGGTTTGGTCAAGAGGATGGGCAGGGATTCGGTGTTCATGTCTGGTCCTGTTCAAGCAAGCTCAGCGCCCGGGGCGTTGAATAACAAAATGGTTTTTTCGTGGTGCGGTGGGCCGCTGGGCCCGGCGGACATAAAAAAAACCGCAACCTGCATAAAATGAAGGTTCCGGTTACCCATCTGTCCCGAGTCCTGTCAGCTTGCCCTTCGTCCCCTCAGGCAAAGATCTGTTCGGTCGCAGCAGGTCTTCTGACTCCCGGTTCGTTCGCGGACGACGCCTTCCCAGGATCACCCAGTGGCATGTGTGTCGTCGTTGTCCCCGGTTACAGCGGTGGGTCCGCCCCCGATTCGCACGGGGTTCCCTTTTCAATCCCGAAGGAACTGCACCTGTTTTTTCGATTGTCTGCTCTGTATATGTCCATCCCGCAGCGGATGTCAAATTTTTTAATCTCCACATTCTCCCTTGAAAAATGCCGGTTTTGCGGACTGGAGACGTGTCACTTGCGTATAGCGTCCGGTCGGTTTCGAAAATCGACCCGTCAGAACGAATCATGCCTGGGCGCAAAAAAAATGACTTGCAGAAGATTATTATTTGCATTCTAATCAGCGCCAGGAAACACGGCATCAGCTGCCGAACCGATCTTTAATGGAAAAGGCACGGGAGGGAAGGAAGGCGGTGAAAATCCGTCACGGACCCGCCACTGTGACCGGGAGCAGGTCTCCCGGGAGTCAGATACTTCCCCCCTGCAAAGCCGCAATGACCTGAACTTCGTGGAGTGAGCGTCAGGTTATTATCGCGAACGGATTAAATACGGAATCCCGAAGCCTTGCCCAAGGTTTCGGGATTTTTTTGTCTGCAGAGACCCTGAAAAGGGAGGTGTCATGTCGCAAATCATGCCCGAAGTGAACCACCAGCCCGGCCGGCTGATCTATGTCAGCGGCGGCTGCCGCAGTGGCAAGAGCCGTTTTGCCCAGGATTTTGCCGAACAGCTGCCCGGCCGCCGGGCTTATCTGGCCACTTGCCCGGTCATCGACAGCGAGATGGACCAGCGCATCCAGGCCCATCAACAGGCCCGGCTGGATAAGGGGTGGGCGACCATTGAAGAACCGCTGGACCCGGCGTCCGCCCTGGCGCGCGCCCGGGAGTATCCGGTGGTGCTCATCGACTGCCTGACCCTGTGGGTGAACAACCTGCTGTTTGCTGCCGATCAGCAGCAGCGCGAATTGAGCGAAACCGAGGTCGAGGAGCAGAGCCTGACGCTGATCCGGGAATGCCGCCAGGGCGGACGGACAATCGTTCTGGTCAGTAACGAACTGGGCATGGGGCTGGTCCCGGCCGATCCCCTGTCGCGGCGTTACCGTGACCTGATCGGGCGCTGCAATCAGGTGGTGGCCCGGCACGCCGATGAGGCCTATTTTCTGGTCTCCGGGCTGCCACTGCAATTGAAATAGATCACATCCCCGCACCCGCCCGGGGCGCAGGGGGAACATTTGAGATCCTTGACTGAGGAGATTTGCACGATGGAATTGCTCGACAACACCCTGGCCGCCATTACCCGGCAGGACCAGACCGCCCGCCATCAGGCGCAGGAACGCCTTGACCAGTTGATCATGCCGCACTGGGCCTTGGGCAGACTGATGGACCTGGCCCTGGATCTGGCCGGCATCAGCGGCAGCATAACCCCGGTGGTCAAGCGCAAGCTGATTCTGGTGATGGCCGGTGACCACGGGGTGGCCGCCAGCGGGGTCAGTCGTTTTGGCCAGGAAGTAACGGTGCAGATGGTGCAGAGCTATTTTGCCGGAGTGGCGGGCTGCAATGTTCTTGCCCGTCAGGCCGGGGCCAAAGTCGCGGTGGTCGACATGGGGATCGCCGGAGAGCTGACGGGCGCGGCTGCGGACTTGGTGATCAAACGCAAGGTGGCGCGTGGCACCGCTGATTTTACCCGCGGTCCGGCCATGACCCGGGACCAGGCGATCCAGGCTCTGGAAGCGGGGATTGAGGTGACTCAGGCTTTTGCCGACGAGGTTGACCTGTTCGGCACCGCGGAGATGGGGATCGGCAATACCACCTCGAGCAGCGCCATCGTCGCTGCACTGTGCGGCCTGTCAGCGGCGGCTGCCACCGGGCGCGGTTCGGGGCTGAACGATGAGCAGCTGGAGCGCAAGATCGCCATTGTCGAACAGGGGTTGGCCGTGAATCAGCCCGTGGCTGCCGATCCGCTCGACGTACTGGCCAAGGTCGGCGGGTTTGAAATCGCCGGCATCGCCGGACAGATTCTCGGGGCGGCTGCTCTGCGCAAACCGATCGTGGTTGACGGGTTTATCTCCACGGCCGGTGCTCTGGTGGCCGCCAAACTGGCGCCGGCCTGTACCGATTTCATGATCGCCTCGCACCGCAGTATGGAACGCGGCCACCTGGCCGCCCTTGCGGAGCTGGGCAAAGAGCCGCTCCTCGATCTCAATTTTCGCCTCGGGGAAGGGACCGGCGCGGCCATGGCCATGAACCTGGTCGAAGGGGCAGTGGCGATTCTCACCGAGATGGCCACCTTTGCGGAAGCGGCGGTCAGCCAGGCAACCCGCTGAACCCGAAGATGGACGACTAAAATCAATCGTTCCGAAGGAAGAGAAGGGATACGTTATGCAGTTACTTGAACAGACCATTGCCGCCATCAGCGGCCAGGATCAGGCAGCCCGCCAGCGAGCCAAAGAGCGTCTCGATCAACTCATCATGCCGCATTGGGCGCTGGGGAAACTGATGGATATGGCCCTGGATCTGGCCGGCATGACCGGTTCGGTGCGGCCGCCGGTGCGCCGTCGCAAGATCGTGGCCATGGCCGGCGATCACGGCATCGCCAAAAGCGGAGTCAGCCTGTTTCCGCAGGAAGTCACCGTGCAGATGGCCCAGGGGTTCATCGCCGGGGTGGCCGGGGTCAATGTTCTGGCCCGCCAGTCCGGCACCGAAGTTGTCCTGGTCGATATGGGGATTGCCGGAGAACTGGATGAAAAAACCGCGGCAGCGGTCATCGACCGCAAGGTTGCCCGCGGCACGGCCAATTTCGCCGAAGGCCCGGCTATGACCCGGGACCAGGCGATCCAGGCGTTGGAGGCCGGGATTGCAGTGGCGCAGGAGCTGGCTGCAGACACCGATGTTTTTGGAACCGGTGAGCTGGGGATCGGCAATACCTCGCCGAGCAGCGCCATGGTCGCCACCCTCTGTGGCATCCCGGTGGCTGCGGCGGTCGGGCGCGGGACCGGGCTGGATGACGCGCAGTTGCAGCACAAGATTCGCGTGCTGGAAAACGCCCTGGCCCTGAATGCCCCGGATCCAGCCGATCCAATCGATGTCCTGAGCAAAGTCGGCGGGTTTGAGATTGCCGGGATTGCCGGGCTGATTCTGGGCGCGGCTGCCCTGAAAAAACCGGTGGTGGTCGATGGCTTCATCTCCACGGCCGGAGCTCTGCTCGCTGGCAGGATCGCCCCCTTGAGCAAGGACTATATGATCGCCTCGCACCGCAGTGTGGAGCAGGGGCAGGTCGCCGCCCTCAAGGAGCTGGGCAAGGAGCCGCTGCTCGATCTCAACCTGCGCCTCGGCGAGGGGAGCGGGGCCGCGGTGGCCATGAATCTGGTCGAAGGGGCGGTGGCCGTGTTGACGGAAATGGCGACTTTTGCCGAGGCCGCGGTCTCCCAGGCTGAGCGTTAGTATGTCCGTCCTGAACCGGTTGCAGCCGTATTTTTCGGCCCTGCGCTTCCTGACCATCCTGCCGGTTCCGGAGGCCTGGTGCGGCGGACAGGAGAGCTTTCGCAAAAGTCCGGACTGGTATCCCCTGGTGGGACTGACCATCGGCCTATCGGCGGCCCTATTCGACCTGTTGATGAGATTGCTGCTGCCCCTGCCGGCGGCCAGTGTTATGGTGTTGATCTTCCTGATCGCCATCACCGGAGCCCTGCACATGGATGGTCTGGCCGACAGCGCCGACGCTTTTTTCAGCAGTCGCGGTCGTGAGCGGATGCTGGAGATCATGAAGGACAGCTGCGCCGGCCCGATGGGGGTGACCGCTATTGTGCTGGTGCTGCTTTTGAAGTTGAGTTTGTTGACGGCTTTGCCGCAACAGTTGCGATTTGAGGTGCTTGTGTTGATGCCCCTGTGTGGCCGCTGTTCCATATCTTTGCTCAGCTACCGACTGCCCTACGCCCGCCCTGAAGGGGGGACCGCGGCCTTTACCAATGACACGGCCGGGAGCGGCCGGGTACTGGTGGCGCTGCTGGTGCTGACGGTTGGCAGTCTGGCGCTGCTCGGCGGGGCGAAAGGGCTGCTGGTGATCGTTGCCACCATTGCGACCAGCGTGTTTCTGGGCGGCTACTGTTTGAAGAAAATCGGCGGCTATACCGGCGATACCCTGGGCGCCTGCTGTGAGCTGGTCGACCTGGTGCCGCTGCTGGTGGTGGTTGTACTGGCACGGGTGGGGGGCTGGGCATGATTCGTCACGGTGGCGATCTGCGCCGGGCAGCTCGTCAGAGCGGTCAGGCGCAGGAGCAGTTGCTCGATTTTTCCGCAAACATCAATCCGTCCGGGTTCCCGGACTGGTTGCGGCCGCTGATCAGTGCCGAACTGGAAAACCTGACCCGCTATCCCGATCCGCAGGCGGAAGGTGCCGTGGCCGCCATTGCCACCGCCCACGGGGTTGCTCCGGCCGAGGTCGTGGTCGGCAACGGCGCGAGCGAGCTGCTGGCGCTGCTGCCCCGCTTGTTGCCGCAGCGACGGATGCTGCTGCCGGTCCCCTGTTACGCGGAATATCGGCGTGCCGGAGAACAGGCCGGGTTGGTCATCGAGCCCCTGCCCATGCCCGAAGAGCGCGGCTTTGCCCTCGACCTGACCGCCCTGGAAAAGGCCCTTGGCGGCGATCAGCTGGTGGTCATCGGCCAGCCCAACAATCCGACCGGCCAGCTCTGCGACCGGGATGCGTTGCTGCGGATCATCCGCGAACATCCCCAACAGATGTTTGTCCTCGACGAGTCCTTCATCGATTTCTGCGGTCGGGAAAACCACTCTTTGCAGCCGCAACGACCCGCCAACCTGATCATTGTCCAGTCGCTGACCAAGGCCTGGGCCATCCCCGGTCTGCGCCTCGGCTATGCCATTGCCGATGAGAAGATTGCCCAGGCGCTGCGCGAGCAGGTCCCGACCTGGTCGGTCAACGGCCTGGCCCAGGCGGTGGCGATCAGGGCCATGGACGATCGCGAATTTATCCCCGCCTCCCGGCGCTATGTTGAACAGCGGCGGACCGAACTGGTGGCGCGGCTGGAAGGTTTGGCCGGATTGCAGGTTTTGCCCGGTGCGGCCAACTTCGTGCTGGTGAAGGTGACCCATCCACGGCTGGACGCGGCGACCCTGGCCGACAAGCTGCTGGCGCGCGGGATTCTGGTCCGCCAGTGTGACAATTTTGAAGGGATGGGGAAGGATTACCTGCGCCTGGCGGTGCGCACCGCAGCCGAGCAGGAACGTCTCTGCACGGCGTTGGCCAGCTGTCTGGAGCAATCCCCGCCACGGCCGGTGCGCCGGAAAATCCCGGCGCTGATGCTCCAGGGAACCGGCTCCAATGCCGGCAAAAGCGTGCTCACCGCAGCCCTCTGCCGAATCTTGCAGCAGGACGGGGTGAGCGTGGCGCCCTTCAAGGCGCAGAACATGTCCCTCAACTCCTGCGTGACTTTTCAGGGCGGGGAGATGGGGCGTGCCCAGGTGCTGCAGGCGCAGGCCTGCCGCCTCGATCCCGATGTGCGCATGAACCCGGTCCTGCTCAAACCGAGCAGTGCCACTGGCTCGCAGGTGATCGTCTGCGGCAAGGTCCTTGAAACCATGGACTTTCGCGACTATGCACAGCGCCGGGAAGGGATTTTCAGCCAGGTGCAGCAATGTTACGACAGCCTGGCCGGCGAACATCAGGTCATGCTCCTGGAAGGAGCCGGCAGCCCGGCCGAGATCAACCTGAAGGCGCGCGATATCGTCAACATGAACATGGCCCGCTACGCCGAGGCCCGGGTGCTGCTGGTCGGCGATATCGACCGCGGTGGGGTGTTCGCCTCTTTTGTCGGGACCATGGAGCTGCTCAGCGAGTGGGAACGCCAGTTGGTGGAAGGGTTTGTCATCAACCGTTTCCGCGGCGACGCCACCCTGTTGGCGGATGCCCTCGATTACACCTCTCTGCATACCGGGAAAAGCTTTTTGGGAGTGGTCCCTTATCTGCCCCGTCTTGGTCTGCCGGAGGAGGACTCCGTCGATTTCAAGGACGGTTTGCTGGAAACGGAAAAACCGGCCGGGGACGTGCTCGATATCGCTCTGATCGATCTACCGCACATCTCCAACTTTACCGACCTGGATGCCCTGCGGGTCGAAGCGGATGCTCATGTCCGCAAGGTGACCAGCCTGGCCGAACTGGGTCGTCCGGATGCGCTGATCCTGCCCGGTAGCAAGAATGTCATCAACGATCTGGCCTATCTGCGCGATTCCGGGTTGGGGGATGCTTTGTGCCGGCTGGCAACCGACGGCAAGACGGAAATCGTCGGGATCTGCGGCGGTTACCAGCTGCTCGGCCGGCGGATCGCCGATCCCTACGGTATCGAATCCAGCGGTTCTGATTGCCGGGGGCTCGGTCTGCTCGACATGGAGACGGTGCTGGAGCGGCTCAAGACCACCACCAGCTGCCGGGCCACCCATGAGCTGTCCGGCGAATTGTTGCGCGGTTACGAAATCCATCATGGCAGCAGCGCCGGCACCGACCTGGAGCCCTTGATCCGGCGAGCCGATGGAACCTGGATCGGCGCGGCCGCGAAACAGCGGGACTGGATCTGGGGCACCTATCTGCACGGGGTCTTCGATGCCGACGGCTTCCGGCGTTGGTTCCTCGACCGCTTGCGGGTCCGGCGGGGCTGGTCGGCCATCCGCACGGTCCGCGCCAGCTACGACCTGGAACCGGCCCTGGATCGCCTGGCGGCTCATGTGCGCGGGGCGTTGGACATGGAGCGGATTTACCGGGTGTTGGGGCTGTGATCCCGCTTTACTGGCAGGTGCCCCTGGCCCTGGGGCTGGATGCCCTCTGCGGCGATCCGCGCTGGCTGCCCCATCCGGTCCGAGGGGTCGGCGTGTTGGCCCAGGTGCTGGAGAACCCGTTGCGGCGGTTGTTTGCGCCGCGCAGCGCCGGGATTGTGGCCGTACTGCTGGTGGTGGGTCTGACCACCGGATGCTGTCTGCTGCTGCTGAGCGGGGCGGCGCTGCTCCATCCCCTGCTGGCCGACCTGCTCAGTATTCTGCTGATCTACTTCGCCCTGGCCATGCAGGACTTGCGCCGCCATGCCCTGGCGGTGCTGATCCCCTTGCGCGCCGGGAACCTGGCGCTGGCGCGGGAAAGGGTCGGCTGGCTGGTCGGTCGTGACACGGCGGATTTGGACGAGGGGGAGATCACTCGGGCCACAGTGGAAAGCGTGGCCGAAAACAGTGTTGACGGCGTGATCGCGCCGCTGCTCTTCGCCCTGCTTGGCGGGGCTGCGGGAGCCTGGTTTTACAAGGCGGTCAACACCCTCGATTCCACCTTTGGCTATAAGAACGAGCGGTATCTGGAATTCGGCTGGGCCTCAGCGCGTTTTGACGACCTGGTCAATTTTCTGCCGGCCAGATTGAGTGCGCTGCTGGTGCCGCCGGCGGCCCTGCTCTGCGGCCTGGATGGCAGGGAGGCCTGGCGGATTTTCCGCCGCGACCGGCATTGTCACCCCAGCCCCAACGGCGGCCAGATCGAAGCGGCCGTGGCTGGTGCCCTGGGCGTGCGGCTCGGCGGGGAAAACAGTTATTTCGGAGTGAAGTCGGTGCGGCCGTTCATGGGGGACGCGCGGCGACCGCTCCGAGCCGAGCAGGTCCTCCAGGCAACTCGGCTGATGGTGACCCTGACCCTGCTCGTCGCCGGCCTTGGCATTGCCGGGCTTTACTGGCTGCGGTGAAACGATAGCGCACCCCGACGACTTTGCAGAGCGGCTGCTAAACGATTTTTTTTACAATATCCAAGGAGAGTAACATGACTAAAAATATCCTCATCTTTACCGGCAACGGGAAAGGTAAATCAACCGCCGCCTTCGGCATGGCCCTGCGGGCGGTCGGGCATGGTCAGCACGTGTTGATCCTGCAATTCATGAAATCGGATGATTCAACGGGCGAAATCCTCAGCCTGCGGGAAAAACTGGGCGTAGACATCCGCCAGACCGGGCTCGGCTTTGTACCCAAACCCGACCACCCCAAGTATCCGGCCCATCGCGAAGCCGCCCAGAACGGTTTTGCCCTGGCCGTCGAGGAGCTGAATAACGGCAAGTGCGATCTGGTGATCCTCGATGAGATCTGTGGCTCCATCAGCTGCGGCCTGATTGATGAACAGCAGGTGCTGGATGCCCTTGCCAATGCCCGGGATGGCGTCAATATCGTCCTTACCGGCCGCAATGCCACCCCGGCACTGATCGCTGCGGCGGATACGGTCTCGGAGATGGTCCCCCACAAGCATGCCCTGGAGCAGGGGATTCCGGCCCGCAAAGGGGTCGAATACTGATGATTGCAGGGGGTGTCGCCAGACCGCGCCTGCTGATCGGTGGAGTCCAGAGCGGAGTGGGTAAATCGACCATTACCCTGGCCCTGGTCGCGGCTTTACGGCGGCGGGGACTGACCGTACAGACCTTCAAGGTTGGCCCGGATTATCTTGACCCCGGCCATCTGGCACGGGTTTCCGGGCGACCCTGTTATAACCTGGACAGCTGGATGAGCGACCCGGACTACCTGCGGGAGCTGTTTGTGACCGCTTCCGCGGATGCCGATATCAGCCTGGTCGAAGGGGTGATGGGGCTGTTCGACGGCAGCAGCACCGGCAGCCTCAGCGGCAGCAGTGCGGAGATCGCCGCCCTGCTGCAGATCCCGGCGGCGCTGGTGGTCAATGTTCATGGCATGGCCCGCAGCCTGGCGGCTCTGGTCAGCGGTTATCAGCATTTTGAGCCGAGCGTGACTCTGGCCGGAGTGCTGGCCAACCGTTGCGGCTCCCCTTCCCATGCCCGGTTGTTGGGCGAGGCCCTGGCTGCCGCGGAACTGCCGCCGCTGCTGGGGGCGATCCCTCGCAACGGCCTGCCCGAACTGCCCAGTCGCCATCTGGGGCTGGTCTCGGCGCTCGAACAGAGGGATGGCGCCGAACTGAGCGAGGATCTGGCCGCTGCGGCCGAAGCCGGGATTGATCTCGATCTGTTGCTGCAGGCCGCGGCTCGTGCGCCGTTGCTGGTGGTTCCGCCCGCCGCCGCAACCGACCGGGCCGGGGCCGCGCCGGTGCGGCTCGGGGTGGCTTGGGACGAGGCTTTTCAGTTTTACTATGCCGACCTGTTTCCGGCCCTGCGCGCCCGTGGCTGTGAACTGGTGCTGTTTTCGCCGCTACGGGACCAGGCTTTGCCAACGAACCTGGCCGGTCTGTACCTGGGCGGCGGTTATCCCGAACTGCATGCCGAGCAACTGGCGGCAAACCGGGAGATGCTGGCGGCGATCCGCGCCTTCAGCGCCAGCGGCAAACCGGTTTATGCCGAATGCGGCGGGCTGATCTATCTCTCGCAGGGGGTGGAGGACACGCAGAACCGCTTTCCTCTGGTCGGCTGTCTGCCGGTCTGGACCCGGTTGCTGGAAAAACGCAAGGCCCTCGGTTATGTGACCGCAACACTGACCGGTGATTCCCTGTTCGGCCGGGTCGGCGAAAGTTTTCGCGGTCATGAATTTCATTATTCCGAGCTGCTCGAGTCGCCGGTTGGCACGGATGGCTGGCAGGCGGTCTACCAGCTGACCCGGAATCGCAGCGGCAAGGTCTGCACCGAAGGCTTTCAGCGCGGCCGGATTCTGGCCAGCTATGCCCATCTGCAGCTGGCTTCACAGCCCGCGGCCCTCGATCGGTGGGTCGCCACCATGTTGGATACGGCCGGTCAGTGACGGGCGTTTTTGAAAAGGACAAGAACCATGAAGGATAGGAATAACAACGAGCGGCCGTTGATTCATCAACTGCTGGAAAACCCGCTCAGCGGACAGGAGATCGAAGAGCGCTCCTTTGCCGTCATCGATGCGGAAGGAGCGGGGCATCCGCACACTGCGGAGCAGTGGCAGGTGGTCAGGCGGCTGATTCACACCAGCGCCGATTTCGCCATGAGCGAGCTGATCCGTTTCAGCGCTGCTGCCATCAGCGACGGCTGCCGGGCGTTACAGGCCGGTCGGCCGATCTACGCGGACAGCAATATGATTCGTTCCGGTCTGTCCGTGGCCCGTTTGCAGGCGGTCAATGGTGCTTACCGGCGCGAAAGTATTCTCTGCCATGTGGCCGACGAGGATGTCGCCGCGGCCGCGAAGCAGCATGGTTTACCGCGTTCCCTGTATGCCATCCGCAAGGCCAAAGAGTCCCTGCACGATGGCATTGTCCTGATCGGCAATGCGCCGGTCGCCCTGCTCGAACTCAACCGGCTGGCCCGGGAAGAGGGGATTCGGCCGGCCCTGGTCATCGGCATGCCGGTCGGCTTTGTGCATGTGGTGGAGAGCAAGGACGAACTGCTGGCCGGCGACCTGTCCGCCATTGTCCTGAGCGGTCGGCGCGGTGGTAGTCCCCTGGCGGTTGCGGCTCTGCATGCGCTCTGCGGCCTGGCCACTTCGGCAGGCAACCTGAGTGGGGCCTGTCATGCGTAACAGCAGCTGCTGGAGAGGAATGATCATGATGGCGTTGTTACCGCTTTTGAGCCTGCTGCCGACTCCGGCGGCGGCTGCTCCGGTTGGATCGGGCAAGCCGGCCATTGTGCTGGTTGCCTTCGGAACCTCTGTGCCTCAGGCCCGCCAGGTGTTTGCCCATATCGATGAGCAGGCCCGGCTGCGCTATCCCGGTTATCAGATTCGCTGGGCGTTTACCTCGAAGATCATCATGGCCAAGCTGAAAGCGCAGGGAATCGTCACCCAGAGTGTCGCCGAGGTGGTGGCCGATCTGTGCGCCAGTGGAGTGACCTCCGTGGTTTTTCAGAGCCTGCACGTGGTGCCGGGAGAGGAATATCGCAGTGTCCAACAGGTTGATACCAGCGGGCTGGAAGTGGCCTATGGAAAGGCGCTGATCAGCTCCGACAGCGACATCGCTGCGGTCATCCAAGCCCTCAGGCCGCAGATCGATCCTGCCCAGCCGACCGTGCTGGTAGCCCATGGCAATAATCGCCATGCCCGGTTCAACGAACGGATTCTCGCCTTGGCCGAACGCATCGAAGGGCAGTTCCCCAATCTGGTGGTGGCCAGCGTCGAAGGGCAACCCGGCACTGGACCGCTGGCCAAGGCCCGTGCTTTGTGTGGCGCAACCGGTTCCGTGCGGTTCCTGCCGCTGATGATTGTGGCCGGGGATCATATTATGAACGATGTCATGGGGGACGAGCCGGACAGCTGGAAAAACCAGGTCGCTGCGGCCCACAGCGAATGCAGCGCTTCTTTGGGCTGGAACGACGCCATCCTGGCCATTTACTTTGATCATCTCGATCAGGCCATGGCCAGCCTTGCCGGAGCAGGGAGTTAAGCCGGTGTTGCGGCAGCTGATCATTTGCCTGACTGTACTGGGAAGTCTGGCCATGACCCCGGCGCTGCCAGCTGCGGCTGCGAGCCTGAGGGACAGCAGCCCGGCCGCGGTGACGGCCATGGCGCCTGGCAAGGCCGAGCCGACGAAGGTGACCAGGGTCAAACCGGAAGGAGCGACCGGCAAGGCCATTGCCGCGGAAAAGAACAAACACGGCGGGAGTTCCGGTTATGAGAGCTGGAAACGCAAGCTGCCGTTCTGGCCGCGCAAAGGGGTGCTGTTGCTGGAATTGTTTGTGATGATCAGCATCGGGGTGTTCATCGGCCAGATTCTGGAAGTGTCCGGGACCATGCGGGTCCTGTCGGTGCTGACCCTGCCGTTGACCGCATTGGGTAAGATCCGGCGGGAAGCGGGGCCGGCGTTTCTGATGGCTTTTCAATCCGGGGCCGTGGCCAACAGCATGCTGGTCGGTCAGCGCGATGCCGGAACCCTGGATAATCGCGAGCTTTACACCTCAATTTTCGTGGTCTCGGCGCTGTCGCTGTTCGCCCATCTGCCGACCTTTATTGTCCCCATCGGCGTGGCCTTCGGCTGGGAAGCGACCCTGGCTTTGTTTGCGGTGCGCTTTCTTGCCATCGGCCTGCAGATTGTCGTGACCCTGTTGGTCTCGCGATTGGTCCTGGCCCGCTTTGGAGTCGGTGCCCCGGGCGCTCTGCCGGTTGCGGAAAGACGCCCGCTGCGCTCCCGCCGCCAATCCCGGGACGGCTTCTGGGCCACGGTCTGGGCGCGTTCACGTAAGACCTTGCGGCGGTTGCTGTTGTACCTGGTGCCGACCTTCAGCTGCATGGCACTGCTGGAATATTTCGGTTTTTTCAGCTGGCTGGGCGAGGCCATGCCGGGGCTGTTTTCGTTCCGTTTTCTGCCCGCGCAGTCGCTGGCGATCATTCCGGCTCAGGCCCTCAGCCTTTATAATGGGGCCATTGCCGCAGCCAATTTTATCGATGCCGGGCAGATTACGACTCATCAGGCGGTGATCGTCATCCTGTTCGGTTCCATGGTGACCTCGCCGGTGCGCACCCTGCGCCACGGTTTGCCGACCTATGTTGCTATTCTGGGGGCGCGGGCCGGTACGATCATGGCGGTGACGGCCCAGGTTCTGCGGGTCTTGTTTCTGTTGCTCTGTACCCTGGGGCTGATGTTGTTGTGGCGTTGATGCGGACGCTGCCGGGATTTTAAATTTTGGATTGACCGGGAACCCTGGCGGTTACCGGTTGTTGGATTAGGTGAGTTTGTGGCAAAACAGAGAATAACAGCACAGGCGGGACATTTTTATGCGGTCGGAGTCGGTCCGGGCGATCCGGAACTGGTGACCTTGCAGGCGGCCCGGCTGATCGAATCGGCCGATGTCATCGTTGCACCACAGTCGAAGAATTCGCAGACCAGTCTGGCGCTGGCCGCGGTCGAAGATTTTCTGCATGACCAGGAAATTATCGTGCTGCGCTATCCCATGACCCGGGAAAATAACAAGACCCGCCAGCGCTGGGGGGAATTGGCGACGCAGGTCGCCGAGCTCTGTCAGCAGGGGAAGGCGGTGGTGCAGGTGACCCTGGGCGATCCGCTGATTTATGCGACCAGTTCCTATCTGCTGGCTGCCCTGGGAGCGTTACTGCCGCCGGAGAAGCTGCATCTGACCCCCGGCATCAGCGCTTTTCAGATGGTTGCCAGCCGTTTCGGCCAGCCGTTGACCCTGCAGGAGGATCGTTTGCAGATCATGGCGGCGACCGATCTGGGGGCGGTGGAACAGGCTCTGTCCGGCTGCGAAACCCTGGTCCTGTTCAAGGCGGCGACCGCTTTGCCGGAGCTGCTGGAACTGCTCAAGCGGCATGACCTGCTGGCCCGGGCCAGCCTGGTCTGCGCGGGCGGCCAGGGGGAAGGGGAGCGGGTGGTCGCCGATCTGAGCCGCTGGGAACCACAGGAACTCGGCTATATGACCACCATGATCATCCATCTCGGTCAGCGTGGCTGGCAGGAATTATGAAATCCCTGCGCTGGGGGCTGACCACCGGAACCTGTGCCGCGTTGGCGGCTAAGGCGGCGGCGACCCTGCTGTTGACCGGCGAACAGGTCAACAGGGCAGAGCTTACTTTGCCCGACGGGGCACGGATCAGTCTTCCGGTCCATGACCTTACCCTGACTGACGGCGCTGCTGAAGCCGCGGTGGAAAAGGATGCCGGGGACGACCCGGATGTCACCCACCAGGCTCTGCTCCGGGTCAAGGTCGCCCTCAACGGCCGTGACTGCCACCGTTTTATCGCCGGTCCCGGGGTCGGAGTGGTGACCAAGGCCGGGCTGGCCCTGCCGCCCGGCGAAGCGGCCATCAATCCGGGTCCGCGGCAACTGATCAGCAGCGCTTTGGCAGAACTGAGCAGCGCCGGTTTCGATGTGACGGTCAGCGTTCCCGACGGTGAGCGGTTGGCCGCCCAGACCTTTAATCCGCGTCTGGGGATTGTCGGGGGCATTTCGATTCTCGGCACCACCGGGCGGGTCCGGCCGTTCAGTATTCCCGCCCTGCGCGCAGGACTTAAATGCGCACTGGATGTCGCCGTGGCCGAAAAACTTGACGCACTGGTGGCTGTTCCTGGCAATATGGGGCGGCGGGCCGCGCTAAGACATTTTCAGCTTGGCGCCAGCCAGGTGATTGAAGTCAGCAATGAATGGGGTTACATGCTGGAGGAGCTGGCCGGGCTCGGCCTGCGCCGCTTGCTCCTGCTGGGGCACCCGGGAAAACTGGGAAAACTGGCCATGGGCCAGTGGCAGACTCATTCGGCACAGTCGCAGAGCGCGGTGCCTTTGGTTCAGGACCTCTGCCGGGCAGCTGGAATGACCCTGCCCGAAACGGCCAACACGGTGGAAGAATTGTTTATGGCGCAGCTGGGCGGGGCCGAGCGGCAACAGATCGCTGACCGACTGGCCGAACGGATCCGCCTGACCGTTAGCCGGAAATTTGTGCAATTGCCTGAAACAGCTGTGGTCCTGATCAATCTGCAGGGAGAATTGATCGGCAGCAGTGGTTCCTTGACGCCCTGGGATAAAGCTGGCGGGGAACCGGTTGCGGACTGAAATATCGCCGCAGATGAACCTCATCGATGTGGCGGGTTATTTTTTCTAACAAAGGACAGTTGGTGAAATGATGCAGAAAGCAAAGCCGATTATTATTGCCGGTTGCGGACCGGGCCACCCAGACTATGTCTGCCCGATCGTCAAAAAGACTGCGGAAGAGGCCGAGGTTCTGGTCGGGGCTCCCCATCTGCTGGATATGTTCAGCCATGTCCGTTGCGAACGGATCGAAGTGCGCGGCCGCATGGATCCCGTCCTGGAGCAGATTGAAGCGAAGCAGGGGCGACAGGTCTGTGTGCTGGTCTCCGGGGATACCGGCGTGTACAGCCTGGCCCAGCTGGTGATCGGCCATTTTGGGCGGGCCAACTGCCGGGTGTTGCCTGGCGTCAGCTCGGTCCAGCTGGCTTTTTCGCGGCTGGCCCTCGGCTGGAGCGATGCCCTGCTGGTCAGTGCCCACGGTCGCACCCCGGCCTTGACCTATCGGGATCTGTATCGACACGACAAAATCGCCGTGCTGGCCGGCACCAATCAGGCGGTTTCCTGGTGTGCCGAACAGCTGACTTCGCTGGGGGACGATTACCTGGCGGTCAGCTGCGAGGATCTGACCCTGCCAACCGAGCAGGTGCAGATCTTTTCCGGTGCGGAGGAGCTGATGAAGAAATCCTTTTCCACCCGCACCATTCTGCTGCTGCTGAAAAAAGAGCTGCTCGCTTGAACAGCGGCGTTCTGACCATTGTCGGCGTCGGCCCCGGGGATCCGGAGTTGCTGACGCTCAAGGCCGTTCGGGTGCTGCAGCAGAGTTCCTGTGTCTATGTCCCGGTGTCCCGGCTCAGCCGTCAGACCTGGCTTGACGACGTCGCTCGTCGTTATGCGCCGGAGCAGGCTGAAATCTGCCCGGTGACTTTTTCGGTAGCGGCTGACAGCGCGGCCCGCAGCGCACATTGGGAGGCGACCGCTGCGGCCATCGATGAGCGGCTGCAAAAGGGGCAGAAGGTCGCTTTTGTAACCCTTGGGGATCCGCAACTCTATTCGACCTCCCTCTATTTACTGCGCGCCCTGCGGCGCCGGCAACCGCAAGCAGCGGTCGAGATCGTGCCGGGGATCAGCTCGTTTTCCCATTGTGCCGCCCTGACCGGTTTCAACCTCGGCAGCGGGACCGCTCCGGTCACGATTCTGCCCACGGTGACCGCCTTAAGTGATGTCCGCCGGGCTCTCGCCAACGGCGGGACCCTGGTGCTGATGAAGATCGGCCGCCAGCTGGACGCGGTCATCGAACTGCTCGAAGAATTACAACTCGTGGAACGGGCGGTTTTTGTCGCCCGGGCCGGATTTCCCGAGCAGGTCATCGAGACCGATCTGCGCCGGCTGCGCGGTGCGCCTGCCGAGCAAGGGAATCTGGCCGTCATTCTTATTGATACGGAAGGTTGATATGAAAGTATTTTTTGTCGGAGCCGGACCGGGCAACCCGGAACTGCTGACCGTGCGGGCGCACCGCCTGCTCAGTCACTGCGAGATCTGCATTTATGCCGGTTCCCTGGTCAGCCCTGAGGTGGTCGCCCTGGCGCCGGCCGGGGCCGACCTTTACGACTCCGCGGAAATGACCCTGGAGGAGATGGAGGTGGTGTTTCGCCAGGCCCAGTTGCGGGGGGTCGACCTGATCCGCCTGCATACCGGTGATCCGGCCATTTACGGAGCGATCCGCGAACAGATGAACAGCCTTGACCGACTCGGCATCGACTATGAAGTGATTCCCGGGATCAGTTCTTTCCAGGCCGCGGCCGCGACCCTGAAGACCGAACTGACCGCGCCGGAAGTTTCGCAGACGATCATTCTCAGTCGGACCTCCGGGCGCACCCCGATGCCGGAACAGGAAGAGTTGGAGCAATTGGCCAAAACCCGCTCGACCCTGTGCCTGTTTTTGTCGGTGCACAAGATCGGCGAAGTCGCTGGCGAGCTCGCCCCCTGGTATGGAGCCGACTGCCCGGCGGCGGTGGTCTTTCATGCGTCCTGGCCGGATGAAAAAGTGGTCCGCGGAACCCTGGCCGATATCGCGCTCAAGGTTGAGCAGGAGCAGATCCGCAAAACCGCGATGATTATTGTCGGTCAGGCCCTGGCCCGCGATATTCCGGTGTCCCGTCTTTACCATCGGTCCTTCAGCCACGGTTATCGGCGTGGAGACGAGAGATGAAACTGGCCGCCGTCACCTTCTCGCCGCAGGGGCTGACCCTGTGCCGGCGTTTGCAGGCGGGCCTCGCCGAGCTGCAGATCTATCTGCATGACAGCGTCGCCGGCGTAGCGACAGCGCACCGCTTCAGCCGGATCATGGAGCTGACCCCGCAACTGTTTGCGGCCTATGACGGGCTGATCTTTATCGCACCGTGCGGGGTGGTGGTCCGCTCCCTGGCCGACTGTCCGCAGAGCAAACTGCGGGACCCGGCCGTGGTGGTGGCCGATGTCGGCGGGCGGCACGTGATCAGCCTGCTCAGCGGACACGAAGGAGGCGCCAATGACCTGGCTCTGACGGTCGCCAATCTGCTCGATGCGGAGCCGGTCATTACCACCACCACCGAGGCGGTCAAGGATCTGATTGTTGGGATCGGCTGTCGCAAGGGGAAGGAATCCGCCGCCATTGTCGCTGCCGTCAGGCAGGTTTTGCACCAGCATGAGCTGGCCCAGGAACGGGTCCGCTTGCTGGCTACGGCGCAGGTCAAGGCGGATGAAGCAGGGCTGCAACAGGCCGCGGCGAGCCTGGGGATTCCATTACGGATTATTGGCCATGACAGTATTCGCGGCTGCTGCCGTGATTTTCAATCATCGGAATTTGTTAACGAGAAAATCGGTCTGCCCGCCGTTGCCGAACCGGCCGCGCTGCTGGCCGGAAGGAGGACGTCATTAATCGTCAGGAAGCAAGCGCTGGACGGCATCACCATAGCCGTGGCGCAGGAAAACTGTACGTCGTTGGGATAGGACCGGGCAGTCCGCTGGATCGGACCCGCCGCGCCGAAGAAGCGATCGGGGCCTGTTCCCTGCTGGTCGGTTACGGGCCTTATCTGGATTCCATCGCGGATCTGTGCGCTGGCCGCCAGACCCTGAGTTCGGGGATGCGCCAGGAGACCGAACGCTGCCGCGCGGCCCTGGAGGCTGCGACAGAGGGGGCTGTGGTCGGCCTGATCTCCTCGGGGGATGCCGGGGTCTACGGAATGGCCGGACTGGCCATGGAGATGGCTGCTGCGGAAGGGTTCGCTGTGGCCATCGAAGTGATTGCCGGGGTCAGTGCCGCCAATGCCGCCGCCGCTCAGCTCGGTGCGCCGTTGATGCTCGACTCCGCCACCATCAGTCTCAGCGACCTGCTGGTCCCCTGGGAGACCATCGTCGAGCGGCTGCAAGCCGTTGCCGCAGCGGACCTGGTGGTGTCGCTGTATAATCCGCGCAGTAAAAAACGCCGCCATCAACTGGACGACGCGGCGGCGATCTTTCGTGCTGTGCGGCCGCTGACCACGCCGGTCGGGATCGTCACTGCGGCGAGCCGGGCTGAGCAGCAGGTGGTGCATAGCGACCTTGGCCATTTCCTCGACGAGGAGATCGGTATGACCTCCATCGTCATCATCGGCAACCGCAGCACCCGGCTGATCGCCGGCCGGATGGTGACGCCGCGGGGTTATTATTGATGATTCTGCTGTTCGGGGGCACCTCCGAGACCGCTGGCCTGGCCGAGTCTCTGGCCGGGCTGGAATTGCCGGTGCTGGTCTCGACGGCGACGGATGCCGAGCTGGATGTGGGCCGGCATCCGTTGATCCGGCGGCGCTGCGGCCGCTTGGACGAAGAAGGGATGAGCGCGTTGCTGGTCCGCGAGGGGCTTCGGCTGATCGTCGATGCCAGCCACCCTTTTGCCGTTGAATTGCAGCGCACTGCTCGTGCGGTGGCGGCCCGCTATCAACTCCCGTATTTCCGCTTTCAACGACCCGCCTGCGCGCTTAGCGCGGACGAGCTGTTCGAAGTGGCCGATCATCAGGAGGCCGCCGAACTGGCCGTCTCTTTCGGCAGCCCGGTGCTGCTGACCACCGGTTCGCGCAACCTGGAGCCCTATGTTCATGCCGCCCGGCGCGAAGGCGTGCCCCTGTTTGTCCGGGTCCTGCCGCACCCGGACGCGGTTGCGGCCTGCGCAGCGGCGGGAATCCCGGAGGCCAACCGGATCTTTGCCCGGGGGCCTTTTTCCGAGGAGCAGAACCGCAAGCTCATCGCGACCCTGCGGATCGGTGTCCTGGTGACCAAGGACAGCGGTGTGGCCGGCGGGGTTGCTGAAAAGATCGCCGCCGCGCGCAAGGAAGACTGTCTGGTCATTATGATCCGCCGCCCTGCAGAGCATGACAGCGGACCGTTTGAGCATGCTGCTGTGACCGACATTCCGACTTTGCTCGACAGCATCAGGGCAATTTTGTAACCTTTTCTTCATAGCCTTTCCGACGGGGTGTCGATCGTCTCGCCCCAATAACTCCCCGGACTTTCCACTTGGCAAAAGAGTGCCACTTGGGCGGCGCTCATGCGCGTCCGGTTGCATCCTCTTCCAAAGCCAACTCCTATATACTGCCTACCGGGTTTAAAAAACAGTTGGACAAGCCGCTGGTTACTGAATAGAATCACCCCAGTTAAGAGATATTAAGAGTTTCTTTGCGGAAGACTTCTTAATTGATTGAAAAATTAAGCTAATTTTGACTCATCATATGAATTTTCTGTAAGCAGAGGGCTTATGAAACCAAACAGGGAATCGTTGACCGACCGGGTGGTGCGGTCTTTGAAAAGTGATATCGCCAGCGGCCGCTATGCGGTCGGGGCCGCGCTCCCTTCCGAACCCTTTCTGGTCAAACAGTTCGGAGTCAGCCGGACCGTGATCCGCGAAGCCCTGGCCGGGTTGAAAGCGGCGGGGCTGATCGATACCAGGCAAGGGGCCGGAGTCTATGTCCTGGAGCCGACTCCCAAAGCCGAGAGCGGCCCCATGTTTAGTCTTGATTACGAGGACTTGGCGGATATCCTGGAATTTCTTGAATTGCGAATGGCCATGGAGATTGAAGCCGCTGGGCTGGCTGCGGACCGTTGCACCGGGGCTCAGCAGATGAAGATCTACCAGGCGCTGCTGCTAATGAAAGGACTGATCGAAGAAGGTCAGTCCGCCGAAGATGCGGACTACGATTTCCACTTTGGGATTGCCGTAGCCACCAATAATCGCCGCTATGTCGATTTCTTTAATTTTATTCCACCGAAAGTGATCACCCGTTCGCGCTTTTGTAAACGCCCGGTCGACCCGGAGCAGCAACTTTGCTACATGCAGGAGCTTTATCTGGAACATCAGCATATTTACCAGGCCCTGGCCAATAAAGATGCGGTGGAGGCCCGGGAGGCGATGCGGACGCATCTGGTGAACAGCAAAGCCAGGTATGAATCATTGCTGATGAAGGCCCCGGACACCGGAGCCTGAACCGCGACCGTCAACAGCAACAGCTTCGACTTGCAGAGGAAAGCATGGACTATTTCCAGCTGGGCAGGACGGACCTGAATGTCTCCGCAATCGGCTTCGGCGCGATCCCGATCATCCGTCTTGAGCACACTGACGCGGTTCGGGTATTGCGCTACGCGCTGGAGCGGCAGATCAACTTTTTCGATACCGCCAATGCCTACCGTGACAGCGAGGAAAAAATCGGCAGCGCTTTTGCCGGCTTGCGTGATCAGGTGATCCTGGCCAGCAAAACTCAACGGCGGGACGGGGTCGGGGTGCAGGAGCATCTGCAGCGCAGCCTGACCATGCTGCAGACCGATTATCTCGACCTTTATCAGTTCCATCAGGTCTCCAGGGAGCAGGACTGGCAGGCCATGACCGCTCCTGGGGGTGCTCTTGAAGAAGCGACCCGGGCCCGGCAGGCGGGCTTGATCCGCTATCTGGGGGTGACGTCGCACAGCCTGCCGATGGCCCTGCGTCTGGTGCGTAGCGGGCTGTTCGATACTATTCAGTTTCCATTCAACCTGATCGAGGAGGATGCCGCCAACGAGCTTTTCCCGTTGGCGAGCGAGCTTGGCCAGGGGATCATCGTCATGAAACCATTCGCCGGCGGGGTGCTTGATGATGCCGCCGTGGCCTTCAAATACCTGCGTCAGTTCCCTCATTTGCTACCGATACCCGGTTTTGAATCGATTGCCCAGATCGACCAGGTTCTTGCCTGTTATGACTCCCCCAATCAGGTCGGTCCGGAGGACCTGGCGGTCATGGAGCGCTATCGGCGGGAACTGGGGCAGAACTTCTGCCGGCGCTGCGAATATTGTCAGCCCTGCCCGCAAGGCGTCAAGATCACCCCGGCCATGGCCTATCGGATCGTCACCAACCGGATGACGGCAGCCATCGCTCCGCAATTCAGTCGAGCCGCCATGGAAACCGTGCCGCTCTGTAACAGCTGTGGCAGCTGTGTGGAACGTTGCCCGTACGATCTGCCCATCCCGGCCACGCTGAAGGAGCATTATCAGCTGTTCCAGCAGCATTTGAGCGCCTTGCAGGAGGGCTGAACCTGGCAGTCTCCCTGCGGCAGCGGAGTGCTCGTTGACATCCTTTCATGGGCCTGTATCATTTATTAACTGTTTTTGAGCGCCGCAGCATGGTTGGGAGCCATCCCCTGCTGCCTGTTGACAAGGATGACCATGGACGACCCGTCGATTCGCCTTGAGAAGATCATCACCAAACTGCGGACCCATGATTTTCGGGTGACGCCGCAGCGCCTCGCGGTGCTCAAAGCCTTTCTCAGCAACGCCGATCACCCCAGCGTCGAAGATGTTTTCGAACAGGTGCGGGCGGACTATCCCACCACCAGTCTGGCGACGGTTTATAAAACCGTCAATCTGCTCAAAGAACTCGGGGAGATTCTGGAAATCCGCCTGGCTGCGGAGCGCAACCGCTATGACGGCCGTAAACCCTATCCTCATCCCCATTTGATCTGTACCGAATGCCAGGCAATTGTCGACCCGGAACTGAGTGCTCTGCAGCAATTGACCGCAGAGCTGGGGCAGGTCACCGGCTTTCTGATCCAGTCCCACCAACTGGAATTTTTCGGCATCTGCCCCGCCTGCCAGAGTCAACAAAAATTGAAATAGATAGTCCTTTTAAGGAATAATTCCTAACTGATATTGACAATGTAATAGCCTGTGGTATCCCTTTATTCATCTTCTTTTCTCTTGCAACCAAAGGAATCGCCGCAGCCAGGGTACGGCTTCCTTTTTAACCCGAAATACAGGAGGAGTTTTATGAGTGAAGCAGGCAAGTGCCCGGTGACGGGGCACAGCAGTCGCCAGGTGGCCGGTGGCGGCACGTCCAACCGGGACTGGTGGCCGCAGCAGCTGAACCTGGATATTCTTCACCAGCATTCCAATCTTTCCAATCCCATGGATGAGAGTTTCAACTACGCCGAGGAATTCAAAAGTCTTGACCTTAAAGCCGTCAAGCAGGACCTTTATGCGTTGATGACCGACTCGCAGGAGTGGTGGCCGGCGGACTACGGTCACTACGGCGGACTGATGATCCGGATGGCTTGGCACAGCGCCGGGACCTATCGGATGGGCGACGGCCGGGGCGGCGCCGGCACCGGCAATCAACGTTTTGCACCCCTCAACAGCTGGCCGGACAATGTCAATCTTGACAAGGCGCGGCGCCTGTTGTGGCCGATCAAACAAAAATACGGCCGGAAAATCTCCTGGGCCGATCTGATGATTCTGGCCGGCAACTGCGCCCTGGAATCCATGGGCTTCAAAACCTTCGGCTTCGCCGGCGGGCGGGAAGATATCTGGGAGCCGGAAGAGGACATCTACTGGGGCGCCGAAGAGAAGTGGCTGGCGACCAGCGATCAGCCGAAGAGTCGCTACTCCGGTGAACGCGACCTGGAAAATCCCCTCGCCGCCGTGCAGATGGGGCTGATCTATGTCAACCCGGAAGGTCCGGATGGGAACCCGGATCCGGTGGCATCAGGGATCGATGTGCGGGAAACCTTTGCACGGATGGCCATGAACGATGAGGAGACCGTGGCTCTGGTGGCCGGCGGGCATACCTTCGGCAAATGCCATGGCGCCGGCGATGCCGCCCTGATCGGTCCGGAACCGGAGGCGGCAGGGCTGGAGGAGCAGGGGCTCGGCTGGCGAAGCCGTTTCGGCAGCGGCAAAGGCGGGGATACCATCGGTAGTGGCATCGAGGGGGCCTGGAAGCCAAACCCGACCACCTGGGACATGGGTTATCTGAAAGTACTGTTCAAATACGAATGGGAAAAGGTCAAGAGCCCGGCCGGCGCGTGGCAGTGGCTGGCCAAGGACGTGGCGCCCGAGGATATGGTGGTCGATGCCCACGATCCTGCCAAAAAACACCGGCCGATGATGACCACCGCGGATCTTTCCCTGCGTTACGATCCCATCTACGAGCCCATTGCCCGCCGCTACCTGGCCAATCCGGCCGAGTTTGCTGATGCCTTTGCGCGGGCCTGGTTCAAACTGACTCATCGTGATATGGGGCCGCGCGCCCGCTACCTGGGGGCGGAAGTGCCGGCGGAAGAGCTGCTCTGGCAGGACCCGGTGCCGGCCGTGACTCATCCGCTGATCGACGAAGCCGATTGCACGGCCCTCAAAGACAAGATCCTGGCTGCCGGGCTGTCCATCTCCCAACTGGTGACCACGGCCTGGGCCGCGGCATCGACCTTCCGCGGTTCCGACATGCGTGGCGGCGCCAATGGGGCGCGGCTGCGCCTGGCGCCGCAGAAAGACTGGCCGGTCAACCAGCCGGAGCAGCTGGCCGCGGTCCTGCAGGCCCTGGAAGGGATTCAGCAGGAGTTCAACAATGCCCAGGCGGATGGGAAAAAGGTTTCCCTGGCCGATCTGATTGTGCTCGGCGGCTGTGCCGCGGTTGAGCGGGCCGCCCAGCAGGCCGGTTTTAAGGTCGCTGTTCCCTTCAGCCCCGGGCGCAGCGATGCCAGCCAGGAACAGACCGATGTGCAGGCCTTTGCCGTGCTCGAACCGAAAGCGGACGGTTTCCGCAATTACCAGCAGGCCCGGTTCAGTGTTTCGGCCGAGGAGTTATTGATCGACCGCGCCCAGCTGTTGACCCTGACTGCTCCGGAGATGACCGTTCTGGTCGGCGGTCTGCGGGTCTTGGGGGCCAACTTCGGGCAATCGCCCCATGGAGTCTTTACCAGCCGGCCGGAAACCCTGAGTAACGATTTTTTTGTTAACCTGCTCGATATGGGCACCAGCTGGCGGCCTATCTCGGCAGAGGCCGAGCTGTTCGAAGGACGGGAACGGGGGAGCGACCGGGTCAAATGGACCGGGACCCGGATCGATCTGCTGTTCGGTTCCAATTCGCGTTTGCGGGCCATCGCCGAAGTCTATGCCTGCGCGGATGGCCAGGAAAAATTCCTCCACGATTTTGTTGCCGCCTGGAACAAGGTGATGAACCTCGATCGTTTCGATCTGATCTGAGCTTTGTCGGCAAAGATGAGGGGCCGCCCCGTTGCTCTGGTGCAGCGGGGCGGCTGTGCTCAGGGCAAGGTTCGCAAGAGAGCTTTTCCCGATTAAAACTTCAGGTCAGGCAGTGCTGCGTGCGCTTGATCTTCTGGCGTATCAACCAGCAATCTTTGATTGCGCTGCTGTTTTTAGAAATCTGGGATTACAGTTCTTCGCTGAGGTCTGTAATCCCAGATTTCTTGCATATTAGGTTGTAAATATTTGTTTTTCTGCTGAACGGTCTGGCCGGTCTGTCGGTTAGAAAGTCGGTTGAATTCAATACTTCTTTTAAATCAATTCATCTTTCTGGCCGCGAAAATGTCTGCCTACCAGCTGTCGGATCTTCCGCAGGTCGGTGCAGACAAGCAGGTTCGGGAGGCTGGGAATTTGTTGTGCCGCCTGTCCTCCGGCGACCAGTTTGATATCGGTAGGAAGCTCCTTTCTCAGGTTGCCAAGGTCCTGTTTCGCTTGGCGTTTTGAATAATGGGAACTGAAGGACAGGGCGACACCGGCGACGCCCAACTCTTGGGCCAACGGCGGAATTTCGGAAAGAGGCAAGCTCTCATTTATCCAGATACAGTTGACCCCTGCAGCATGAAACAACGCTGCCGCCAGCAGCAGACCCAGTTTGTGGCGCTCACCGTTCATGGTCAAAAACAGAATCTGTGGCTTGTCTGCTGACAGCGTTGCAAATTCGGGCTTGATTACGTCTTCCAGGTGGTCGGAAATCAAGTGTTCACGGGCGATACTGAGTTGTCCCTTCGCCCAGTTGCGGTCGAGAAGTTGCAGCAGGGGAACTGCAAATTTCAGAATAAATAGCTCCAGGCCAAGCTTTTCCCTCTGCTTGGCCATCTCTTGGGCTATCTGGGAGGGGGGAAACTCTTCGATCAGCTGTTGCAGCCGTTGATTGTCCGGTCTGTCCCGTCCCACCAATGTCTCGAGCAACTGACGACGTTCCTGTCCGCTCAAGGAGAAAATTTTCCCAGGTCTTTGCCCATAACTTTGCAGACTCTTGACAATTCGCAGTTCGTCCACCTGCTTTTGAGAATAACTACGGTGGCCACGGCTGTCGCGATCAGGCACCGGGAAGCCGTAGCGCCGTTCCCAGATTCGTAAGGTATCGATACCTATACCAGTTTCTTGGCTGAGTTGCTGAATCGTCATATTTTGTCCTAGACAATATTGTATTTATTTGTATTTTAAATATAAAATATAAAAAATCAAGCATTGTCTGAGGGGTGGTTCCGGTCAAATTGAAAAACTTTTGTCGCGAATTGTTGCTGTGGCTTTGTGCTGATGGGAATTACGCTCTGGGATGAGGAAGGCAAAACGCTATGTTCGGATATTATCTAAAACTCTATCTGCTGACCGTCCCGCTTTTTTTTGCCGTCGATCTGCTTTGGCTCGGGGTGGTAGCAAAAAACTTCTACCAGAATAATCTGTCCCATCTTCTTAGTCCGGCGGTTAACTGGCCGGCGGCGCTGGTCTTCTATTGTGTTTACATTGCCGGGATCATTCTCTTTGCCGTCAAGCCGGGATTGGACACGGCCTCTTTGGCAAAGGCTGCTTTATGGGGGGCCTTGTTCGGATTTTTTACCTACGCTACTTACGATCTGACCAATTTGGCCACCTTGCGCGATTGGCCACTCAAGGTGGTTGTGATCGATATCGCCTGGGGAACGCTCCTCTGTGCTCTGGTCGCCTCCGGCGGGTATCTGATCGGTCGCTGGCTCAGTTAAGAATCGTCCTGTGGTCCGCCTGATCTCAGGGTGGGTTGGTCGAACCATTGATGATGGCTGGAGTTTGATAAATGATTGGGTGATTGCCGGAACCGGTTCACCATTGACTTTCATCTTCAACTGTAAAGGTATGTGCCACGATGAGCCTGTTTCTGTTTTGCGGAATTATTCTTTTCATCTTTATGACCGCAGTCTTTTTGATCGCTATGGGACAGAAGGACAATAGCATCGTCGATATCGCTTATGGCTTGGGTTTTGTTCTTGTCGGCTGGAGTGGCTATATCCTGTATGGCAATGACCACCCAAGGCAGTTGCTGCTGCTCGGACTGGTCAGTCTCTGGGGCCTTCGCTTAACAGCTCATGTTGCCCTGCGCAAACAGACTGAACAGGGGGAGGATTTTCGTTACCGGCAATGGCGCGAGAGCTGGGGCGATAGTTTTGTCTGGCGGAGTTTCTTGCAGATTTTTATGTTGCAGGGGGCGGTTATTTACCTGGTGGCACTGCCATTGTTATTGAGCTTTGCCCAGCCAGGAGATGCGCTTGGTTGGCTAGACCTTTTCGGGGGCATGGTCTGGTTGTTCGGGTTCCTCTTCGAAGCGGTTGGCGATTGGCAATTGTTGCGGTTTAAGAACAATCCGGCCAATCACGGGAAAATTATCCAGCAGGGGCTATGGCGCCTGACCCGGCACCCCAATTATTTTGGAGAAGCGGTCCTTTGGTGGGGCGTCTTCCTGGTTGCTTTTGGTTCTCCCCTCGGCTGGTTTGCTCTGATTAGTCCATTGTTGATCGATTTTTTGCTTCTGAAAGTTTCCGGAATCCCGATGCTCGAAGCCAAGTATCAGGGCAATCCCGAGTTCGAGGCCTATAAAAAAAGGACGAATGCACTTTTTCCGGGTATCCCTAGGGCGAAAGAGGAGAAGCCATGAGTGACGGAGATTCGCGGAAGCTTCGGGTTGCTGTGGTTGGCGGCGGTGTTGCCGGCATTGTCAGTGCCTATCTGCTGCAGCACAAATATCAGGTCTCGCTGTTCGAGCAGAATCATTATCTTGGTGGGCACACGAATACCATCGAGATCAAGGATGGACCGGATGCCGGGTTGGCGATAGATACCGGGTTCATCGTGCTCAACGATGCTACCTATCCACTGTTTCAGAAATTTCTTGCACAGCTTGGGGTTGCTACTCGCAACAGCGAGATGTCATTCGGTTTTCAGTGTCTGCAGAGTGGGTTTGTTTATGCAGGTAACAATCTGAATGGTCTGTTCGCTCAGCGAAGCAACTTGCTCAGCCTGAAGTTTTATCGGTTTTTATTGGAGATTGCCCGTTTCAACAAACAGGCTCGCCAGGATCTTGCCGCAGAGGCTGTGCCGCATGAGACGCTCGGTGAATATTTGCAGCGAGGGAATTTTTCCAAGTTTATGAGCACTCACTATCTGCTGCCGATGGCGGCAGCGATCTGGTCGACGCCGACCCTGCGGGCCGCCGAATTCCCTGCTGAATCGTTCCTGCGTTTTTTTGATAATCATGGACTGCTCTCTTTTTATAACCGACCACAATGGAAGACGGTGGTTGGCGGGAGCTATTCCTATATCAAGGCTTTCAGCAAAACATTCACTGGCGACATTCTTTTGAATGCCGGAGTTGAGAATGTTTTCCGGACAGAGACCGGCGTTCGACTCCAGCTTAGTGACGGGCGTTCCGAATGGTTTGATCGTCTGGTGATCGCGACCCATGCCGATCAGGCCCTCCGTCTTTTGGGTGATCCGAGTTTGGATGAGCAACGCTTGCTCGCGCCCTGGCAGTACCAACTGAATCGTACTGTGCTGCATACGGATGCTTCGTTGCTTCCGCCGCAACGGGCAGCCTGGTCGGCCTGGAATTTTACCCGCGAAGCGGCTCAAGGGACGGAAGATCACCCTGTTTTTGTTAGCTACTACATGAATCGGTTGCAGGGACTAAAGGCGCAGCGGGACTACTGTGTCACTCTCAACCGGAGCGAGAGTTTTCATCCGGAGACGGTGATAGCCGAGTTTGCTTATCAGCATCCGCAATACAGTTTTTCCTCGTTGTCCACCCAGGCAGGGCTGCCGAGTCTCAACGGAGTTCTCAACACTTGGTTTTGCGGCAGTTATTTCGGTTACGGCTTTCATGAGGATGCGGTCCGCTCAGCGGTGGCGGTCGGCAAGGCTCTTGGAGTTGACTTATGACATCGTTGATTTATCAGGGAGAGGTCAGTCATTCACGGCTTCAACCGGTTCAGCACAGTTTTCGTTACCCGGTCTATTTCTACGCCTTCGACCTGGATGACCTGCCCGAGCTCGCCAGGGAAAATCCGCTGTTTGGTTATAATCAGCTACGGCCGGTGGCGATCCATGACAAAGATTACCTCCTGGTCGGGGATCAACCGATCCGTGAAAAGCTGCAGCAGTTGCTCAGCGAAGAGGGGTTTAAGGATGTTCTTGGCCGGGTCATGCTGGTCACGGCAGCGCGTTATTTCAACTATGTCTTTAATCCGATCAGTTTTTTCTACTGTTACCGACAGTCAGGAGAACTACTCTGCGTTCTGGCGCAGGTCAACAACACCTTCGGTGAGATGCACCTTTACCTGCTCGCCGATCCAGGGGCTGATCGTATTGACGGTCGGCTCGTGTATAACAGCGACAAACAGTTTCATGTTTCGCCCTTCTTCAGTCGTGATGGCCGCTACCAGTTTCAAATCACCGAACCAGAGCAGCAGCTTGATAACCGGATCCATTTACATCAAGCAGAACAGCTGATATTTATTGCCCGGATCCAGGGGCGGGCTGAGCCTTTAACCAGCGGAGCCCTGCTGCGCACGATCGTTCGTCATCCTTTCTCAGCTGCCCTGACCATGCCACGTATTCTTTGGCAGGCGGCGAAACTCTATTGGCAAAGGAGGCTTCCAGTGCATACTAAACCAATCCCAGATCATTCCATGACCATCCGTTTATTACCGCCGACTCTGCTTGAGCGGATCGGGCGGTTTTTTGCCCAGAGGCATCTCTCTAAACTCAAACAGGGGCAGCTTGCCCTTCACCTGCCTGACGGTCGTCAGCTTAGTTTTGGAACTGCTGACGTAAAGCCGCAGCAGCTGCAGGTGCGGACTAATCGATTTTTCAGGCGCGTGATGTTTGCCGGTGAGATCGGCTTCGGGGAAGCCTATATGGATGGCGACTGGAGCAGCGCTGATCTGCCGGGGTTGTTGACCATGCTGGCAGCCAACGCCGACCTGGTGGATGACCGGGGCATGGTGAGCGCTTGGTTCGGTCGCTGGGTGAATTATCTGCGCCACCAATTACGCGCCAACACCCTCGCGGGCAGTTCGAGAAATATCCGTGAACACTATGATCTGAGCAATGATTTCTTTGCCAGCTTTCTCGACCCGAGCATGACCTATTCGGCAGCCTTGTTCCGTCATGCGGGGGAGTCCCTCGAACAAGCACAGCGTAACAAACTCCAGACAATGATTGAACTGGCTGACATCGGCAGGGATGATCATGTCCTGGAAATTGGCTGCGGGTGGGGGAGTTTTGCCATCGAGGCGGTGCGCCAAACCGGTTGCCGGGTGACCGGTATCACCCTTTCCCACGAGCAGCTCAAATTGGCCCGGGAGCGGGTTCGGCAGGCCGGGCTGGAAGAGCGGATCAGCCTGCAGCTGTGCGATTATCGGCAGCTCACCGGGCAGTGGGATAAGATTGTCTCCATCGAAATGTTGGAAGCCGTGGGCCATGGTGGGTTGAAGGCCTTTTTCTCTGGCTGCGGGCAGGCGCTGCGCCCCGGCGGCAAGGCGGTGATTCAGGTGATTACCCTTCCGGACCACAAGTATGCGGCCTACCGTTACAGTTCCGACTGGATTCGCAAACATATCTTTCCCGGTGGTCACTTGCCGTCTATCGGTGCCCTGGCGCAAGCGATCGCCACCGGTTCGCCATTGAGAATCGACAGCCTGGAAAATAGTGCAGCCGACTATGCCCTGACCCTCGATCATTGGCGGACCAGGTTCCTGGCAGAAAAACCGCAGCTGCGCGTACTTGGTTACGACGATACATTTTTGCGCAAGTGGGAATACTACTTAGCTTACTGTCAGGCGGGATTCAGCGCACGAATCATCGATCTGACCCGACTGGTGCTGGCAAAGCCGCTCTCCGGCTGAGGAGAGGACAGCGATGTTCGCTAAAATGATCAATCTGACCCTCTATCAGCTCGGCTGGTTGAGCTGTGTCCTCGGGGCCGGGCAAGGCTTCCCGCGCAGTGGTGCACTGGTGGCGCTGGTGCTGGTCGGTGTTCACCTGCTGTTGGCAACAGAACGTGTGGCCGAATTGCGGCTGATGGTTGCCGCCGGGCTGCTCGGCGCCCTGGTTGACGGTGCCCAACAGGCTCTGGGGGTGGTGACCTTTAAAGTCGAGCCGGGCTGGCCGCTGTGGTTGCCGGCGTGGATTCTGGTTGTGTGGATCCAGTTTGCGACCCTGTTCCGGTTTGCCTTGCACTGGCTGGCCGGTCGTTACTGGCTGGCTGCTTTTTTCGGCTTGTTGGGTGGACCTTTTGCTTATTGGAGTGGAGTACAGCTCGGGGCGGCACAGTTCGGTGACAACCTTTTGTTCAGTGTGCTGAGTCTGGCCCTGGTCTGGGCGCTGGTCGTGCCATTGCTGGTTTGGTTGAGCAGTCGATTCAAGCCGTGCACCGGGCGCTATCGTGGCTTGGCTTGAACCCGGAGGTGCTATGCCAAGATTCTTTGGGGCGCTGATAGCAGGAATCCTGCTCAGTATGTTTGCCTTATTGCCTGGGGCGGTGGCGGCGGAAAAGAGTGCCGAGGCCGAGTTTCCCGAGCGTGCTGTATTGGACCAATACGAGTTGAAACTGAGCGGAACCGCAGTGCTGACCTGGGCTCTGCTGTTCGACGTCTATGCCGGGGCCTTTTACCTGCCGGATGGAGTCAGCGGCGCGGACTGGGCAGAGGATGTGCCGAAACGTTTGGACATTGCCTATTATCGTAGCTTCACGGCCGAGGAATTGGTTGCCGCTTCGGATCAATTGCTGCGGGAGAACCTGACCGAGACGGACTACCTCTCCCTGGCCAGGCGTCTGCAGCCGTTTTATCGATGGTTTCGCAATGTCGAGCCGGGTGACCGCTACAGTCTCGCCTATCAGCCACGAATCGGGACTGAACTGAGACTTAACGGTCAATTGCTGGGCACCGTCCCGGGAGCCGATTTCGCCGTCGCCTATTTGGGTCTTTGGCTGGGGAGTGAACCGATCAGTGAACCGTTCCGTGATGCCCTGTTGCAGGGTTCATGGTAAGTCGCTCGTGGGCAAGGCCGAAGACGAATCAAAATGGTCGACCTTGGCGTAGCGCCCGTCATCACCCCTTGATACAGATCAGCGGTTTCAGCCGGGCCACTTTGCGTGACAGGCCGGCCCGGTCCGCCGCTTCAATAACCTGGTTGACCTCTTTGTAGGCACCCGGAGCCTCTTCGGCCACGCCGCGCAGGGACGGGCTGCGGATTAATATTCCCTGTTCCTGGAGGGTGGCGATCAGCTCTTTGCCGCGCCAGCGTTTGCTGGCCTGGCGCCGGCTCATGGCCCGGCCTGCGCCGTGGCAGGAAGAACTGAAGGCTTGGGTTGCGCCGGCTGTGGTGCCAACCAGAATGTAGGATGAAGTGCCCATGGAGCCGCCGATCAGAACCGGTTGGCCGATGTCGCGCAGCCCGGGTGGCAGTTCCGGATGGCCGGGACCATAGGCCCGGGTCGCGCCCTTGCGGTGGACAAACAGCTTCTTGGGACGGTCGTTGACCAAGTGTTGTTCGAATTTGCAGGTATTGTGGGAAACATCGTAGAGCAGGCGCAGTTCAGCCTGGCGCAGTACCTTGGCAAAGGCTTCCCGGCACAGCTGGGTGAGGATTTGCCGGTTGGCCAGGGCACAGTTGATTGCGGCCCGCATCGCTCCCAGGTAAGAGCGACCGAGGGCTGAATCAATGGGGGCGCAGGCCAGTTCCCGATCCGGCAACTGCAGGCCATGACGCGGAGCTGCCGCCACCATGGCGGCGAGGAATTCGGTGCCGATCTGATGCCCCAAGCCCCGTGACCCGCAATGAATGCTGACCAGGATGTCCCCTTGCTGAAGGCCGAACCCGGCTGCCGCCGCTGCATCGAAAATCTGTTCGACTTCCTGAATCTCCAGATAATGATTGCCGGAACCGAGGGTGCCCATCTGGTCCTGCTGGCGTTGCTTGGCCTTGGCCGAAACCTCCTGCGGCACAGCCCCTTCGACCCGCCCCTGTTCCTCGATCCGTTCCAGATCCGCAGTGCTGCCGTAGCCCTGCTCGACCGCCCAGGCCGCCCCACCGCTGAGCATCTGATCCATGCTGCGCTGGTTCAAGCGTAATGGGCCGGTACTGCCGACCCCGGCCGGAATGTCCCTGGCCAGGCGGTCAGCCAGTTCGGTTTTGCGTGCCGCAAGCTGCTCCCGGTTCAGTCCGGTGTGCAGGGTGCGGACGCCGCAGGAGATGTCAAAGCCGACCCCGCCGGCGGAGATCACCCCACCCTCTTCAGCCGCAAAGGCCGCGACCCCACCGATGGGGAAGCCGTAACCCCAATGGGCATCGGGCATGGCATAAGCCGCTCCCTGAATACCCGGCAGCCCGGCGACGTTGGCCAGCTGTTCGAATACCTTACTGTCCATCTGCCCGAGCAGCCGGCGATCGGCATAGATTATGGCTGGCACCTGCATCCGCCCCTGCGGGGGAATACGCCAGACAAAGGGATCAGTGGTTGCTTCCGGTTTTAAGCTCATTGGTTTGCTCCCGGACCAGTCATTGTAAGCAGTTCTGTTAACATGATTTTAGCGCAGAGGGGCAGGGGAGGAAAGGAGCCAGGACCTTTTTCAAGCGTGGTGGAAGATCGGCGTTTGGCCACCACACAAAATCGAGGAGATGAAGAATCGTCATTGCTTTTACTCGCTTATTGCCGGTTTTTTATCAGCTCGCTAAACGTCGACCACGCACTGGGCCAGCCAGGTGCCGTTTTTCCTGCGGCGGACCTGCAAGGCGGTCAGAGTCGCTCCTTTGACCTCCACCCGTGGGTGATGGCGCGCCGGATCAACCGGTTCTCCGGCGACTCTTGCAGTCAGCCGGTTCCCCTCAATAGTAAGCTGGAAGCTCCCTAGCAGCAGTTTGCGGACCGCCATTTCAAAGATCAGGGCATTCAGCCATTCATAAAGCAGCAGTTCGGGATCTTCCGCGGTCAGGGTCAGTTCGATAGCGGTCTTTGCTTCGACGCAGGCGGGATCGGTGATCACGGCGATCAGAGCGACTGCGGCTTCAGCAAAGGCTTCAGCGAGGGAGGAGCCGATGCCACGGATACCGACATCGGCGGTGTGATAGAAATGCTCCCAAGGCATCAGCCTGTCCTTGTCGCGGAGTCGGCGCAGGAGCGGGCAAATGGATTGAAGCGCACCGTCATGGGATTTCGCTTTTGATTTCCGGGCGTACCGGCAGGCTCGCAGCCAGGCTGTCCGCGAGTTGCCGGAAAATGGCAGCGGCCGGTGACTCCGGCGCTGCAATGGTGACCGGGATGCCGGTTTCCGCGGCCTGGCCAATGGCCATTTCGATAGGGATGGTCGCGAGCAGCGGCAGGTGATATTCCTCACTGAATTTCTGTCCGCCACCGGCACTGAAAATGCCGAAGATTTCAATGGGGTTGGTGCGGTGTTCGCACATGAAATAGGACATGTTCTCCACCAGACCGAGAACTTTCAGGTTAACTTGCCGGCACAGGTCAAGACTGTGTCTGACGTTGGCCAGGGAGATTTTCTGCGGAGTGGTCACCGGCAGCAGGTTGGTCACCGGGTGGAGCCGGGCCAGACTGAGCAGAGGCTCATCCGAGCCGGCCGGGAGATCGATGAGCAGATAGTCCAGCTCGCCCCAATGAATCCGATCGAGCAGCCAGTAGAGGAGTTGGCCTGTGCCAGCCTCGGCAGATACGAATTCCTGCCCCGCTTGATCAAGCAGGCTTGCCGACATCACCGAAATGCCGCAGCTGCTGACCGGCAAACCTCTTTTGATGGTCTGCTCTTCCAACTGCTCCAGGCCGAGCATCAGCGGAATGCTGACTCCGGTCAGATCAGCGTCGAGCAGACCGACTTTATGTCCCGCCTGAGCCAGCGCCGTGGCCAGATTGACCGCCAGCGTACTCTTGCCGACGCCCCCTTTTCCGGTCACGGCGATAACCTGCTGCACTGCGTCTATACCGCGGGCAGTGAGCGGAATCTGCTGCGGTTGGTGCCGTCGTAGCGAAGTGGTGCGGTCCATAAACTTGCTCATGTGGATCTCCGGTGAAGGTCGCTTGGCCCTGCCATCATCATGATGCCTTGTCGTGATGAAATATTCCCTGTCGATGCTTTTTGACAGGTACGGCAATGAATTGTTCCCCAAGTATAGCAATGCCGGCCCTGTTTACAATTCCCCTGCGGTGCACCGCAATTGCACAAGCACTGTTGTCGCGCAGATTAAATGACCCTGCCGAGGAAGGTTACTCTGCCGGTTCCTGGGGACACTTATGCAGTGATGATTGATGAAAATGGACAGCCACGAATGGCGCTAGTTTAAGCACTTTCGTAGCAAACTCGGGACTGTCCCCAGGGGCATCGGGGGCTGTCCCAAGAGTTTGCGAGCCATGGAACTGTCGCGGTTAACACCGCAAATACCTGGGACAGCCCCCGTGCGGGGACAGTCCCGGTTTTGCTGCCAGCGACTCTTAAACGAGTGCCATTCTGGACACCGACAGGTTTTATCCCCGACTTCGTGTCTGCCGCAGAAAAAGAATGCCTATATCAGAGGGATTATCGATGGGATGAAATAAACCGAGTTGCAGGGCGCTCTTTGCCGGGCCACGGCGAAGAGCGCCCTGTCGTCATTGGGAAGGCTGTTTTTGGGACTATGCCAGCAGATCCTCAAGGGTCAGGATCGCTTCGATATCACGGCGCTTCGACTTGTTGATAATGACCGCTTTACCCACCAAGGTCGTCTGCGCCTGGGTGACAATCTCTTCAATCGCCTTGAGGGTCGATCCTTTGGCAAAAAAATCATCGACAAACAAGACCCGATCCTTACTGCTGAAAATTTCCTTTGACACATACAGGGTGGTCGATTGCTGCTTGGTGAACGAATAGCTGGCCGCGGCGTAATACTCGGTCATGGTGATGGGCCGTTTCTTCTTGGCGTAAATAAACGGGACGCCGAGCTCCGTGGCGACCGCCTGGGCGAGCATGATTCCACTGGTCTCTGCGGTCAGGACAACCGTGACTTCGGCATTCTTAAAACGGCCGGCCAGTTCCTGGCCGAGCACCTGAATCAGTTGGGGATCGACCATGTGGTTGAGAAAGCGGTCGACTTTGACGATTTCGCCGTTGACCGCTCCTTCGCGGTGAATTCTATCCAATAGTGTTTCAGCGGCAGTCATTTCCGGTCCTCCCGGTCATAAGGCAGGCCGAGACTTTCGGGCTGCTGGCTGGCGCCTTTTTGCAGGCGCAGGGTTGAAATTACCAAGACAACAATGGTGAAAAAATAGGGCAACATTTGCAGAATATGGGCACTGATGGTGGTTCCCATGGCCTGGAAGCGTAGTTGCATGGCGGTAATGCCGCCGAACAGATAGGCCCCGACCAGCGCCCGCGGGCTCGACCAGCCGGCAAATATGACCAGGGCGACGGCAATCCAGCCGCGGCCGGCAGACATGTTTTCAATCCACATGGGGGTGCTGGCCAGGCTCAGGTACGCGCCGCCAATCCCGACCAGTCCGGAACCGATGGTAACCGCCAAAAAGCGATATTTACAGACCGACAGCCCACAGGTATCGGCTGCCGCCGGGTTTTCCCCAATGGTGCGCAAAGCCAGCCCCCAGCGGGTGCGATAAAAAAAATACCAGATGGCGAAGACCAGCAGGAAACTGAAGTAGATCAGCATGTCCTGATTGAAGAAGGCTTTGCCGATGACCGGAATATGTTGCAGGCCGGGAATCGGCACCCGCTCGAAGCCAACGATGGTCTGACCGACCATCTGCTTACCGAACAGGGCAGTGATGCCGATGCCGAACATGGTCAGGGCCAGCCCGCTGACGATCTGGTTACCACGCAATTGCACCGTGATCAGGGCATGGATGCTGCCGGCAATGAAGGTGGCGCAGAAGGCAGCCAGAACGCCAACCAGCAGGGAACCACTCAGGTAGGTGCCGGAAAATCCGGCCAGGGCACCAATCAGCATTAAACCTTCAATGCCCAGGTTGATGATGCCGGCGCGTTCGTTGATAATTGCGCCGAGGGTGGCAAACAGGATCGGTGTGCCGGCGCGAACGGTTGCGTCAAGCAGGATCTCAAGCATGGGCGGTCCCCTTGATCAGCCTCAGTCGATAAATGATAAAGAAATCAGAGGCGAGCAGAAAAAACAGGATCAGCCCCTGAAAGGCATAAACAAAAGCCACCGGGAGCTGCCAGAGCAGTTGCAGGCTGTCCCCGCCGACCAGCAGAACCCCCATCAGGAAAGAGACGATCACCACCCCGATCGCACTGCGTTTGGCCAGCCAGGCGATGATGATCGCGGTATAGCCGTAGCCGGGAGAAATGCCGTGCTGCAGGCGGTGCTGCAGGCCGGCGACTTCGCTGAAACCGGCCAGCCCGGCGATGGCGCCGCTGAGAAACAGGACGAAAAAGATGGTAAGCCCGGTGCTCATACCGGCATATTGGGCGGCCTTCGGGTTGCTGCCGATGACCTTGATTTCATACCCCCACACGGTTCTTTCCATAAACAGGTAAAGGACCAGCGCGCAGGCTAACGCCAGGAAAAAGCCACTGTGCAGGCGGGTATTGAAATAATCCGCCAGGCGGGCGGGATCGCTGAACTGCGCGGTGAGCGGAAAATTGAATCCCTTGGGATCTTTCCAGGGACCGTACACCAGATAATCGACCCAGAGAATGGCGATATAGTTCATCAGCAGAGTGACGATGACTTCGTTGACCCGCCAGCGCGCACGCAGGAACCCGGCCACTCCGGCCCAGAGGCCGCCGCAGAGAAAGGCCATGCAGAACATGGCGATCAGCATCAGCCAATGGTTCTGAATTCCGGAAAACAGGGCCACCCAGGTTGCCCCCATCGCTCCGAGGTAGATCTGTCCCTCGGCGCCGATATTCCAGATCTGCATGCGAAAAGCCAGGCTGACTCCGAGACCGGCAAAAATCAACGGCGTGGTTTTGACCAGGGTTTCCGAGAGCCCGTACATAGAGCCAAGGGCTTCAATGATAATTTCGCGGTAGGCGTCAAAAGGGTCGATGTGAGCCGCCAGCAGCAGGAAACCGGCAATAAACAAGGCGATGGCAATGGAGACCAGCGGAGCGCTGAAGCGAAACAACGGCGATGAGATTTCGCGGCGTTCGATAACCAGTTTCATTGTGGTTGCTCCTGTCTTTCACCGCTCATCATCAACCCGATCTCTTCCCGGGTGGTGGTCCGCGGATCGACATAGCCGATCAGCTGGCCACGGAACATGACCGCAATACGGTCGCTGAGTTTGAGCAGCTCATCCAGGTCTTCGGCAATTAAAATCGTGCTCATCCCGTGGGTTGCGGCATCGGCGATCACCTTGTGGACATATTCTGCGCTGCCGATATCCAGCCCCCGGGTCGGGTAGAGGGCCACGAGAACCCTGGGCTGTTCCGAGAGTTCCCGGGCGATAATGACTTTTTGAATATTGCCGCCGGACAGATAACGAACCGGGGTCCCGTCGGGGCCGGTTTTGATGGCGAACTGTTCGATCTTTTCCATGGCGTTGCGCCGGATAGCCTTGCGGTCCTGGAAAATCCAGTTGCGGAAGGGGCCTTTTTTAAAGCTTTTCATGATCAGGTTTTCATCGACGCTCATGTCCGGAGCGATACCGATGGCCTTGCGATCTTCGGGGATATGGGCAATGCCGGCGATATAGGAATAACGGGCGTTGCTGTTGGTAATATCTTCATCCCCGGCCAGGATTCTGCCCCGGCTGGCATTTTTCAACCCAGTCAGGACTTCGGCCAGGGTTTTCTGGCCGTTGCCGGCAACCCCGGCGATGCCGAGAATCTCGCCCTCTTTCAATTCCAGGTTAAAGGCATCCAGGTCGATGGTCCCCCGGTCATTGTGTACGCACAGGTCCTGAATCGACAGGGCGGTTTTTTCCGAGACCTGCTCGTTCTTCTGCCATTCCGGCACCTTGTCCTGACCGATCATCAACGAAGCCAGGCGGTTTTCGTCAAAATTGCCCCGTTCCAGGGTGGCAACACTGCGGCCTTTTTTAAGGATGGTAACCCGGTCCGAGATTTCCATGACCTCGCGCATCTTGTGGGAGATGAAAATGATGCTCTTCCCCTGGCCTTTGAGCCGGTTCAAAACTTCGAACAGTCGGGTCGCTTCCTGCGGGGTCAACACCGCGGTCGGTTCATCAAGGATCAACAGGCGACAGTCTCTCATCAGCAGTTTGATCAGTTCGATCCACTGCTGCGCGCCGATGGACAGCTTCCAGACCGGGCTGTCCAGATCCAGATCCAGATTGAATTCAGCGATGACTCGACTGATCTTGTCCTTAAACTGTTTCCGGTTATAAAAATTAGGCACCCGGTCCAGGGCCAGAAGAATGTTTTCAAAAACCGAATGAGCGGGAACCAGCATGAAATGTTGATGAACCATGCCGATGCCATGGGCCAGGGAGTCCCGCGGACTGGTAAAGTGAACGTTTTGGCCGGCCAGGCTGATCCTGCCCCGATCCGGGTGATACAACCCGGTCAACACATTCATCAGGGTGCTCTTGCCGGCGCCGTTTTCGCCCAGTAAGGTATGGATTTCGCCTGCCGCGACGCCGAAAGAGACGTCGTCAAGGGCAACCACTCCGGGGAATGTCTTGCGGATATTTTGTATCTCTAGCAAGGTGACATCTCGATGTAAAAGGCACGCCCTGTGCTCAGGGCGTGCCGGGATGAAACAGATTATTTGGGGATGGTGCCCTGGACGCCTTCGACAAAGTAATTCATGCCGAGCAGTTCACCGTCACTCGGGGTTGCCCCTGCGGCGACGATAACTTTACCGTCCTGGTCTTTGATTGGTCCGGCGAAGGGATGGAAGGTTCCGGCGACAATTTCGGCTTGTTTGGCTGCAACGTCGGCCCGGGTTTTAGCCGGCACTTTATCGCTGAACTCGGCCAGGCCGACCAAGTCTTCTTTCATTCCCCACCAGATCTGCTCCGATTTCCAGGTGCCGTTATGGACCTCTTCGGCGATTTTGGTGTAGAGGGCACCCCACTTCCAGATCGGGGCGGTCAGGAAAGCGGTGGGGGCGAAGCTGCGCATATCGGTATCGTAACCGATCACGTAAGCGCCACGAGCTTCGGCGGCCTGCAGGGTCGCCGGTGCATCCTGGTGCATGGTGAGGACATCGGCCCCGACGTCGAGCAGGCTGTCGGCGGCGTCACGTTCCACGCCTGGATCGAACCAGGTCTGGGTCCAGACCACGCGGACTTCGGCTTTGGGATTGACGCTGCGGACGCCCAGAGTAAAGGCGTTGATTCCGCGAATGACTTCGGGGATGGGGAATGCGGCAACGTAACCGATGATATTTGATTTGCTCATCTCGCCAGCCACGATTCCGGACAGATAACGTGGTTCGTACATGCGGCCGAAGTAGGTGCCGACATTGGGGGCGGTTTTGTACCCGGAACAGTGCATGAACACCACATCAGGATTGCGTTTTGCCACGTCAATGGTGGCATCCATATAACCGAAACTGGTGGTGAAGATCAGGTTGTTGCCTTTGCGGACCAGACCGTTGATGACGCGAGTCGCCTCAGCGCCTTCCGGGACCGACTCGATGTAGGTCGAAGGTTTGACATAGGGAAGTTTTTCCATCTCTTTGCGTCCCTGGTCATGGGCATAGGTCCAACCGGCATCGCCGACCGGGCCGACATAGATAAAGCCGGCTTTGATTTCCTTGACCGGTTTAAGGGCAAACGCTTGCGTGGAGAAGCATAAAGCCAGAGCGATCAGGAGCGACATGGCAGCATTTTTCATCAGGGGCACCTTTCTCTTTGTCGGAAGTTTTATAGGTCCGCATAAGGTTTGGAATGTAAAGTATTTAGACTAACCTGCCAGGGCTGTCAAGCAGCTCCTGTCCAGTGCGGTCCAGAAACGCTCATAACTGCAATTTGCTGTCGATATTGTCGGTGAGCCAGTGCTGATCCCACCATTCCACCGGTTGTACCGGGATTCCCGACACAAACACTCCAAAATGCAGATGATCACCACCGGCCATGCCGGTCGCGCCGCTGCGGCCGATAATCTGGCCGCGGCTGACCAGGTCACCGGGGTGAACATCGAGCTGGCTCATGTGCGCATACAGGGTCTGCATACCAAGGCCGTGATCAATCACCACGCAGAGTCCGTAAATGCCCAGGTATTCCGCCCACACCACTTTGCCGTCGTTGGCGGCCTCGATTTCGGCCTGGGCAACCGAGGCCAGGTCATAGCCGAGGTGATAGGCTTCATCCACTTTTTTCCCCTCGTAATAATAGGTCCGGTGATCGGCAAACTGAGCCAGGGTGGCTGCCATCGGCTGCCGCAGGAAGCTGTCTTTCCAAAGCGGCGTCGGCGAGGTGTCTTTGCTCAGTTCGGCCATCTTGGCACGGTTTGCCTTGCGAACCTCCCGGTTGACGTAGAGGAAGATGTCGATGGGGGTCTTCGCGTTCGGTGCCAGAGGTTCGAGTTCCGGGGTCTTCATGTCCAGGAATGATTTTGAGATCTTGATATCGCGATCGCGAAATCTTTTATATTTGGCGCGATAATAGATGCCGGTCTGGCGTTCGTTGCCGGCCAGGTCCTGTGCGACCACACGGGGCACAAAATCTTTTTCCGCCATGAAATAGGGGTAGGCGAACAGGCAGGCATAGTGTCCTGACGGCTGACGAAAGGCCGGGAAGAACAAATCGCCGAACTGAATGCCGGGCTGTGTGACCTCTTCGTTGACGGAAAAGACTACCAGTCCGCTGCCGCCGCGGGAGAAATTATGTGCTTTGCTGAGAATTGAAATGATCGGCGGACGGCTGTCATAGGTCAAAGAAAATGTCTTGCTGGCCTGGTTGCCCTTGCCGAAATGATAAATAGCGCTGTCCGTGGCCCGAACTTCGATCTGGAAATCGCCTTCCTCCAGTTTAACCTTGCCAAGATCCAACTCGATATCCGTTGTTTCGGTGCTCACGGGAAAGCTTTGCTCCAGCAGCGGCATGCGGTTGTTTTTCTGGACCATGGTCACCTGCAGGTCCTTGAGGCCGCTTCCGGCGTCGGTGAGTGACAGCAACAGCTTCGATTTATTGGAAATCGGCCCGCTGTTCGGGGTCAGGGTCAATTGGGGTTCCGTGGTGTCGCGGAAATAAAAAACGACGGCACCGATCAGGCCGATGACGACAAGCAGGATCAACAGTTTTTTCAAAGACTTCAAAACAGACTCCGTTGGATAAAATTCTCAGCAGAATGATATCGCGGCCGACATGTTGCAACACAGGTGGTAGGCGGGCGATATGCGAAACGGTGCAAAAGAGCATGAGCAAATCAGGGCAGCTTTGCGCTGCCCTGATTAAAGCCGATCTGATTCTCTGACGTGCCCTGCTTTTTGTCAACCCCTCAGCCGTGAATTGCCTCTTTGTTGACTGCCAGGGCAGCTTCTTTGATGGCTTCGGCAAGGGTGGGGTGGGCGTGGCAGGTTACGGCCAGGTCATGGATACTGCCGGAAAAGGAAATCACCGTCGCTGCTTCGGCGATGAGTTCCGAAGCGCTCGGCCCGATAATATGCACGCCGAGGATCCGGCCACTGTCGGGAGTCGCCAGGACCTTGACAAAACCTTCGCTCATACCGGTGCACAGGGCACGGCCATTGGCGGCGAAGAAAAACTTGCCGGACCGGTAGTCGACTTTGTTCTCTTTGAGCTCCGTTTCACTGCTTCCCACGGTGGCCACCTCGGGCCAGGTATAGGTGACTGCCGGAACGGTGTTGTAGTGAACCGTCGATTTCTGCCCGGCCAGACGCTCCGCAAAAACGACCCCTTCCTCACTGGCTTTGTGGGCCAGCATCGGGCCCGGAACCAGGTCGCCGATGGCGTAGATTCCTGCGACCTTGGTTTGAAAATCCGCGTCGACCTCGAGTTGGCCCTGCTTGTTCGGGACCAGGCCGACATTCTCCAGGCCGAGCCCTTCGGTTTGGGCGCGCCGCCCGGTGGCAACCAGGATCTTGTCGCACTTGATCTGCTGTTCCCCTTTGGCGCCGGAGACCGTGGCGATCAGGCCGTCGGCGGTTTTTTCCATTTTTTCCAGCTTGGTCTTCAGCAGGATCTCGATACCCTGTTTTTTCAGGCTGCGTTGCAGGGTCTGGGCGATTTGCGGATCGGTGGCGGGGAGGATCTGCGGCAGCATCTCCACGACAGTGACTTTGGCACCCAGCCGGCTCCAGACCGAACCCATCTCCAGACCGATGACGCCGCCACCGACCACGAGCAGATGTTTGGGCACCTCGGTCAGGCTCAGCGCATCGCGGGCGTTGATGACATCGGTTCCATCAAAAGGCAGGTGGGGCAGCTCGAATGCCGCACTGCCGGTCGCCAGCAGGATGGTTTTGGCCGCTATTGTGTTGGTCCCTTCGGCGGAGATGATCTTGACTGTCTTGCTTGACTGGCTGGCCGGTTGCAGTTCCGCAGTTCCGGTGATCCGGTCAATTTTATGTTTCTTGAACAGCCCTTCAATGCCGCCGGTCAGCTTGTCGATGATCCCCTGTTTGCGGGCCATCAGCTGGGCCAGGTTCAGACTGACTTCGCCGACTTCGATGCCGTGTTCGGCAAATTCATGTCTGGTGCGGGCAAAATGTTCGCTCGATTCGAGCAGCGCCTTGCTCGGGATACACCCTTCGTTGAGGCAAACTCCGCCTAAGGTCGCGCGTTTTTCGATCACCGCGACAGTAAACCCGAGCTGGGCGGCGCGGATCGCGGCGACATAGCCGCCGGGGCCTGCGCCGATAACGATCAGATCATAAGTCTTGTCAGACATGGGAACTCCTTTTTAGCTGCGCTCCGGAAACGTTCATCCTCTTGACGGCTGGTTCCTCTTTCAGCGTGCGGAACTCAGACTTTCAGCAACAGGGTTTCCGGGTTGTCAATGTAGGTTTTGACCTGTTTGAGAAAGGTGACCGCCTGTTGCCCGTCAATGATGCGGTGATCGTAGCTCAAGGCCAGATTCATGATCGGGCGGATGACAATCTCTCCATCACGGACCACGGGGCGATCCTGGATTCCGTGCATGCCGAGGATCGCGCTCTGTGGCGGATTAAGCAGCGGTGTCGAGAGGACCGAGCCATACACGCCGCCATTGGTGATGGTAAAGGTGCCGCCCTGCAGCTCATCGAGGGTCAGCTTGCCGGAATTGGCCCGTTCGGCAAAGTCACGGATGATGGTTTCAATCTCGTGGAAGTCGAGGCTGTCGGTGTCGCGAACGACCGGAACCACCAGGCCGCGTTTACTGCCGACGGCAATGCCGATATCGTAATAGTTGTGATAGACGATATCGTTGCCGTCGATGCTGGCATTGACTTCCGGATGCTCTTTCAGGGCCTCGGCACAGGCTTTGACGAAAAAGGACATGAAGCCGAGGGAACAGCCGTATTTTTTTTGGAATGCTTCTTTGTAGTCTTTGCGCAGCTGGATCACCCGACTCATGTCGGCCTCATTGAAGGTGGTCAGCATGGCGGTTTCCTGCTTGGCCTTCATCAGGTGTTCCGCCACCTTTTTGCGCAGCTGGGACATGGGGACCCGTTTAATCCGGTCGGCGGCGGCTTTCGCCGGGGCAGGTGCGGGTTGCTGGGGGGCTTTTTCTTCTGCCGGTTTAGGGGCAACCTGTTCCGTTTTGGGGGACTGCTCCGGCAGGTCATCGACCAGAATCCGGCCGTCGCGACCGCTCCCTTTCACCTGGGACAGATCGATGCCGCGCTCCGCGGCGATCTTTTTGACCGCCGGGTTCATCGGTGTGGCCTGGGCGGTTGTCGGTTCTGGTTTTCCCTCTTCTGCTGGCGCAGCTGGTGGTGGGGTTTTTTCCTGCTCGGCGGAGTTCGCTGGCGGTTCCGGCTGGGCCTCATCGCTGCTGTCCGGTTGGGCCGCTGACTCATCTATGCGACCGATGACCGCCCCGATTTCAACGGTCTCTCCGGCTTCGACCAGGATGGTCAGCTTGCCGGACACTTCGGCATTCAACTCGACGTTGACCTTCTCGGTCTCCAGTTCCATGAGCAAATCGTCTTTTTCAACGAACTCGCCGTTTTTCTTGAACCATTCGCCAATTTCCGCTTCAACGATCGATTCGCCTACCTGGGGAACAATGATATCCATAGAGAACCTCTCCACGATTGAATTAAAGGGTTGCGAACGCTTTTTCCAGAATCTGCTGCTGCTCGATCTTGTGAATACGGTGCGAGCCGACTGCGGTACTGGCGGAGCGTTTGCGGCCGACATACACCGGTTCCTTGCCGATCAGTTCGCGCAGCAGGGGGCGTAAATGGTCCCAGCCGCCACCGTTGCCGGGTTCCTCCTGAACCCAGTAATATTCCACATCGTTCCGGTATGGTGCCAGGATCTCCTGGAGCAGTTCCGTGTGCAGCGGATATAATTGTTCGATGCGGACAATGGCAACGTCGTTGTGGCCACCTTCGGAGCGCTGGTTGAGCAGTTCATAATAGATTTTGCCGGAGCAGAGCAAAACCCTGCGGCAGTCGGTCGGCGCGAGATCGTCAGGGAGGATTTCGCGGAAATGGCCGCTGCTCAGCTCGGCGAGGCTGGAAACACAGGCCGGGTGGCGCAGCAGCGCCTTCGGAGTGGCCACAATCAGCGGCCGCCGGTAAGCGGTCCTGACCTGGCGGCGCAGCACGTGAAAAAATTGGGCCGGGGTGCTGGGATTGACCACCTGCATGTTGTTGTCGGCGCAGAGTTGCAGGTAACGCTCAATGCGCGCGCTCGAATGTTCGGGGCCCTGGCCTTCGTAGCCATGGGGGAGGAACATAGCCAGACCGGTCGGACGATCCCACTTGGCCAGGCTGCTGGCAATGAATTGATCGATAATGACCTGGGCGCCGTTGGCAAAATCACCGAACTGGGCTTCCCAGATGGTCAGGTCGTCCGGGGTCTCAACGGAATACCCGTAATCAAAGCCGAGCACCGCTGCTTCCGAGAGCATGCTGTTGAAGGCATCAAAGCGGCAGCCTGCACTGCGGGCGATGTCGGCCAGGGCGGTGTACTCCCGGCCGGTTTTGATGTCATAAAGGGTCGCATGACGATGGTTGAAGGTGCCGCGCCGGGAGTCCTGGCCGGACAGGCGGATCGACGTCCCTTCATTGACCAGGCTGGCGAAGGCCAGGGCTTCGGCGGTGCCCCAGTCGATGGCCTGTTCCTTTTCGGCCACAACGGTACGGCGTTTCTTCAGCAGCGTGGCGATTTTCCGGTGCGGGGTAAAATCGGCCGGGATGCTGGTGAGGGTTTCACTGAGTCCTTGCAGGGTGGTTTCGGCGACCCCGGTTTCAACCCGCTTGAAGCTGAACTCGCGGTCAATGTGCGACCACTGTTTGAGGAAGATCTC